>JASJCE010000525.1 GCA_030066155.1 Desulfobacterales bacterium | reverse complement strand
ACCGAAAGGAGGAACTGAAATGGGAATATTTTTCATGTTCGGCAAATACACCTCAAAGGCCATGGAAGACATCAGCGCCGAAAGGACACAACTCGCTGTTAGCGAAATCAAAAAGCTGGGCGGCGAAGTCAACGCCATGCATGTTCTTCTCGGAGAATACGATCTGTGTTTCTGCGTTACCCTGCCCGGAGTCGAAGAAGCCATGAAAGCTTCCGTAAGCCTGGGCAAACTAACCGGCATTTCCTTTACCACCTGCCCGGCGGTCACGGTGGAAGCCTTTGACAGTTTGGTCAGTCCCTGAAAGTCGTGTGAAACTTCAAAAAGTTGAAGGGATGTGGAATGGATTCGATTTTTATTATTTTTATTTGGACAGGATTAACAGGATTATCATGATTTTTTCGCCTGCGGCGAGAGGCCTTCGGCCGAAGGCCGCATTATCCAGACGATCCGGTTGATCCTGTCCAATTGATTTTTTAAGATAAGAATCCATTCCTCTTTATCTTTCAAAAACAAAGGTTCTTATTTGTTCAGACTTGTCGCTCACAGCCAGAGTTGCTGATCATATGAGGATTGATGCTGCGTATCGGTTATAACACCAACGGTTTTATCTGCCACTCTCTGGAAGCAGCCCTTCAAATTATCGCAGACCTGGGATTTCGAGGGGTCGCCATCACCCTGGATAACTACATTTTAAATCCCGCAGCTCCGGACCTGAACCGGCAACTGGATCGAACCAGAGCGCTGCTGGAACAGTGTTGTTTGTCCTGTGTCATCGAAACCGGTGCGCGCTTTTTACTGGATCCCAATCAGAAACACAGTCCCACCCTGATTTCGGCCGATCCGGAAGGAAGGCGAAAAAGGCTTCATTTTTACAAGCGTGCTTTGGATATCGCTGCCCGGCTCGAAGCGGAAGCCCTGTCCTTCTGGTCGGGAATCCGCAATGGCGATGTGAGTGAGACCGACGCTTGGGACTGGTTGGTCCAAGGCTGCCGCGAGGTGCTGGATTACGCCGCTCAATATAACATCCCCTTAGCCTTTGAGCCGGAACCGGGGATGTTTGTCGAAAACCTGACTCAGTTTCAACAATTGAAAGAACATCTCAATCACGACTTATGGGGGTTGACGCTCGATTTGGGCCACGCTTTCTTGACCGAATCAAATACGCCGGGGGCATGTATTCGGCAGTTTAAAAACGATATCAAAAACATTCATATCGAGGATATGAAAAAATCGGCCCACGAGCATCTCCAATTCGGCGAAGGCGAGATGGACTTCCCGGATATTTTCGATGCTTTGAAAGATATAAGCTATAACGGACCCATCAATGTCGAGCTCAGCCGCCACAGCCATGATGCAGTGAATGCGGCCAAGCAGGCGTACGATTTCCTTTCAAAGCACATTTCGCCAAAGATAATTTAGGGAGCCAAGACATGCAAAATAGCAAAAAAGTTCTGAACGATCGGAAAAATGTTGTTCCGGAATTGATCGACGGTCTCGTAGCTGCTTACCATGGCTATATCAAAAAATTGGATGGCGTCGGCGCGTTGACCAAGAGTAGCCTGCCGTGGAATAAGGTCGGTTTGCTGATTGGCGGGGGCAGCGGCCACGAGCCGCTTTTTGGGGGCTTCATTGGTGAGAATATGGCTGATGGATCCGCCTGTGGACAAATATTCGCCGCTCCGTCTCCAGACATCATACTTGAGGTCACCCGCGCCCTGGATCAAGGTAATGGTGTTTTATATGTGTATGGCAACTATGCCGGCGACAATATGAATTTTGATATCGCGGCTGAAATGGCAGCCGAAGAAAATATTGTCACACGAACGGTGCGTGTCTGGGATGATGTGGCATCGGCAACGCAAGCTAAAATGCAGGATCGCAGAGGGATAGCCGGCGATCTGTTTGTGATCAAGGTCGCCGGAGGTGCATCTGCTGTTCTGAAAGACCTGGAGGCGGTTTATCAGGTCACCGCCAAAGCCCGGGATAAAACGCGCTCGATAGGAGTTGCAGTGGCGGCCGGATCGATACCCGAAACCGGGGAACCAACCTTTGAATTGCCGGATGATGAAATTGAAATCGGTATGGGATTACACGGCGAGCCCGGTGTATCGCGGGAGAAAATGCTGCCGGCGGACGCCCTTGTGGATAAAATGATTACGCAGCTGGTGGAGGATCTACCCTTTCAGCAGGGTGACGAGGTTTGCTTGCTGATCAATGATCTGGGCGCAACCACTTACATGGAGCTGCTCATCGCCAATCGGCGCACTCACGAAATTTTGAACGAAATGGGCATCAGGATTTACGACACGATTCTCGGCAGCTATTGTACGTGCCAGGAAATGTCCGGATTTTCGATTTCCATGATGAAACTGGATGAGGAGCTCAAAACGTATTATAACATGCCAGCCGACTCGTTGGGCTTCACGAAGGCAGCACCCTGAAACGCGCATATACGCTCTTAAAGGTGTCATTCGTTTTCTGTTATTGGAGATCGGCCTTTTTGCAATTCAATAATTTGCTGGCAGATGGAATTAGATGTATCGCGGCCAAGAGGACCGACTCATCAACTCGGAGTGATAATATGGGGACACCATCAATCGACATCGTAGAAACCCGCGACATGTTTTTGTTTGTTGCCATGGAAATGCTGAATAAAACGGATATGCTCACCCAGGCTGACAAGGCGATCGGCGATGGTGATCACGGCATCGGCATGGCCAGAGGGTTTGAAGCTGTTCAACAAAAGTTGATCCAAAAGAATTTCGAGTCTGTCGGTGCGCTAATGCAGACAATCGGAACCACTTTGATGATGTCGATCGGCGGGGCCGCGGGCGCAATTTTCGGCACTTTTTTCCGGGGCGGTGCCGGCCCTCTGATGGACAGGCAAATTTTCGACAGCCAGGCGTTTGCCATGTTTCTATCTGGCGGACTCGAGGCTGTGAAAAACCGCGGTCGAGCCAAGCCTGGCGATAAAACGATGGTCGATGCGCTGGAGCCGGCCTCCGTAAGCGCGCTGGCGATGGTTGAAGAGGCTTTTGACGAAGCGCTGGCTGCAGCAGCTGAGTCCGCCCGTGACGGAATGGAGCACACCAAAAATATGGTGGCCGCCATGGGGAAAGCCAAAACGCTGGGCGAGCGAGCCGTCGGTCATCCCGACCCGGGAGCCTTATCGACCTATTTCATACTGAGTTTAATGAGCGATTATTTGCAATCTACCTGCAGTTGACAAAAAAAATTTTTTTTTTTAGCATGGTCCGATATTTGTCTGCGATACGAGTTTTCCCGGGTCATCAGACCAGACATCTAACCCTCGAACCCTTCTTAACCAGTGCCGCCATAACAGTTGCAAAGTCTACGCCGAAAGGAGGTGAAAGCAAGAGCATTAATTTAAAAATTGAAGTCATGCAGTCTCACCAACCGGGTTCATCCACGAACCCATAAAAGGAGGTAATTATGATCAAGAGAAAACTACTGCTGGCAATAACTCTGTTCCTGATCATGGCTTTTACTGCTCCGCTTTTCATCACAACATCGTTAGCACAAGATCATCCTCTCAAGGGCCAGAAGATCGACATGGCCATATTGGGCATCGGCGGCTGGCTGCCAAGTCGGCTGGGGGTCGACATGTCACCTATGTTTGCGGAATATGCCAAAAAGAAATTCGGATACGACGTCAGCTTTACTTTTGCCGAAGCGCCGTTTTCAGCCCTGTTTCAAAAGGCCGCTTCCACCCTGGCAACCCGCTCTCAAGAATTTAACATTATCATCAGCGACAGCCAATGGCTTGGCGCCTTTGCATCACCGGGCTGGATTGTCAACATCAGTCGCCTGATCGAACAACATCCGGAATTGGACATCGAGTGGTACGATCCGGTTGTCTGGCAGACCTATATGGAATATCCTGAAGGCTCGGGAACGTTCTGGGGGTTGCCGGAAGAAGGCGATACCATCGCTCTTTTTGTCCGCACGGATCTGTTTCACGATCCCAAAGAAAAAAAAGCGTTCAAAGCTAAATACGGGATGGATCTGCCCCAGACGTTCGAGGATTTCGAAAAGCTGTCTATGACGGATTTCGAAAAAATCGCCGAGTTTTTTACCCGCCCCAATGACGGGCTGTGGGGCACGGCCATGCAGTACTCCAAAGAATATGACTTCATGACCATGTACCTCTACCCCTTCATGTTCTCCACGGGGGGTGATATCTGGGATCCCAAAACCCGCAGGGTCTACGGCATTCTAAACAGTGACATCAACGCCGAGGCCATGAAGTGGAACAAGCGCATGCTCAATTATCAACCGCCGGGAGCTGTCAGCTACGGAATCGCCGAGGAAATCGATGCATTTACTCAGGATAAGGTTGCCACAGCTTTTCAGTGGGCTGCAGTCGGATTGGCGATGCTTACGGATAAGAACCGTGATCGCGTTATGGTAGTGCCGCCTCCGGGCTTCAAACAAAAAGACGGCTCGCTGAAACGCCTGTACTCCATCGGAGGCCAACCGTGGGTAATCAATGCCTTCAATGATGAAGCCCATATGACGGTCGCAATCGACTTCCTGAAATGGTGGTACCTGCCGGAAACTCAGCTTGAATTTGCCAGGCGCGGCGGTAATCCCTGTGTCAAATCAGTGCTTGAATCGCCGGGCTTTGAAGACATTCAGCCGTGGTTCAGGGCCTTTAAATACATGCTGCGCACGGACCGCTCACGCGATTTCTGGCACGAGCCCAAATATTCCGAAATGCTGGCCGCCCAACAGGAAGCCTTTACCGCCTTTGCCACCGGCCAGATATCCGATCCGAAACTGGGGCTTGAATGGGCCGCCTGCGAACAGCAAAAAATTCTCTATGAATCGGGCCGCAGCGACATCAAACCTCCCAGATCATGCCGCAAAGTCAGACTGAAGTAATTACTTATACCCTAATTGAGCGAAACACGCTCAATTAGTCGTTATTTGTTATATGTTAATTGTTATTAGAGACTGAATGATAGCCTGATTTTATTTTTCTATCATCAGTGATATATGAATACAGATTTTGGTCCTTTTAAACCATTAACCAATAACGAATAACTAATAACTTCCAATTGGTTTTTAAATCAATTGGGATTATAGTGGGCGTCCCGCTGTTTTGTGCGGGGCTC
>JASJCE010000524.1 GCA_030066155.1 Desulfobacterales bacterium | reverse complement strand
GCCCGTAAAGGCGATTGCCCTCGATCTCAGCCCCCCAGGGATCATGCTGCCATTGATCCACCGGTTCGGGAGAAACCACATCGACATGGCCGTTTAAGATTATCGACTTTTTTTGGGTATCTCCTCTCAACACGCCGATAACATTCGGCCGCTCCTCGAACGGCAATCCGCTCTGCACGTAAGCTGAATGTTGACCGACCTTGTCCTTGTCAGCTTCGAAGGTCGTGACATCCAATCCCAGCCTTTCATACTGTTCCTGCATGAACTCTTGCGCCGGTTTCTCGTTTCCGACAACACTTGGAATTCGCACCAGTTCGGCCAACGAATCAATCATTTCGTCGCGCAGCGCCTTGATTTCGGTATTTATTTTCGCCTGTTTTTTTCCATCCATTGGATTTTATTCCCTATAAATACATTTATGTTATAAGGGCCTAGTATCCGAGATATTCCCCGACCAGCTTCACATGAATTCGCCCCTCAATGATTTGCCCTTCTATTGTACTCCAGATGTTGCAAATCCGCTGGGGGGAGCGACAGTCCGAACACAGGCCGGTCTCAACGCAGGGGTTTTTAAAACTGTAGCGAATGTTGTTGACCGGTGCGGCATAGTGCTTGACCCGTGCGATGGCCGATTGCAGATCGGGGGCCACCTTGTTCATGCCAACCATCAGGATCACTTTTTTGGGGCCAAAGGCCATGGCGGCCACCCGATTGCCCATGCCGTCGAGGTTGACCAGGCGGCCGTCGAGAGTTATGGCATTGGTGCCGGCAACCATCACATCGGCCACCATCCCCTGACGCCGCAGCTCCAGGCCTTCCTCACGCGACAGTTCGGGACGGTAGGGATCAATCAAATTGACCCCCGGCAATTCCGCTATGGCCTCCCACAGGCCCATGTTCCCGGCGGTCATCGATCCGCAGCGAAAGACCGAGGCCCCCTGGGGAATCATTTCCAGCACCTCGGCTTTGGCCTGGGTGGAAGTGGCGGCATAGCTGCCGGCCAGGCGGCGCTTTTCAAGGTTTTTAATGATTTTTTGGGCCACTTTCTCGTTCCATACGACCTGATGTTCATCCATTAATCGCCTCCTTTTTTTAAAGCTGCTTGACCATTGGTCTGCGCATACTTCCGGGCCATCATACCTGATGATTTTTGAATTTCAATAAAAAATCAGATCGGTAATTCAAGACCTTCCATATTTTTAAAGACCAATCCGGCAACATCGAAATCCATGGGGGGATTGGAAAGGATTTTTTCTTTAAAAAACCAGTTTTGACTAAAGAGGTTGAATAGATACCGGCATGGTTGGCGATTTCAGTCGCGTCCTGAATACCCTTTGCTATCGCCGACAAGATTCCTGAATAAACATGAGACTGCCTTTTGAGATTCAGATCGATCTATGAGATCAGGCCCGTTTTACCATGACAAAAGAGGGTTCATTCATCTGGCAAACATCTATCAATTTCAAGGCAAAATCGGTGTTTTCGGCCTCGGTGCCCATAAATGAGATACCGAATTCATAGCGTCCCTGATCGGTTTGGCGGGCGTGTGCAATTCTACCGACAATATCGATAATGTTCCCGTCGATATCAAAGGAGGTCAATTGAATGGTTTCTGAAGGAATTTCCTGGTAGGCTTCAATTTTAGCGCCGAGCGGATTGATGTCAAGCGCCCTGGCCATGCAGCGGTTTAGCGCATTTCCATTTTCATCCAGACAACTGTATGAAACTAAATTGTTGGCATTGACCCGCGGATATTTTCTGCGTTCTCGATCCGTATCTCTGGAGCCTTTGACCATAACAAAGGAAGGCTCGGCTCGATGGCTGCCACCAATCATATTTAGCGTAAATCGGGTATTATCAACTTCAGAGCCATCGAAAGAAATACCCAGTTCATATCGCCCGTCTTCCGTTTTTCGTCTGTGGGCAACACGTCCCTGGATATGTATCAGGTTGCCCTCTGGATCAACAGATACCAACCGAATCCGGTCTGACTCAAACTCTTGAAACAACTCGATTTTCATGCCAACCGGGCTGACGTTTACAGCCCTTGCCATGCAGTGGTCCCTCTCATTGCCGTTTTCGTCCAGACTGCAACAGTTGACCAGGTTGCTGGTATCGACCCGCGGGTATTTTCTTCGATCTGAATCAGTCATCGTTCTGGTTATCGGTCGATAAAGCCTTTTACTTTAGGCTTTTCGTGCAATAAACGAAAACCGCGATGTCTATTTATCCATGGGATAATATTGGTGTTGATTGGCTGTCAAGACTCTCAATTGGCGTGAGGACCGGGCAAGATCGATCAGAAGCGTTTCCAGCTGCAGACGGTAATCCTGATCGGGGATTTCAGATTTTTGATGGCGCAACAGGATGACAGACCTCTCAAGCGCTTGAACCCGGGCAGTCAGCCTGCGCAGGGTCTCAGAGGCCGGTCCGACTTGGGCGACTTCCGGCAAGAAGGCCGCCAGGGTATCGACATCGGCGATCTGCGCCAGCCGGCCTTCATTGCGGGCCGGATCCGGGTCGGTGTGAAAGCGGCCGTCACCGTTATCTCCGAGGGTCGGATGTTCCGAAGGCAGCCTATCCTGTTCGGTATACCACGATTTGACATTTTCCCGCACATACAGGAACGCTTCAAACAGGGAAACCCGCCGATTCTTGTCGCGGTCGGCGGCATGGTTTTCCAGCGCCTCCAGCAAAAATCGGGCAAAGATGGTGTCGTATCTTTCAGCCGCCGAACGGGTTGCACAGACAATTACCCGTCCGGGTGCGGAAAGCGCAGTACAAAAGGGATGGCTGGAGCTGGTCGCGTTTACCACGGCGATGTCCTGGTTTGAAAAATCTTCCAGAATCTTTGCGAATTCAACGCCGGTGATGTCCGGTCCGACCAGGACGAATTTGGCGGTCTGATCATCGCTGGTGCCGTGGCCGATGAAAAAGATAATAATCTGATCCCCCGGTTTAACGATCTTGCGCAAACGCCTCATGGCATCAAGGATGGTGCTACGCCGGCAGGGGCCGGCAATTATTGACGCCCCGGAATCATCGCGGCCCAGCAGCAGGGTGATGTGATCTGCGGGATAAGCATAATCCCGGACAAGGATATCATGGAGTTTTAGGGACCACAGCTGAAATTGATCCCTGTATGTTTCGTTGGCGGCAGCCCCTCCAAGAATGACGGCGTATTTGTGCGTGTCCGGTCCGGGGAGAAAATACTCCCGGCCGTGGACCGGTGAATTAACGAGAAGCGCCGGGAACATCACTGCAATCGCACACAGCCTCAGAATTGCCGGTGGTTTCATGACATCCCCTTTCTGCGCCGGATCAACCACTCCAGGGCAAAAATTCCGCAGAGCAGAAACAGGACGAGGGGCATATCCCAGATATCCTTTTCAACAGCCAGCGGCAGTTCTTTTTGGAGGCGTTTTAGATCATCCACCAGGCGATCCGCATCGTTTTGCGCATAATATTTACCGCCGCCGACGTCTGCTATGGTCTTCAACAGGGCGGCATCCATACCGGGATCGATGAATTCGGCGCCGGATTTCTCGACCAGAAATCGGCTGGATGTTTCCTGCACGTCTCCCGAGGGTGAGGTCGCAGCTACCTCGATTTGGTGGATCCCGCCGTTAAGCACCTCAAAACTGCCGGCATAGGTTCCATTATGATCGGCTGTCCATTCCAGCCGAACGTCACGGATGTTACCTGCAGAATCCGTCATTTTCAACCAGACCGTGGCATCATTGACCGGCACATAGGCGCTGTCGTGGACCTGGACATGCACCCGCACCTTTTCACCTACAGCATATGATTCCCGATCCAGGCTCAACTCAACCGGCGCAGGAGCCGGGGCCGCCAGCCAGCGCAGCACCTGTCGCCAGAACCGTTCATGGGACATGTCCTCGCGGGGCAGAAGCATCTGCCAGCGCCAGGTGGAGGCCGTGGCAATAACCATGCTGCGGCCGCGACCGTATCGTTCGTACGCCATCAGCGGCAGCGGTTCGTCGCGGAGAGTGAGTGTCGGGTGGACGGCAAGCACTGTCGCGCCGGGCTTGGCCGGCCCGGTAACATTGATCCCCTGCAGCCGGGGCATCTTTTCCCAGAGCTGCCGATTCGGGACGCCATCCAGTCCCAAACGCAGCAGGGCCGTACGCTCGCCTTCCGCGGTGAGCCGCAGGCTGAATTTTTCGGAGGCGGCTGCCTCGCGCAGCTGCGGGGAGAGCTGCGCCGTATCCAGCAGGGTCACGGGCAAAATGTCCGCCAAGGGCGAACCGATGTAATTTTCCTCAAAGGCCGTGGAGCCGCCGAGCATTAAAAAACCGCCGCCCCGTTCCGCCACAAACTGCCGGATCATGGAAAGATGATCGCTGCTGAAAAAGCTGTGGGTAATGTCGCCCAGGACTATCGCTGCATATTTGAACAGATCCTCTTTTTTTTGCGGAAACCCATTGGCAAGTTCCTGGGGAGACTCGATGCCCTGGCGTAAATATTTCTGTGGGCCGGTTTTCAAATAGGTCGCGAGCCGCAGGGCGGCATCCCCTTCGGCAGCGCGCCGGATAAATTTGTACTCGTGGCGGGGATGGCCTTCGACATAGAGAATGTTAAACTTCTGGTTTTCCTTGTTTACCAGAAACGCGCGCCGGTTATTTTGAACGATAAATTCATCTTCCGCCTCCGGTATCCGGACAACATAAAGCTGCGGACCGTCCTCTTCAGCGATCAATTGTAGCGTGTGGCGCCGGGCGGCATGGCTGTTGCCGGGTTGCACCGTTTTACGAGCCACAATCCGGTCCTCTTGTTCAATGATGATGTCGAATTCCCGTCGAGCATATCCCCGGTTTCGCACCGTCACATTCACATCGAAAATCGATCCTTCCGTCACGGTCCGGGCCACGGTGACCCGGCTGATCTCGCGATCCTGTGTGATATTGGATTTTCCGACACCGACGGTGAAGACCGGGACATCGTGTGCCTGCAGGAGCCGGGCTTCCCGCAGCGGGTCCTGCCGGCTGTTGTCCCCGCCGTCGCTGATCAGGACGACGCCGGCCAGCGGCAGTCCTTTCAGGCTCCGGCCGACCTGCCTGATACCTTCAGCCAACGATGTCCGGGCGGTTTCGAAGTTCAGATCTCCCGGGCCGGAGATCGGATGGCCGCCGATGCCGATTCGGAAAGCGTGCAGCTGGAAATTTTCCCCCAGATGATCCTTCAGACCGTTTTCCCCGTACAGCAGATCAACTGCGACCTCCCCCCGCGAACGGCCATCTCCCATGTCCCGGATGGTCATACTGCGCGAGTTGTCCACCAAAACGGCAATATCGGTTTGCTGCGGAACCGACATGGAGGTGATCAACCGCGGCTGCAGCAGACA
>JASJCE010000523.1 GCA_030066155.1 Desulfobacterales bacterium | reverse complement strand
GGGCTGATGGCTGACCTGAAAAAAGCCTCCGCTGGGCCGATCCAAATCGACGACCAATAAAAAAACCGTGGCGTAGGCGACAACCAAAAGCGTCGTCGGAAAAACGTGACGCCGGTCACTCCAGCCCATCCAGTATCCGTACATCACCATGACTACCATAGATAGGAAAGACAGCACCACAAAGAGCATGTCCGGGATCCGTTTCCATAGCACGACATCGACTCGCTTGGCGTAAATATCGATCGTTTCGTTGAGCGATTGGATAAAGACTGAAACAGGTGAAGTGCGATCCGCTCGGGTAATCATCGTCGACTCGGTCCAGATCTTCTCATGATATTGCTGAGCGCGTGCCTTCATTTCATTGGAGACTACCTCAGCGACAATCTGGCGGTCTGCGGCATACTCGCGCAACAACCGGCGGATGTTCGAGCGATGCGGCTCCGGCATGTGCGCGGCGCGCAGATAGGTGGTGCCGATGGCATTTGCCTCGTCGATCACCAATTTCCTGCGAGCATCGTACTGTGATCCAGCCATTCCAAATGTAAAAGCGACCAGGAAGCCGACCAGCGCGAGCATTGCACCCAGGACAGTACCGGCCTGCGCCTTGCGACTTTCGGCTAACACGTCCGCGCTTGGCCCCTTCCAGCGCCCCAATCGAAAGCCTGCCTCGATTGAAAGAACGAAGAGTAGAAGGTAGCCGACAAACACCATCCAGTAAGGGACATCATCAAGGAATTGGTTTAACATCATTTTTGCACCTCCACAAATACTAATCAAAAGCTTCCCCGGCCGCGCCGCGGAAATTCTTTGGCTCCGGTTGCCCCTTTTTTTGAGCCTTCTCCCGTGCTTTTTGATGGCTCATATCAGCCGGGAAAAAGCGAACTTTTTTCCCTGAACGTTTTGCCGCAATCAGCTCATCCCGGCCGACTTCACCGCCTCCGATTCCGATCAGCACATCACTGTTTTCAACCATCGCCGTCGAGGTTGGGGAAAGCCGATTTCCATTTTTGAGAAATCCGCCCCAGGTTTCATCTTCCACGTAAAATGGAACCATCCAAATTGTAAAGATCACAACTGCGATGCTTTGAAGCAGTAAATAGCGATGCAATTTTAACTTCATAACGTTCCCCCAATTAATCCGCCTGATTGTCATTTACGAGCTATCTTGCGTGTGAAACTTCAGTAAAAAGCGAACAGCAGAATATCGAATAACGAATATCGAATGTCGAAGGGTGGTTTCGCTCTCCGAGGCGTAGGCGCTACAATCTCTACGAGCCGGAGGCTTCGCTTAATCTTTTTAAAATGACAGAATTCATCTATTCGACGTTGGATGTTCGACCTGCCCGCAATGCCTTGAAAGATGTAGAGTTCAATTTTACCGGCTTATTTATATGCCAATCTTTAAGCCAACTAAAACTACAATGCATGGCAGGCGGGTGTTGGACATTCGTTATTTTTTTATTGATCAGCCCGTAAACTTGCGGCCGGCGGCGCTTATATGAAACTTCAAATAGATGAAAGGATTGTGGAATGGATTCGATTTATATTATTTTTTTCAGACATGATTAACAGGATTGTCAGGATTTTTTTCGCCTGCGGCGAGCGGCCTTTCGGCCGAAGGCCGCATTATCCAAATGATCCTGTTGATCCTGTCCAATTTTTTTCTTTAAGATAAGAATCCAATCCTCTTTTTCTTTCAAAATTTAGAGTTTCTTTTCCGATCAGACCGGCTGTCCTTTTGCCGGATGCCGTGCTCTCATGCTCCAATAACCCGAAAAAATTCCTGGTTGAACTATTTTTCAGGGTGGATTAATCAGCTTTAGAATCTACCTTATCGCCATCACCATCACCGTGCAACACGTCATCTTCAACCGGCGCATCGGTCAGTTCTCCTTCAATTTTTGGTTTCGATTCTACTGCTTCACTGACCTGTGGACGGACCGAATCACTTGCCGGTGTCAGGGTGGTCTGAGCCACCTGGGCACCGAGAGCTGCAGCCTGGGCCAGTATGGCACCGGGCGAAAAGCCATCTTCCTTGGACTCCCAACGCTGACCGACGGTTAGCGGCCGCTTGTCGTCCCCGGCCATGTGCAGCGTCTGGGTCGGGAAAGCAAAATCGATGCCTT
Organism: Desulfobacterales bacterium; assembly: GCA_030066155.1. Taxonomy (GTDB): domain Bacteria; phylum Desulfobacterota; class Desulfobacteria; order Desulfobacterales; family JAFDCJ01; genus JAFDCJ01. The sequence continues at coordinate 3,250 of JASJCE010000523.1, read as the reverse complement.
CGGCATTGAAGCGCTCCATGATCTGCATGTTGATCCATTGGGCGTGCTCCAGGTAGTCCCAATATTCGGGTGGATGGTACCAGTAGATCACAATGATGTTCAGGGAGTCGGCATTCATTTCGTTGAAATAGACCCGCGGCGGAAAATCCGGCTGGTTGATCGGCTCGTTGGGATGGGATTGGCTGTCGGATTTGCCGGAGGTACCGACCGTGAGTGCGAATTCCTCAGTGCCGCTGGTAGCTCCCGATTCTGGAGATTGCGGCGATTCGGGAACGGCCAGGATTTCGCGTATAATATCGACCCCACGGGCAATCTTCTCCGGCGGCGTATCGTAGGTGACGGTGACATTGAAAACCCGCCGGATATAAGGTCGGCGTCCGATGTTTTCGACCTCGGCGGTGGCCATCTTTTCGTTCGGAACCGAGGTCAAATGACCGGTCAGCAGGCGAATCTTGGTTGAACGCAGACCGATGGATTCCACGGTGCCGTTCTGCCCCAAAACGTTGACCCGCTGGCCGACCCGGTAGGGTTTGTCCAGAAAAATCATAAAGCTGCCGATGATGTTTTCAAGGGTCGGCCGAGCGGCCAGGGCGACAGCCAGACCACCGATACCGACACTGGCCAGCAGCGGTCCCAACGATACGCCGACCTGAAAGAGTCCGTTGATGAAAAGTACGGCCATCGTTACCAGGCCTAAAATACCGAAAATGGCCCGAACATACGATGCTCGGATCCCCTCCGGGTCAATCTTGGGTGAAGCGACGACGGTTTCCGCAATGGCGTTGGCAAGAAAAAGGGCACCGGTCGCCAGGAAATACCATTCGGCCAGCGTGATGCAGGTCAGCACCACCAGCAGCTCAGTACCGGTTAAATTGATGGTTTGGTCAAGGAAAATGGCCGTATAATACAGTATCGCCAGCACGACCAGATTGAATAAAACCCGTCGGCGATTTCGAGCTGCATCCGACAGCTCGGTAGGCCGACGCAGTATGATGCCGTGAATAGCTATCAGGATCAAAATGGCTATCCCCACTGTAACGATCAGGGCAACCCACTGCCAGAGTGTCTGGCCACGATACATTGCATTTAGCCAGCCGGGCATCGCTTCGACCCAGCGTCCCAAAAACGTCGTCTGGGGAATCAGCTGGCCGGGCGTTGAGATATAAAAATCATAGAAACCTTCGGATCTGTCGGCATATCTGTATTCAGGTGCAACTTGCGAAAGATCACGACGATATGGCAGATCCCGGACTTTCTCGTACATATAAGCCAAACTCTTTACCGTGGCGGCACTGAAAAGATAGCTGCCCTTCTGTGGGCCCTCCATTATCTCGGCGATCTCGATACTGGTGTTCGGAATTCTCCATCGAACCGGGCGGGTATTGCCAAGGGCGGTTTTGCTGAGGCGCTCCCTTTCGACCATTACCATTTCACTGTCGGGCACGGAATCCAACAACGGCAGCATCATCCGATCCAGGATCTCCTTCAGTTGGAGCACACTTTCGATGCCGACGTCCCCACGGATTGCCTGCGGCACATTGCTCAAATCTAAAGTGGCAATGGCACGCTTCATGAGGTTCAGGGCCATATTTTCGACGTTGCGGGCTTCTTTAATGGTAATTTTCGGTGGATCGGCTTTGAGTGCTGCATTGGTTTCCATCACATGGGCGTAAGCGCGGTTGACGCTGTCCAGAAAACCATTGAAGGTGGAACGTGGGGTGGTATTGTCAATCGGTTTCAAACGGTTCCGAATCTGTGATTCCAGATAATCTACAGTTTTTTTAGAGGCCAAGTACTGGTCATAAATCCCACGTACGGCATCGGATCTGTAGGGCAGGTGCTTCACCTGGAAATAAAACCGCGGAATGCGTCGGACAGTATAGTCTGAAAATAGAAATTCACCCGCGCGTGGCCCGGATTCAATCCGTTCAATGGTAATGCTTGTGCTGGGAATCGTCCAGCTCTTGATATTGCCCCGTGCGACTTCTGCATCTCCGGGAATCTCTTCAAAGGAGGGCAACTCTATGCGGCCCAGGATTTCAAGCAGCATTAATATTCGCCGCGCGATAACATTCCTGGCATCGCTGTTTGGAGTATTGCTGAAGTCAAGCGTCAATGTCGCGCGCTCGAAGGCGCGGAAGGCTTTTTGGTTAATGTAGGTTGCCGGTGCCGTTTTCGAACTTTTCTCATATTGCAGCCATTGTTCGATTGTAATTTTCATATCTTCAAGGAAGCTTCGCAGCGTGTCGCGGGGGCTGGAGGTATCGGCTTTTTGGAGCGGATTAAATTCCACGTCCGTTTCTAATGTTTCGGTTAGGACATTGCTGTCTTCTTGGGCGTTGGCAAAAAAGTTCGCCGGCGCTGCCAGGAGCAATACTAGTAGGAAAGAATATGCCATTTTAGCAATTTTCACTTCACTGCCTCCTTCGCTTATAAGGATCTTCTCCAAGTAGTTGGTGTTAATTGATGTTAATTTATTAAGATAGTTATATCAGTTTTAATTTCAAGAGCCGCCCTTGCTTGCATCCCGCTCTGCGGGGGCTCGCTTGCTGTAAGCGTCCAGTCTGATCGGAAAAGAAAATTAAGAAAATTAACCTCTCACAGAGTTCTCAGAGAACAATCAAAAAAGCTCTGCGGGCTCTGCGGGCTCTGCGAGATATTTAGTTGAAGCTTTTTGATGGTTCATATCTGCAAGAAGGAAACATACCTTTTGACCTAAAAGCTAAAACCGCCAGATCAAATTCAACGCAAGCGTATGGACATGGTTGGTTTTGTAGTCTCCTTTGATATTGCCCTGCAAAGGGCCGCCTTGCTGATCGACATCGGCATCACCGAGGTCAACATAGGTGTAGGCGCCCCCCAGGGTCACGTTCTCATTCCAGTCATACTGCAGGCCGGTCCCCAGGCGAATCTGGCGATCCAGGGGCATGTCGACGGTGCGATCCTTATCATCGACCGGTGAGCTGTCGTAGGCAAAACCCACCATCCACAGCCAGGGATCGTAAAACCGATAACGGACGCCGATGGCGGCGTGCCAGGTATCCTTGAAATTGCGGTCTTCGGTAAAACTGCTGGTAGTCGAAGATCTAACGGTAATGGTCGTTTCACCGAATGCGCTCCAATCCTGCCAGCCGGCACTGGCCACCAGCGCCACCTTGTCGGTGAGATCGAAATAGCCGCTGAGCAAAACCTCCTGGGGCAGCTGCATTTCAAGATCCAACTTTTGTCTGGCTGCACCGGCCGCTTCCAA
>JASJCE010000522.1 GCA_030066155.1 Desulfobacterales bacterium | reverse complement strand
CACCGATACCCCTTTACATTCTCAGAATCGACGGTACTTTGGCGGACAGCAATCCGGCAGCCGTAAAGTTGACCGGTTTCAGTGCCGATGAATGCATCGGAATAGATTTCAAAAGCTTAGGATTGCTACAGGGTGAAGATCTGGACACTGCCCATCACAATCTCAAGCGAAATCGAATTGGAGAACCAACCGGACCGGATGTATTTACGGTTTATTCAAAAAATCGCGAGCCGGTTCCGGTGGAACTCTGGGCCCATCCTATAAACATACGCAACGATCGTTTTGTACTGAATATCATCAGGGACATCAGCGAACAAAAAAGATCGGAAGAAGAACGAATCGAGTTAGAGACCCGGCTGCGTCAGGCCCAGAAAATGGAAGCCATCGGTATTTTAGCGGGCGGTATTGCCCATGATTTTAACAATATTTTGAGCGCCATAATTGGTTACGGTGATTTGATTGAAATGTATGCGGAGCGAGACGACGGTAATATCCGATCCTATCTGACGGAATTGCTCAAAGCGTGCTTTCGCGCTAAAGATCTGGTGCAGCAGATTTTGACATTCAGCCGCCAATCCGAGCAGAGAAAAGTGCCACTGGAAATTGCCACCATAATCAAAGAGGCGCTCAAGCTGCTCAGGTCATCTTTGCCGGCAACTATCGAAATACGCCGAAAAATTACAGCTGACCCTGGCACCGTTCTGGCGGATCCAACCCAGATCCACCAGATAATGATGAATCTTTGCACGAATGCCGGCCACGCGATGCGGCAACAGGGGGGGATCCTGGACGTAAGTCTGAAGAATGTTCTCATTGGCACCGGTATTTCCCATCGGGGTTTGCATCTTTCACCGGGGCCGTATCTCGAATTGACCGTCGGCGATACCGGGCATGGCTTTTCCGACAGCATCATGGAACGGATTTTTGATCCCTATTTCACGACCAAAGGCAAAGGAGAGGGAACCGGACTGGGACTGGCGGTCGTTCACGGGATCGTCAAAAGCCATGGTGGTGAAATTACGGTCAAGAGCGAATCGGGAAAAGGTACGGCTTTCAAAGTATATCTGCCTGTCATCGAAAATGGCACGGAATCCGTAAATGGCGATGAAAATCCGATACCCGGCGGCAACGAGCGGATTCTATTTGTTGACGATGAAGACGTTTTGGTGAAAATCGGCAATCTGGTCCTGACGCGTTTGGGCTACACGGTAACGACAGCCAGCAGTCCCGGCGAAGCATTGAAGCTGTTTCGGGCCGATCCGGACAATTACGACCTGGTCATCACGGATATGACCATGCCGAACATTACCGGAGATATACTGGCCCGGAAACTCATCGCGACCCGATCCGATATTCCAATTATTCTGTGCACCGGTTTCAGTGAATTAATCACCAAGGAAATGGCCGTCAAAATCGGAATCCGGGATTTCCTGATGAAACCCCTTACAGCGAGGTCCCTGGGCCAAACTGTACGCCAGGTGCTGGATGGCAAATAATCTGAGTCGGATTTGTCGCGTACTTTCACCAGAAGGAGATTGAGAGACCTATATAATTTTTAGAATAGAAAGAAAACCTGGTCTTCCCTCCGGGCTATGATTTTTGCTCGTCTCTGGCGTGGTTTTGAAACCACTTCTAAGCAGCAAAGATCATCCTGGTCCCCGACATATTCAATAAAAACTTATCCGGCATTTTTTTTTCCAAATGCATCACGGCTTTGCGCCCGGTGCAATGGGTCGGCACTATATATTGTGGATTAACCACTTTCAGAGCATCAGCCGTTGGTTCAATGATGGGCTCAAAATCGGAGCCGGTAAGATGAAAACCACCCATAACTACAAAGACGTTGTCAATACCGGTAACCTCCCGGGCATATTCGACGGTGTTTACGATTCCCGAATGCGCGCAACCGGATAAAATAACAAGGCCTTTTCCTCTGACGTTGGCAACGATTGCGCTGTCTTCCTCGATGGGATCCCATTTGGCTTCATCGTTCTCATTGTAATACATGCGGGGAAATCCTTTTTCGAAATCCGTTTTTTTTGATATTTCACCCAAAAAAAGAATCCTGTTGTTTAGGAGCATATATGGTTTTGTGGATTCAACAAGAAAGATGCCGGCGTTTACAAACCGCTGCCTTTCAAGCGCAGGCAAGCCGATTTTGATCTCTTCGGAGACTTTTATGTATCGCGAAGATCTGAACGCCGTCGGATGCAATACAAGCTCGATGCCCTTTTTTCCGATGCGATCGGCAAGCGCCTCCAACCCTCCAAAATGATCCATGTGCCCGTGAGACAGCACCATGGCTTCGACCGCCGTCAAATCCAGATCCAGCGCATCTGCGTTATGCGCCGCACCGTGTTCGGAAAATCCAAAATCAAAGAGCAGGCTGCGGGGAGTGTCGTCTGCGGTAACGGTTACCATGGCCGAGAAACCGTGCTCGGCCAAGATACTGTTTTTTATTTCCATGTCCTTAACCGGCAACGCCCGCTGGACTATCTCATTACCGTCAAATGCTGCAACGTCGACATAATTGTCCTGAAGGGTTAAGATTTCCACCTGATCGACTTCGTTTAGCTTTGCGGTCATTTTTTTTCTCCTATCCCATAATTTCCATTATTAACTGCCGGCTATTCCGTATTCAAAGGTCAACTCGAATCAATGTAAAAGCGGTCTGATACAAAGTGCCGAACTGTTCACAGTGTCAACCAAATCGACAGTGACTTGTGATACTGTAAACCATTGATACAGTTTGTGGAATATATTTTTTTTTGATTTGACCAAGCAGTTCCATATTCTGTGATAAGAATCTATAATTACGATATTTTTCGAAGGATAAAAGAAAATAAAAAAAATTATCGAATTGGCACGGAATTTGGTAGTGTAAAAGGCTAAAGTAATGAGGTTCTAAATTTTTTGCCTTCAGCAATATTTCAGATAAATCCCCGGAAAGGATTTCCTGAAAGTCTTCAACGCCGCTCCCGGAAAGAGCCTACCTTGAGGGTTGCTGAAGTGAGACTCTGAATCTTGACACCGAAGATTCAAAGCTCGATGATAGGGGGTGGTGGCCCCGTTGCAGAAGATAAATTGGGATTTCATGAAAAGTCAGCCATATAGATGGCTGACTTTTTTTTGGGGGGGATGCTCCGTCGGCAACTGATATCAATATCTCGCTTTCTTGAGCCTCTCCAGTTACGAACAAATCACGCCTATTCAGCCGCGGCTTGAGATTCCAGATAGGTTTGGGCATCCTCGTCATCCAATTCAGCAGCCTTCTTAAAATTCGCCAACGCTTGTTCCTGTTCACCGGCCAGTAGATGAACCCTGCCGCAACCGTAGTAATATATACCGTTTTGAGGGTCAAGTTCGATTGCATTTTTTATCAATTCCAAGGCCTTGGTATACTCTCCGATTTGACCGTAGGATATGCCCTGTTCAAAATAGGCTTTACTTTTTTGCGGATCGAGAGAAATCGCCTTTTGGAAATATTTGATAGCGGCATGCTCATTGCCGTACGTAGCACAAAGCGCACCTTTGTCAAACCAGTAGTCGGCCTCCTTTTGAGAGGCGGTTCTTTGTTTTGCCGTCTCCGATAGAACTGCCGGGGACGATGTTGAGGGATTATTGCCGGGCGTTGAATTTAACGAGCCGCTTGGTGATTGGAATTTATCTTTGGAAGACGGTCCTACGTTTGCGTAGTTGTTTTCTTCGGATTTGCTTTCGAAATTTTCGGGTTGACCGGTTGCCTTATTAGCCTTTGATTTGGTTTTTATGACGTTTAGTCCAGCCGTTACGGGAAAACACATACCGAAAAAAACGGTCAACGCAACAACGCCGATAAATAACCTGGGAAAAGTGAAATTCAACTTCATAAGATTTACCTCGCTATAGCAATAAAAAATTTAGCCCAATCGGTTCGTGGTCTTATACGCATTGATTGTGCAGCACTATAGGGTGGTATCGGCCAAACCGCCAAAATATTTAGCACTTATCGATAATGCAACCTATTATCTGGAAGGCATGCTGACAAGACCACCTTCCGATGGTCAGTATCTCGATTGACAGTTTCAGGGCTGAGATTCCGAAGGACTGCCAACGCAGGTGATTGTCTTTTTGATTTTACCGAATTTGCACTTATTATTTACTATAAATGCTTTAGCAACCAACGGGCTGGATTCGGATTGTGTTAATGTCCAAGCCAGCCAACAGAATACCAATGGTGAAGCCAAAAAATCCATAAACAGATTTCGGAATCAATCAAATGAAACTTCCCAAACATGTCGAAGCTCGGCAAAAAGATGCCCGTAGCTACCTTTGCCGGGGCAAATTACTGAAACTATTTATTTCTATGACAATTTTTTTGGGACTGGCCCTCGTCGGCTGTGACACTCGCAAAGTTGATGCTTCGGCTGAATCCAACAAGAAGAAAGAAAACAACATGGAATCATTACAAAATACGACAACCCTAAAAAATAAAATACCGCCAATCGATGCAGAAGTTTTGACCAATACCAAGACCGCAACCTTTGCGATGGGCTGATTCTGGGGACCGGACTCCCAGTTCGGGAGTATGGACGGTGTCATCAGGACCCGGGTCGGATATTCCGGCGGTAAGAAGGAAAATCCAACTTATCGCAGTATCGGAGATCATGCCGAGACTATCCAGATCGACTACGACCCTGACCGCATTTCGTACAAAGATCTGCTCCTGGTTTTCTGGCAAAGCCACGACCCGACCTACAGGTCCTGGAGTCGACAGTATATGTCGGCTATATTTTACCATGACGATGAGCAGAAAAGGCTGGCGCTCGAGACCAGGGCATTTGAAGAAAATCAGCGCAACAAGAAAATTCACACGGAAATCGTGTCTTTTGATCGCTTCTATCTGGCAGAAGACTACCATCAGAAATATGAGCTGCGCCGACACACAGGTTTGATGAAGGAATTCAAACGCATGTATTCCCGGGATATCGACTTTGTCAATTCCACCGCTGCTGCGAGGATCAATGGATTTGTCGGCGGTCATGGCAAAGGGGAAGATATTCGATCGATACTGAAGGATCTGGGCTTATCGCCTGCCGGTCAGGAGCAGCTGCTGGCGTTATCAAGCCGTCGCATAAACTAGAATAACTATAAGGATATGAACTACAACAATTTCTTAATGGATGCGTTTTTGGGGAAACTAAATACGGATCGATTCGCCGCCTTCCAGGGCCTGGAGAGAGACGATCAGGTCGACGAAATTCTGAATCAATACAAGCAAATCATGGCCCGTTATCCGGTTTCTGAAGACGCCGGTGCCGTGCCGCAGGAATTGTTTGATGAATTGAAAAGCATTGGATTTTTCGGGCTGAGCATTCCCGCGCGCTACGGTGGTCTGGG
>JASJCE010000521.1 GCA_030066155.1 Desulfobacterales bacterium | reverse complement strand
AGACAGGCTCGTCATGGAGAAGGACTGCCCGACCCATGGGCTCAGTGAAGTTGTTATCAGCAGTGATCCTGCCTGGTATGAGCGGGTGATGTCTTTTGAGACCCGAATCGAAAAGCCCGAATCGGTATCAAAACCATCCCGGTCCGGGTGTCCCTTGGATTGTGGTTTTTGCGATGACCATCAGCAACGCATGGTATTGCCGGTTGTCCCGGTTACCAGTGCCTGCAACTTAAACTGTCCTGTCTGCTATACCATCAATAAAAATACACGCCCCTACTTAATCTCCAGAGAGGAATTTAGAAGGATTCTGACGCAAATTCGGGAAGCCGGCCCGGAGATGCAACTAATCAATTTTACCGGTGGTGAGCCGCTGATGCATCCGGAATTTGCCGAACTAGTTAAAATGTGCCGGGATGAAGGTATTCATCGAATCACAATCAGCACCAACGGTCTGCGATTTCTTGAAAACGAAGCATTGCTTGAGCGCCTGGCCGAGCTGGGCGCCCGTATCGTATTTTCCTTTAATTCATTCCGCCGGGAGCCATACATTGCTACAGCGGGCAAAGATCTGCTGGAGGAAAAGTTGAAAATTCTTGCATTGCTGGAAAAACACAAACCCTCCACGACACTGCTTTCCGTGGTGGGTCTCGGAATAAATGATCGGGAAATTGGTGATATCGTTGCCTATGTTATGGAGAGTGATTTTATCATCAGTTCTGAAATACATACCGTGACGTTTACCGGGCAGAACGTCGGGCGATTCGCCCAGTCGACCCGCTTGACGATACCTGATGTGATCGCCGGTATCGTCAGGAATAATCCGGATATCCGCATGGATGATTTTCTTCCCTCACCGCTGGCGCACCCGCTCTGCTATGCCGTTTGCTACCTGCTGAAAACAGAAAATAACGGCAGCGTGCCCTTCGCGAGGTTTATGAAAAATGAAGATATCAGCAGGATCCTTAGACGCAGTCTCTACATGCAGCCGGACCTCGAAACCGAGGAAGTGATGAATGATGTCTTAAACGATGTCTGGAGCAGGGAGCTGGGCGGTGAAACCGAGGCGCGTGTCATTAGACAGATGAGATCGATGCTGGAGGAAATTTATCCGGCCGGGCCGATTGACTATATGACCCGACAACGACGAGCCGAGCAATTCATCAAGGCCGTCTACATTCATTCTCACATGGATGCGGCCAATTTCGATGTTCAACGGGCCAGGCGCTGCTGCGTGGCGGTACCCGACGGGAATGGAAACTGTATTCCCACCTGCACATATAACAATATTTACCGGGCGCGGGACACCCGGTTCTGCGGCTGAATTAGGCGGTTAGCATGCGATATTTTATGTTGGATCGGGTAACGGAATTCACTAAAGGGGTGAGTGCTTCCGGGATAAAAAACGTCACACTGACGGATGACATCCTGCATGACCATTTTCCGGATTATCCAGTATTCCCGGGAGCGATGCTGATCGAAGCCATGGCCCAGCTGGGGGGATTTCTGCTGGAAATGAGCGTGAATACAGAGGATTTTGTCCGGCGTGCTCTACTGGCGCAGGTCGACCGGGCAAAATTCCATACCCTGGCCGAACCGGGCGATCAGCTGCAATTGACTGCCGAGATGAATGATCAGATTGACGACGCCGCCAAGATAGATGTTTCCGTTGAATGCGATGGTTCGAAAATTGCCAGTGCGAAATTGACCTTTGTATTAAAACCGATTGATTCGGATAAGATCCATGCCCAGAGAAGGTACTGCTATCAGCTATGGACCAAAAAGCTAAAATCCGATTTGGAGATAATTTAAAAAAAGGCATCGAGCGGGAACCTGAAGGGACGGCACCTGCGGTCATGGTATCCGGATTGGGATGGGAAATATCCCCGGATGCGTGGCAGTGTTTAATTGGAAATCAGACCGATCCTTCCCGGCTCCAGCTGACCCACGACTGCGATCCGACGGGTTACCTGCGTGCGCCGAAAACGATAAAATATATGAGCAAGCAGGACCGCCTGGCCGTAAATGCATGCGGCAAAGCCCTTGAAGGAGCCGGCTATGATCTTGAAAAACTAAATGACAGTTGCGGACTGTTCATGACAGTCGGCTACATTCCGTTCAAGCGTGAAGAAGCCGAAAGAATCTTCGGCTATTCACAGGATCAGGATCAGTTTTCGATGCTGAAATTTTCAACCGACGCATACGACAGCATAAACCCGCTGCTGGCGTTTGCCTGCCTGCCCAACATGCCGGCCTATCATTTGTCAGCCAATTTTAACCTGCAGGGCGAATACTTATTAACCTATCCGGGAACCGTCCAGTTTTATCAGGTATTGAGTGAAGCCGCTCAGCGCCTGCAAAATGGCGACCTGAAGCGGGCCATCGTCGGTGGTGTTTCCGATCAGTGCAATTTTCTGGTTGAAAATCATTTTCAAAAATATCATGCCGGTGACGAAAGGCGGTTATCAGATGCGGCTGCTTTCATGATTCTGGAAAAAATGACACCGGCACCTGGTGCGTCCCGGTGGGACCGCATTAAACTCGTGTCCCTGCATACTCGATATACCAAAGAGGATGAAAGTTCGGAGAATGCGCCGCCGAAATTTCGCCTGGGTCCGGCTGAACTGCCCATGCTGCTCGATGCCTTTGCCCATGATCAAAAAGGACTTTTCCGTCATTGCTACCGATCCGAAACCCATATCGTTGAGAGCGTTTGGGAGGTGCTATGAATCGGGTGGTGGTCACGGGCATGGGTATCGTCACGCCTCTGGGGAATACATTGAGCCGTTTTCGGCAGAATCTTCTTTCAGGATACTCCGGTATAGGACCGTTGACCTTATTTGATCCCGGTCAGCTGCCGACTGCAATCGCCGGTGAATGTCATCTGGATGAGATACCTTATAAAGACCGCAAAATATCATTCGCCCTTCATGCGGCTCATTGCGCCATGGGCGATGCACGGCTTCATGAACCGGAAGAGAAGCCGGTCCACAATTTGGAGCAACGTGGTTTGAGTATCGGAATCGGTTTGGAGCTGTTCGACATGCACGATCTGGCGACCTATGTGTCGGCGGGCTTAAAAATTCCGGACGCCTGCAAGGGGCAGTATGATTTTTTGCAGACCCCTGCCGATTACTGCGTTGACCTGCTTTGCGAGGCCTTTGATCTGCGGCTCAATCCGGGTATTCACGTATCGGCCTGTGCCGCCGGCAATGACGCGATCGGTCATGCCTTTCTGAGAATTCGTCGCGGCGAGGCATCCCTGATGCTGGCAGGCGGGACAGATTCTATGCTCAATCCCCTGGGGGTAGGGGGGTTTTGCAAACTCAACGCACTTTCGACCCGCAATGGAGAGCCGCAGAAGGCGTCCCGTCCGTTTGATTTCAACCGTGACGGATTTGTGCTCGGTGAGGGCGCCGCCATGCTGATACTGGAGAATCTGGAAAGTGCCGTTCAAAGAGGCGCTGATATCTATGCTGAAATCGTCGGATTTGGCAATTCATTTGATGCGCATGCGATCAGCGATCCCCATCCCGAAGGGCGCGGGGCGGTTGCAGCCATGTCCAGGGCCCTGGCAATGGCAGGGATTTCGCCTGACGATATTTCATATATCAATGCCCACGGTACCGCGACCCCGAAGAACGATCCGGTCGAAACCCTTGCCATAAAAACGCTGTTTGGCCGGAAAGCTTACCAGATTCCGGTAAGCTCGACCAAGTCGATGATCGGACATTTGATATCCGCGGCCGGAGCGGTGGAAGCTGCGGCCAGTATCCTGTGCGCCAATGCCGGGTGGGTCCATCCGACCATCAACCTCGACAACCCGGATCCGGACTGCGATCTTGACTATGTTCCGGGCCAGTCGCGGCAGCATCGGATAGGGTATTTTCTCAGCAATTCATTTGCCTTTGGCGGGCAAAACGCAACCATTGTATTTTGGAATTGGGAGAATTAAGTGATTGGTGATAAAAACATTGTTATTACAGGAGCTTCACGCGGGATCGGAGCGGCTGTTGCCCGGGAGGCCGCCTTAAATGGCGCCCGGGTCGGAATAAACTGCTTCAGGAGTAAAGAAAAAGCAGAATTCCTGGCCGAAGAACTGGAACGAATCGGCGGTCGAAAACCGGTGCTGCTTGCATTTGATGCTGCCGATCCGAATCAGGTTGAGCGTGGCGTTCAGAATTTTGTCGATGAACTCGGCAGCATAGACGGCTGGGTGAACAATGCGGCAATCAATGTCAGCGGACTTCTTCCGACAGTATCAGAAGCGGAAATCCGGGAGCAGATCGATTCAGCCCTGCTGGGCCCTATTTTTTGCTGCCGTGCAGTCCTGCCCCACATGCTGCGCCGGCATCAGGGAAGTATTGTCAATATTGGATCGATCGTTACCCGCAAAACATTTCGGGGGCAGTCGGTCTATGCGGCGGCAAAAGGCGGTCTGCTGGCGTTTACCAGGGCTCTGGCAACGGAATACGGGCGCAAGGGGATCCGGGTCAATTGCGTTCAACCCGGCCCCGTCAAGTCAGACATGCTTGATACGGCGCTCAATCTAGCCGGGGAAGACCTCCTCGGGCAAATTCCGGTAGGTCGTTTCGGAATGCCCGGGGATATTGCCGGCCTGGTGGTGTTCCTGTTGAGCGAACAAAGCGCTTATATCACGGGGACTGAGCTAAACATCGATGGAGGCTATCACCTGACATGATTCTGGGACTGATGCAAAACAGGCGGTCCATCAGGCGCTTTAAGACGGAAGCTCCGCCGGATGCCGATATCCGCAAGCTTATTGAAGCGGCTGTTGCAGCGCCATCGGCAACCAACAAACAACCCTGGCGGTTTTTGATTGCCAAAGAAAAGAAGCATTTTAAGATTATCTCCGGCGCGGTCGATAAAGCCCGCCGGAACCTTATTGCGTCAATCAGCCCTGAATATCAGTCCGAATTTTCGAATTACTCGGTCCATTTCATGAGCTTCCAAAATGCACCGATTGTTATCCTGCCCATTTACCGAGCGTTTCAGGGTATTTCTGCCCTGGTGAAAAAATCGTTGCCGGAAAAGGAGATGGCATTCTTGAGGCAGTATGAACATGATACCGCTCTGATGGGAGTTTCACTGGCTATTCAAAATATTTTGCTGATGATCGAAGAAATTGGACTGGGAGCGTGCTGTATGACGGGGCCGTTGATTGCCAGGGGTGAAATGGAAAAGGGCCTGCAGGTCCCGAAAGGCTGGCAAATTGCGGCAGTGATTGCCGTGGGCTATCCGGATGAAAAACCGGAGCCTCCGGGCCGGAAAGAATTAGAGATGGTTACAAGGTGGCTTTAAAGAGGTTGAAGATGATATTAAACGAGCAGGAAATAGAAAAGAAAATTGTAGACGTGTTGTG
>JASJCE010000520.1 GCA_030066155.1 Desulfobacterales bacterium | reverse complement strand
CCCCCCTTCCGGAGATTTTTTTCTTCGGTGAAAGCGTTAAATAAGGAGAAGTCACAATGGTTAACCAAAACTCAAATAAGCGGGTCCATAGAAATCTGATTGCTTTTATCACGTTGTGCATCGTCTGGTTTTTGGAATACACCGGCTTGCTAGGTCTTCTGATATGAATCTGTCAGCTACTCCGTATGTTAAGGAAAACTGCCCGAATGGGAGATCCATCTGATTCCATCAGTTTCAGCGGCAGAAATGAATAGATCCCGCGGACCGGTTTGATTTTGTCCAAATTACAGAGATTCTCCACGATCAGAATGTCGTTTCCCAGCAGCATATTATGAACCGGATATCCATACTCGTTTTCAACCGGAAGATCCGCTGCAAGCTCATCTAAACCATTGACCTCCCGGTAGGTGGGATCGACGTTCAATGCATCGACACCCACCAGAGTGACCCCCTGATTCAACAGGAAGTGAGCACATTCGACGCTCAAATACGGGTGCAGATAGTATTTCTCCGTGCCGAAAAATCGATCTCGCCCGGTGTAAAAGACGACAAAATCGCCTTTTTTGATATCGGAGGCATACGATTTAAGATCATTAGCCTCGATCAGCCCTCGATCCGGTTTATCGGCTACATTAATCAGCACACCATTCCCCACAAAGCGGTCTGCCGAAATCTCATCAATTTTTTTCCCCTCTGCCAGAAAATGAAACGGTGCATCGATATGCGTCCCGGTATGGGTGCCCATTCGCATCACATCAATGTGACAATAGTCTTTCTCATGGGTCAACCCGCGGCTGATAGAGGGCACCGCCGGATCACCGGGATAGATCTGAATGTCAGCATGGATGGTATGCGTCAAATCAATCACTTCCATAATCCACAACCCTCAATCCAAAATCCCCAATCCGCAATCCGAAATCCTAAAATCCCATCTCTTTCTCTTCAATGGCAAGGCAGCGCTCCAAAATATCCAGGGCTTCGTCGATCTCCGTTTTTTGGATAATCAGGGGCGGGGCAAATTCGAGGGCATGCCCCATGGTTTTGATAATCAGGCCCAGCTGTTTAGCCCGATTGATGATATTGTTGATCCGGTCAGGGGGAAAAAGGGCCCGGGTTTTTTTATCAGTGGTAAAATCCAATGCCAGCCACAATCCCCGACCCCGGGCTTCACCGACAATGGCATGCTGTTCCAGGGATTTCAATCCGTCTAAAAAATACCGTCCCATTTTCTGCGATTTGGAGATCAAGTCTTCTTGCTCCAAAATCTCGATGTTTTTCAAAGCGGCGGCGCAGGCAACGGGGTGGTTGCCATAAGTATGCAGGTGAAAAAAATTATCAATCGGTTCCAGTACCTTGTCGCTGCACCCTACTGCGCCAAGGGGAATGTAGCCACTGCTGATGCCCTTTGCCATAGTGATCATGTCCGGCTGTATCGCGAAGTGCTCGACCCCAAACATTTTGCCGGTCCGACCGAATCCGCAAATCACCTCATCGATGATGAGCATGATATCGTACTTGTTGCAAATCCCCCGCACCATGGGCCAGTATTCCCTGGGCGGCGAGATTGCTCCGAAGCCCTGCATCACCGGCTCTCCGATAAAGGCCGAAATCAACTCGGGTCCTTCGAATTCAATGGTGCGTTCGATGTCTGTGGCACACTTCAGGTCACAGGCGGGATAGGACAATCCGTAAGGGCAGCGGTAGCAGTAGGGCGGTTCGACATACACTGCTCCGGGGGCGACGGGCTCCATCATCTGCCGCATGGGCATCACAGTTCCGAGGGCTCTGACACCGTAGCCATTGACCCCGTGGTAAGCGCCCTTGCGGGAGATGATTTTATAGCGGCCTTTGTTGCCTCGAAAGTAGTGATAATGCTTGGCCAGTTTCATGGCGGTTTCAACCGCTTCGGAACCCGAGCATTCAAACGTAAAGCGGTTAATGTCCCCGGGTGTGATCCGGGCCAGCACGTCTGCCAGTTCCATGGCCGGTTCGTTGGCATTTCCGCAGGGACTGACATAGTGCATCTGACACATTTGATCGTAGGCGGCTTTGGCCACCTCCTCGCGCCCATAGCCGATATGCACAGGCCGGGTGACGCCCGCCACCAGATCGAGATAGCTTTTACCGGCCTTGTCCGTTATCCGGACGCCGTCACCCTTCACCATAATGGATATCCCCCCGGCAACATCCTCCCGGGATGTTCGATGCAAAATCAGCCGTGACGAATTATCCATGACATCGTGATTTACACTCATACTGGCTGCTCCTAATCTCGGTAACTGGTTAAGTTGTCGCCAAATCAATCTCTCCATATTAAATCAAATCTGCAGACATGGCGGTCCTTGTAAGTCTGTAATGATTTTAGTTAGTTTATATTATTATCCGGACAACCTCAAAGGTGCCGGTCAAGGAAGTGCCGGTTGCTCAACATTATTTGGCCGCTTCGATTTTGTCAATCCACATTCCTTAAGTTACTAACTTGACAGCCAAGTCCCTTTTGACATAAGTTCATTTTGCCGCAGCATTATTTGAACAATATCCCGCCGCAATCAACAACCTGCAATGTAAAAAGGAGGAAAAAACATGTTCCGAAAAATAAACGATCGTCAGGTAACGGGCAACTCTTTGATGTGGATCAGTATGGTCACAGCGCTTTGTGTCACAGCCCTGGTATTTTGCGTCTCCGAAGCTCAAGCCGAAAGCGTGTTGAAAGTCGGGGCATATGGCGGCTATTTTAAAGATTCTTTTGACAAGCATATATTCCCGGATTTTACTAAGGAAACCGGCATCAAGGTTGAATCTGTGGCCGAACCAACCGGCGAATCCTGGCTGGTTCAATTGGAGCAAGCGGCAAGGGCAGGTGTAGCGCCGGCTGATGTAAACATGATGTCCCAAACCGTTATGCTGAGGGGTCAGCGAACCGAAATATGGATGCCATTGGACCTTAAACAAATACCGAATCACAAATACCTGCTGGCGCAGCATGTTCATAAATATCCCGATGGCCGAGTTGATGGGATTGGTGCCGTTTCGTGGTACATCACCTTGGTGTCCAATACCAAAATGTTCAAATCAGCACCGACTTCATGGGCGGATATGTGGCAGGCAGATAAGAAAGACAAATTGGGGCTGCTTGCTTTAGCCTCAAATTCATTTTTACTGGAGATTACGGCCAAAACCTTCTTTGGCGGCTACGACATTCTTAACTCCCAAGACGGCATCCTTAAAGTCTTGAACAAATTGAGGCAAGTCAAACCCAATGTAAAGTTGTGGTATCGGGATGAAGGTCAATTTCAGCAGGCCTTGCAGTCCGGCGAAATCCCCATGGGGCAGTATTATCACGACGTGACCGGGCTTGCCGCAGCCGACGGACATCCCGTTCGCTCGACCTTCCCCAAGGAAGGCGGAGTGCTGGATTCCGGCTCATGGGCCGTATCCAAAGCTTCCAAGATGTCCAAGGAAGCCCATGTATTTATAAATTATATGTGTCGACCAGAAATTCAAAAAAAGCTATCGCTAAAAGTCGGCACCGCACCGACGGTAAAGCGTGAAGTTACCGGGCTTACCGATGCTGAATTTGCATCGGTTTCAAGTGACATCAACCCAATCATCCCGCGTTATGACCTTTACACAGGCGATCTGGCCGACTGGGTGAACCAAAAATGGACCGAAATGGTGACGGAATAGGATCCTGTAATCTGATATCGGGAGTCTCGGAATTAAGTAGCTGACAACGACGAGCTTGGAAATCATCAAGGTTAAATGGAGTACTGGAGTATTGGAGTAGTGGATAGATCGCTTACCATGATTAATCGAAATTAAATGGTAAGAGAGTGCAATAATGCATTGGGATAAGACAGAATTCATTCATTCCAATACTCCATAACTCCATCACTCCACTACTCCTTTGTCGATTGCGGCGAGATTGTTGGTTAAACCAATCTTTTACAACCTGTTTCAGATGATCGAATAACTGCACATAGGTTGGAGTTGACATTCAGCTCCGACCTCCTTTTTTAAGCAGATTGAGCGACGATTTTTTTGAATTCACCGGATATTGGGGGTTGCCGCCTTAATCCAATCGGCCTGAACAACTATGCAACGACCGGTCATCAACTATGGCTGAATTGAAACTTGAAAACATATATAAGCAATTCGGCTCAGTTGTCGCCGCCCGGGATGTAAATCTTAAGCTGCCCAACGGCCAGTTTGTCTGTTTTTTAGGTCCCTCAGGATGCGGTAAGACGACCCTGCTGCGACTCATTGCTGGGCTGGAAAATCCCTCCCGGGGAAAAATTCTACTGGATTCGAAGGATATTACTCAAACCCCGGCTCATAAACGTAATTTCGGCATGGTCTTTCAATCCCTGGCTCTCTTTCCCCATTTATCTGTCGGAGAAAATGTGGCCTACAGCCTTAAAGTGCGTCATGTCGACAAAGCTGTCCGACGTAAACGAGTTGCAGAACTTCTGGATCTCGTTCAATTATCGGGTCATATGGATCGACATATCGCGCAACTTTCAGGAGGCCAACGCCAGAGGGTTGCCATTGCCCGCGCCCTGGCGATCGAACCCCAGCTGTTTTTGCTGGATGAACCCCTTTCAGCCCTCGATGCTAAATTGCGTGAGAGCATGCAGTTGGAACTGCGCGAGTTGCAACAGCGACTTGGGGTGACGACCATTCTCGTCACCCATGATCAACGCGAAGCCATGACGATGTCGGATTTAGTCGTGGTCATGGGGCCGGATAATCGTGTTCACCAGGTCGACTCTCCACTTGAAATTTACCGCAAGCCGGCGGATACATTTGTAGCTGATTTTATTGGTTCCAGCAATTTATTGCAGGGATCATACAGCGGATCGCATGAAATCAAAGTTGGCGAGATACGCCTGGTCATGGATAATATGCCTGAAAACTTAACTTCAGGTATGCCGGTCACCGTGTCGGTGCGTCCTGAAGATATCTTCGTATTGCCGGGGATCGAAAAGGGGGATAATCGGTTACATGGAACCGTTTCATTCATAAGGGATGTGGGCTCCAGCGTCGAAATCTACCTAAACTGCAATGGCATTCATATCATAAGCCAAACAACTCCTAAAGGCCGTCCGGCAGTTCAACAGGGGGACAATGCCACTGTTGTTCTTCCGGCAGATGCTTGCGTTGTGTTGAAGTCATGATTGGAGAAAAACCGATAGGCTTCCGGGCCCACGTTCCTCTGGTTTATCCGGCCTTGATGCTGGCGATCTTTTTTATCATACCATTCAGTATAATGATGGCCGTCAGCTTTTTTCACCGTGAGCCGGGCGGCTTTTACATCCCCGGCTTTGAATTTACCAACTATGGGAATCTCTATACTGCACTTTTTGGGCGCACACTGTTG
>JASJCE010000519.1 GCA_030066155.1 Desulfobacterales bacterium | reverse complement strand
TGATGGTGGACAACTCCATCGTGGTGGCCGACGGCATCCAGGTTAAAATCAACAGCGGCATGGACCGGGTCAAGGCCGCCATCGAAGCGGCCACCAATCCGGCCATGGCGCTGCTGGGCGCCACGATCATCGCCGTGATGGCCTTTTACCCCATTTTTGCCTCGAAGGCGGATGCGGGTGAGTACTGCCGTTCCCTGTTTGTCGTGGTGGCCATTTCCCTGTCCCTCAGCTGGGTGTTGGCCCTGGTCCAAACGCCGCTGCAGTGCCTGTCGATGCTGCCCGAAGCCAAGCCTTCCAAAGACGGCGAGGAAAAAGACCCCTTTGACAGCAAGTTCTTCAACGGCTATAAGTGGCTACTGGAGACCGCCATTCGTTTTCGCTGGCCGTTCATGATGGTCATGGTGGCGTTGCTGATCGGCGCAATCTACAGTTTTGGCTACGTCAAGCAGATGTTCTTCCCTTATGCCTCGCGCAACCAGATCATGGTCGACTTCTGGTTCGATGAAGGCACGCGCATCCAGACGGCATCCGAACGGGTCAGACCGGCCGAAGAATGGCTGATGAAGAACGAACTGGTGACGACGGTGAGCGCGTTTATGGGTAAGGGGCCGCCGCGCCTGTACCTGCCGGTGGACCCGGAGCTGCCCTATTATCAGAACTACGTCGAATTGATCGTCAACACCGAAAGCTATGAGCAGATCGATCAGCTGATCGCCGAATTCGAACCCTGGGTCAAGGAACACTATCCCGATATAACGACCCGGGTGCGAAAATACGGGGTCGGCCCCAGTGATACCTGGAAATTCGAATGGCAAATCACCGGGCCGGCCGAAGCCGATATTGCCGTTTTGCGCGAGATCGGGGAGAAGGGCAAGGCCATTTTGCGCAAAGAACCCCGGGCCAAGGAAATCAAGACCTCCCTGATGAACCGGCGCGAGAAAATCGTGCCGGTCTACGACCAGCCCCGGGGCCGCTGGGCCCAGATCAGCCGCGAGGATATCGGTCGTGCCACCCGACGGGCCTACGACGGCCAACAAGTGGGATTGTACCGCGAAGGCGACGACCTTTACCCGATCTTGCTGCGCTACCCGCCCGAAGAGCGGCATGCGGCCGCGGACAATATCCAACTGCTGCAGGTCAAACCGACATGGGCACAGCAGACCGTGCCGCTGGCCCAGGTCACCCGGGATATCCGGCCCGAGTTTGAAGAGCCCTTCATCAACCGCTGGGACCGGCGACGCACCGTCACCATTCAGGCCACGCCGGCCTGGTGGTCGACCTACCCGGATTTGAAAAACCACGTTATCGATGAATTCATGGCCCTCATGGATACCCTGCCGCCGGGCTACGATATTTTCATGGACGGGGAGGATGAAAGTCAACTGGACAATCAGTCGTCACTCCAGCCGGGTCTGCTGCCGGCCGGTATCATTATGCTGTTCGTTATGGTTGCGCTCTATAGTGCTTACCGGCCGCCTCTGATTATCCTTTGCACCATTCCCTTTGCCGCCATCGGGGTAACCACCGGCCTGCTGGTCAGCGGCCAGCCATTCGGGTTTCTGGCCACATTGGGCGCCATGAGTCTGTCCGGCATGATGATCAAGAATGCCATCGTGCTGCTGGATACCGTGCAGGAAGAAATCGACAAGGGCAAGACGCGCTATGAAGCCATCGTCAGATCCGGCGTCACCCGTCTGCGACCGGTGTGCCTGGCGGCGGCCACGACAGTGCTGGCACTGGTCACCCTGGCGCCGGATGTGTTCTGGTCGGCCATGGCCTACACCATCATGTTCGGTCTGACCTTCGGGACGATGCTGACCATGTTCGTGGTGCCCGTGCTATACTGCATTTTCTTCCGGGTGAAGTCACCGGCAAAGAGCTGAGGGAAATTGAAGATTGAAGAATGAAGATTGAAGAATTGTGGTCCGCCTTCGGCGGGTCGATCTTAATCTAACGATATCGACAATATAGCAGTATTCTAAACAAAATAGCGCCATATGGTATTCGAAATTGCCGTATGGTGCTATTAATTTTTATAATGGTCAGAGTTCTGAGCTCACTGGTTCTGTCATAGGTCGCATCTGTTGATGGTTTCAGGAGGGAATGAGGTTTCAGGTTTCAGTGTTCAGGTTTCAGGTGTCAGTGTTCAGGTTTCAGGTGTCAGTGTTCAGGGCTTTAAGAATGACGAATGTCGATTGACGAATTAAGGAATTCTGTCAACTTAGTAGTGAAACATTATAACGGTTGTCATCATTTTAAGGAGTAGAGCTCTGCTGAATTACGACTCTGTCTATCGAAGGCAAAATCAAATAGAACATTATTATTGACAACCGGTATAACCAATAACCAATAACGAATAACTGTAACTTTCTTCTGTCATCTGTATTCTGACTTCTGTCATCTGACATCTGTACGCTGACACCTGAACACTGAACACTGAAACCTCTCCTTTAACCCTGAAACCTCATCACCCATGGCCGTGGCCGAAGTAAAGTTTTTCAAATTCTTTGAGGTGAGTTCGCAGTGTGTTGACATGAGTAATGTCGGTGGTCTGCTTGCATTTCATGGCCGCCAGCAGCATTTTGTGCAGTACGATCACCTTTTCCGCATAATTATCCTGCCCCGGTTTGATGCGTTGAGTCATGAAATAGGCCGTAACGATTTTCTGAACTTTGGTGGCGTGCTCCTCCTTGTTGGATATCCAGCGCATCAGTTGATTGTAATTTGACGAGCTAGGGCTGGCCTTGCTCAGCTCCGTTATCTGTTTCATGGATTTTTCGATGGTGGTGGCATGTTCCGCTATCAATTGGGCACGCAGTTGATCATCATATATGCCGCAGGGTATTTGACAGTGGGCGCCTGCCAGGGGAATTGAAACTGTCATGGCTAAGAGGATTGGCAATAAAACATATATTAGCTTTTTCATAGTGGCTCCTTTCATTGATGGGATGGCCTATGGTCACTTTAGAAAGTGATGTTCGGTCGATATAGTAGATACAATCTAAGATCGACGCTCCTGGTTTCAAGTAGGGAGGCGGCCCTGCTTATATGAAACTTCAAATAGATGAAAGGATTGTGGAATGGATTCGATTTTTATTTCTTTTTATTTAGACAGGATTAACGGGATTACCAGGATTTTTTTCGCCTGCGGCGAGGGGGCCTTCCGGCCGAAGGCCGCATTATCCAAATGATCCTGTTAATCCTGTCCAATTATTTTTTTTTAGATAGGAATCCATTCCTCTTTTTCTTTCAAAATTTAGAGTTTCTTTCTCGATCGACTAGTTCATCCTAATGACAACCAGTATAGTCATACCATAATGGTCGAATATAGGTTGACCTGAGTCGGGAATTGTGATTAGTAAAAATCATCTACATATATAAATTCGGATATCAGCCGAATTTTACAGTCTTCTCATAGCCTACCTAAGGGCTATTGTTCCTATATAAACATAGAGGAAAGTCACCACCCAAAGGAGGAGGAGATGGGCTGTAAAAATTGGATGAAAAATGTCCGAATTCTAGTTATTCTCACCGCGTTTATCCTCGTCGCAGCGCCCCAGATTTCGATCGCCCAAAGCCCCCTGCCGGAAATGGACCCGGCCGGGTATCCTGCGCCCAATACCGGCTGTATGGCACCAGGGAAATGCCATGCCGGGATTGAACCGATTCGGGCTCATAATTCCGAGATGGCCAAGCAGATCTATCAGCTGGGCGGCAAATTGGGCGATCCCAATGGCTGTGTGATTTGTCATGGCGGAAATCCGGCCGAGGAAAAAGACGCGGCCAAGGCGCATACCGGTGCACCCCAGGGAAGCACGCTCGATACGTTTGTGGTGCATTCCGCTTCAGTCTGGGTCAATGAAAAAATCTGCGGCCAATGCCACAAGGAGTGGGTATATGCCCAGTATCGGTCGATTATGCAGACCGAAGCCGGAAAAATTCAGGGTGCCCTGTGGGGATGGGGTCCGGCCAGCACCGGCTATGAGAAGCGGTATGGCAACTACGATGTTGACGATCCGGATGGCACGGAGCCGGTGTTCGGTACGCAAAAATACAAGGATTACACTCAGGCCTTGATGAAAAAACACCCTAACAATTTTCCGACCAAACTTCAGCAGGTGCCGAAAACCAATGTCGACGAGCTCAAGGAGAAACCGTGGACGGCGATTTACACCTATGTCCGCACGGACTGTCAGCGCTGTCACGTCGGCGTCAAGGGACGCAACAAACGTGGTGACTTTCGCGGAATGGGCTGTTCGGCCTGCCATATCCCCTATAATAATGCCGGTCTTTACGAAGGCGGTGATCAGACGGTCAAACGGGATGAGACGGGTCATGCCATGGTTCATTCAATCCAGTCGACCCGCAAGACCAAAGTTGTCGCCAACGGCATTGTCTATTCGGGAATCCCCCATGAGACCTGTGTCTCCTGCCACAACCGCGGCAAGCGCATCGGTGTATCCTTCCAGGGTCTGATGGAATTTCCATATGGCAGCCCGTTTAATGCCAAAGGCAAGAAGCAGCCCAAGCTGCACACCAAAACTTACCAGTACATTAAGGATGATGTCCACCACCAGCTTGAATCCCGTGAAGGCAATCCCGAAGGCGGACTGCTTTGCCAGGATTGCCACACGACCACGTCGATGCACGGCAACGGAAACATCACCGGAACCCTGCTGGCCAACGTGGAAATCGAATGTTCGGATTGCCACGGGACCGCGACCGAGTATCCCTGGGAATTGCCGCTGGGCTGGGGTGACGAGTTCGATCAGGATCTCAGCAATGCACCGCCGCGCGGCACGACAGCCGAATTGCTCATCAATCAAAGCAAGTTCGCAACAACTTATTCCGGCAAAGACGGATTTATGTTGACCGCCCGCGGTAATCCCTTTGGAAACGTGGTCCGTGACGGCGATAAAGTCTTGGTGCATTCCGCCAGTGGCTTGGATTTCGAAGTACCGACCCTGAAATCACTTCACCTGCAGGACAAATGGCAGAATAAGGATTCGGCCATCGCCGCCAAAATTACCTCGCCCAAACATGTCGAGAAGATCGAATGCTACGGCTGCCACTCCTCCTGGGCGCCGCAGTGTTATGGGTGTCATGTCAAGGTGGATTTTTCCGGCGACAAGAAGGCCACCGACTGGGTGGCGGCCGGAAACACGCATTTTGCCAACGGTCATACCGCCGAATCCTGGCGCAAGGTTAAACCGCCGGTCGCCGCCGGGGTCGCTTACGGAAAAACCTCTGAAAACCGGTCCTACCTGCGGTGGGAGGATCCGGTCTTAGGCATCAACGGCGAGGGCCGGGTCAGCCCGATTATTCCCGGC
>JASJCE010000518.1 GCA_030066155.1 Desulfobacterales bacterium | reverse complement strand
AACCGTATACTTTTCCCGGTCAGGTTCAGCGATGTATGATTATCGATATCGTTCGAAATATTTCATTCTTAGGAACTTTATTATTCCATAAGACGTTGTTTTTTCTCCTTCTTGAATGGTTTTAAATCCTGATTTCTCATAACAACGAATCGCGCGAATATTTTCTTTGCGAACATCAAGATATAATTCCTCTGCATCATTTTTAGAAAGGAAGGTGTCGATTGCATATTTGATCAAAGTTCTACCAATTCCTTTTCCGAAAAGATCTGTACGGTTCAGGTATATCCCGAAATCAATTTCTAATTTCTCAGGGTGCTTTTTCTCAAACCATATCGTTCCGATCTCATCCTCATCATCCATGATAATAAACCATAGCATAACACTTGAGTCTTCAAATGTTTTGAATGTCGTTGGGATGAAATTTGAGAATAATTCAGCTCCATCAATTCTCTCATACCATAAAGGAAACTTGTTTAAATCAGAGTGCGTGACTTCACGAAATTGGAATTTCATATTACCATTCCAACGCTGAACATCAGCGGCGGGCTGACGTAGATTGTATTTCCTGCACTGCCATCCAAGCCTATCGGCAACATTTAGTCCCGTCCGCTGAACGGTCTTGTTCTGTGCTTCTGTATTGCTTCCTAAAAAACTCAAGAAATTCCGAGGGAGAAAAGATCTTTATATCCTCCCTGGATGAAGGAGGGTAATGAACAGTATTTCCTGTAACCAAGGAACGTACTTTCCCAGCAATTGCCACTTCGAGAAACGGCTCATCATCTGGATCGGGCAAACGATTCTTAAGCGGCAAACTTGAAATAAAGATTCCATATTGTTTTATAAAATCAAGCAAAATGCTGATTTGATCTTTATTGAATTTGAACTTTGGACGGTGAAGAACCTCCTTATATTCAGATAGGATGCGTGCATCTATACATAAAATGAGCTCCCCCGCAGATACCATCCTGACAATTTCACCGCTTGGACCAAAGGGTTTAAGTAGGCCAGAGACAAGAACATTTGTGTCCAATACAATCTTCATTTTTTCCGTATAGACCTTACGGCTCCAATTTCGGCATTGATTTCATCCATAGTTATCTTATCGGTTCCTTTTTGAACTGATTCGTATTGGACTGTTGCAACAGAATTAGTTGCACGAGCATGACGAAAGGCGGTTAAAACTTGCTCAAGATTGTCTTCATTAATTGATGAAAGGAGGGCAATCGGTCTGCCATTACTGGTAACGATCATTTCCTTTTGCCCCGGCAGTTCCTTCCAAACTTGTGACGATTTCGTTTTTAGATCTCTTACGCTTAAAAATTTCATAATATCACCTCAATTCGAGTCTCAATAATATACCTAAATGAGACTCAATACAAGTGCTAATCTTATGCTGACACAGAACGTCGAGAGTGAGCAGCGGCCCTAATGAATATCGAGCCTACGCGGCCATCATGTAAAACCGCTATCTTCACGCCGCCGTGCCGAGGCGACCTGTCTCGTCGTAGTTTTAACGAAGTCGGACTTATCCCGTCGTAGTTCTAACGAAGACGGAAGCTTTTTTCAGCGAAGACGGGTCTGCTCCACTAGCCTGGTTACCAAAAGTTTGTGATATCAGTTTAAAGCGCGCCAAACTATAACAGAAATCGCTATTAGCAAAAATGAAATATAAGTTGCAATTACAAGCCCGTAGAGGTCTGGATTCTCCCTTTCGGTTACTGATTTTGGCATTCCACTTGTTATTGTTTCCTTTTGAATTAGCCCATCAGTTAATTTATAAACCAGAAATGGTAGACAAAACCACGCAAGTATTGCGTTATCGTTCCAAGAACCATCGGTTTTGTTCTTTTAAACGGCAAAAATAACTCCTATATTAAAGACCGTTAAAGTAAGATACTCTGCGACTTTATTGAAGTTCATTGATTTAGTTTTTGATTTCTCCAGTATGCTGTCAATCTGACGTTTTGGGCTAACCTGACGGCCACCATACCTTCGAGCCTGCGCAGAACTTTGAGCAAAACCGCATAGTTTTCCCGATCAGGTTTAGCGGTTGCTAGTTGGCGTCATTAGCCCCAGCGTCGCAAGAGTCCTTCAGCCTCGTCCACTAACTCACGCACAATATCGGCCGCCGGCTGTACCCCTTTGACTCCGTTCACCGACTCTCCCGCCCATTGTGACATTGCCTCGATCGCGCCAGTTTCTGACTTTCTAATGGAAATGGGCTCGAAGAGACGGATAGGCCGCTTGCCGCCGATATAAAGCAGTTGCTTTTCGCCGACAATCTCTCCCTGGAAAGTTTCGGCTGCTTCGACACACCCCCGCAAGACGCGATGTGGGGCATCGGGCCAGCCTGTTGAAAACGCTTCAGTATAAATTGTATCCTTCGCCTTAGCCGCTATGAGGGCGTTAACATACTTTGGATGCGCATCAGCTTCCACTGCTCCGACAAAACGAGTGCCGACGCGCACTCCATCTGCGCCAGCTGCTAAAGCCGCCGCCATAGCGCGTCCTGTACCGATGCCACCGGCTGCCAGCACGGGCACATCCACAGTTTCGAGCACCTCGTCAAGAAGTGCCAGCATGCTGATGCGCCCTCGCACATGGCCTCCCGCCTCAAGGCCCTGGGCGATGATAAAATCACAGCCAGCATCGACCGCAGCAATTGCCTCTGCCTGCGAACCAACCTGCCAGCAAGCTATTGCTCCACTAGCATGCACGGTCTCGATTAGCGAGGGGTCAGGATCAGAGTAGAAGAATTCGACGACATTGGCCCTCGCTGCGGCCACTGCGACGGCCTCGTGTGCCAGAGCGGGATCAACGAAACGCATAATGAAATTGGCACCGAAGATCCCCGAAGTCTGCTCTCGCAAATCGTCAAGTACATTCTCAATTACCCCAGGTGGACTCCAGTACATGCATACCATGCCCATTCCTCCTGCCTGAGCCACTGCCGTGGCCAGATCAGGGGTGGCTAGACCTCCAATCGCCGCCTGCTGGATCGGAATAGAGCAACCGACCAATTCAGTGAATCTGGTTGTGAACATTGCACACCTCCATTTATGATAGGCACAATGAGTCGTGTATCTACCATGCTTTAGGACCTCGAAGCCGGGTCCGACCCACAATACACTGGCACAGGTAAAAACAGCATTTTTGCCCTTAAAAAGCTCAATATAGGCCCCTTTCAAAGACCAAAATCAGCAATTATCTGTTCCATTTCAACCACTTCCCGTGGACCCCCGGGCACCCGGGCACCCCCCCCCCCCGGGCATTGGTCTGACCCCCGGGCACCTTAGACCTCCTCATCTATTTTCTCCTTTGAATTAAATTATTCAACTGATTTTGCAGATCATCTGGGATTTCGGCATACCGCGGATTGATTGACTCGCTTCCAAGGCCAACTTTTAGAGCACAACTGACAAACGGATCGTCCCATACGTTGTATGTCCCCGGCTCCTTGACGGAGCCGTTCATTAATCGAGAGATTCTAAACTTGAACTTCTGGAACCATGGTGCTTGAGAGTATAAAACAGTTAGAAAGGCGACTGCCATCACTTCAGCGGCTACGTGGTCTGAGCTGGCAAAGACAAGACCAGTGTCAGGGGTTGCAACATGGGCGGACAAAAGACCTGATTTGCCTAATGGAATGGAATATTTGTCGGGACCGAAAGTCACCTGCGCCTGCGTTCCTGTAAAGAGAGTGACTCTGAGTTTCTCTTTTACCGCCAGATTGATATCGACGATTTTTTGAAAAAAAGCATTGGAGTGATCATCGCTTGTATCCAGTTCGGCTTTTCTCCCAAAGAATTTTATGGCAAAGAAAACAGGTCCGTTGGCGTGGAAATTCATACGGCTGTCTTCCCTTAACAACCCCACCAGGTTCTTAAGCCCCAGGGTGGTCCCTGTTATGGTATGAGTGCTGAGACGAGGAAGATTTACTATGTGGTCTGCTTTTTCAATCCATTTGGTTATATAAAAACCGTTTTTCCATGATGAAGCCGAATCTCGATAATTGAAATAACCATCCTCCCACCCCTCGTCTTCAAAACCTACGAATTTCAGCCTATTTTCCTTGTTCAGCCCAGAACCTTCAAAAATTTCCTTTGACGACTTTCTATAGGAGCCCGATTGATCAGTGAGCACGTGCTCCATGCCCGGATGATCGCCGACGACTACGTTTGCGCCTCTTGCCTCAAGAATTTCAGCAACGGTCAGAAGTGATTGAGGATGCGTTATTGCAGGATAAGGCCCGGTTGAGTTCAGCGCTGGCTTTAAAAGAACTGTGTCTCCGGAAGAAAGCCACGAAAGGCTATCCGATGCTTTTAGAAAGACATCTTTGATTTTTTCCACAAGCTCATTGGATGAGGCATTTGCTTTAACGCCGTTAATGAATATTTCGGACATGATAATTCCTTCTGTTATAGTTCACTCTTTTGGTGAAGCTTGAACATGCCTTGGCATATACTACAGGACATAACGGAGAGCTAACCAACGCCGCTGTATAATTGTGCGAGCCACCGGGCTTTCACGAAAACCGCGATCTTCTCGGCGTCTGGTCAAGCGCCTTCTTAATCCCTTTTCTTTGGGTCTTGTCGATTGTCGAATACAGAATGAACCACAATTTCATTAACTTCAATTGAATAAAATATTGAGAAAGGAAACCTCCGTATGGGGCAACCTCGAAAACACGAATATCGTATTTGGTACATCTCTGGATTTTTTATAATGTTCTGCAAGGATGATTCCACACAATCCAAGAATTCAAAACCAAGTCCCCTCCGTTGCCTTTCGTACCAGGCAAAGGCCAGTTCAATATCATCTTTTGACCTATTAGTATAACGAAGGTTCATTTATATTTATTCCTTAAATCTTCGTGAACTGATTGCCAATCATGAAGATTTTGTTTTCCAGCTTTATATTCTTTATATCTTTTATCGAGTTCTCGTTTTTGCCATTCGGGCATAGGAAGCTCTGAATTACCCTGAGCGATAGAATCCCAAATGTCTTCAACCAATAATAATTTTTCAGCAAGGTTTAATTTATTTATCTCTTGCTTAATCTCTTCGGGTCTCATTTTATTCATCTCCTGTGTTTGTAATACATTACTTATGTGAATCTTAGGGCCTTAACGTTCGCCGGTGAGCAGCGGCCTAAATGAATTTCAAGGTGGCACGGCCTTTACCGTAAAACCGCTATCTTCACGCCGCCATGCCGTGGCGAAGCTTCCTTTTAGCGAAGACTGGTCTGCTCCACTGATTGGTTCGGCGAAGCCGATTTTCTCTTTAACGTTTAAGATTCTTTACAATGTTTTCATGTTCCAGAAGGTAGCTGTAGTGTTCAGCCACATCG
>JASJCE010000517.1 GCA_030066155.1 Desulfobacterales bacterium | reverse complement strand
TCGCACCCTACCTTATCAGCGATTCCAGTGTCAAATCGAATTGATAAATTATAGGGATTGAAATTGAAAAAGGGCCGGGCATGCCGTCCGGATTCATTCCTACAGACCGGGATATGACAGCAAAATTTAGAGCTATTTAAATAGAGGTTGTCAGAAAGAGGCCTTCGTAAAAACATAAAAAAAGCAGGGCGCGCGATGCGCCCTGCTTTATTACAGCGGCAATATTGATTCGATCAAATTCGGTCAATCGTCAATTGGGTTAGATCTCATCCCAATACATGATTTCCGATTTCCACTCGTAGCCTTCAATACCGTCAATGTCAGCCTCGATCTCACAAGTTTCGTGATCAACTGCCTTAATTTTGGCTTTGGAATTATTGGCACCCGTGACAACGAGGGTACCGGAATCCGGAAATTCATCGCCTTCGTACATTTCGAAAGGATCTTCCTCCAGTGTTGCAAGGCTTACATAACCATGATCGGGATGATAGAATTTTCCAGACAAAATTCTTATCCGAACAAAATTTTCATTTCCGTCTGTGTCTTCCTCAAACGTGAGGTTGTAATTTTCTATCCAGTAAACCTTCCCGGATCCCGGATCTTGACCATAGGCGTTAAACGTAACTTCATCCGCAGAGTCCTTGAAATCAATTTCAATGTCACCATCGAGCGTGAGACCACCCCCGGAAAGGGTTTCAAATGACAGGAACACATCATCGAATTCAAGAGGATCCATATTTTTTATGCTTCCCTCAAATCTGACCCGCCCATTAATCGTTGTTCCACCATTGCAGTAGTTCGAAAAGGTAAAACTTCCACTGAAGGTATCGCTCAGATCATTCATGCGCATGGAATAGGTCAGTGTGCCACTGCCACAATCGTCATCTACGGTTTCCTCTATGGTATTCAAAGCGGCCTGAGCAGCACCTTTGGATGGGGCCGTAAAATCCATTAAATAAAGGGAATCGCTCAAGATTTGCGGAACTTTCACCGTGCGGAATTCACCGACCGAGTGATCATCCGAACTCCGGTCAAGACTGCTAAATCCCATCATGCCATCTCCAATTAAACCCGCACCAAACGCTCCTCCCGACATGTCTTCCGCATTTTCTTCACTTATTTCTGCTTGGCTTGTCAAGCCTGAATAGGTCAGTCCATCATCCCCGTCACTGCCGCCACCACCGCCGCTACTGCAGCCGCCAATGTAGAATAACAGGGATACAGCGATAGTTACATGTAAAATCAGATACTTAAATTTCTTCATCTTTGTTCTCCCCTTTAATTTGGTGTGTAATAATTAATAGCCGAAGATTTTTCTGCATCTCAGGCTTTATCGGCAATTTTTGGCAAGAACTTTAGCGGTAATCGAAATGAAAATGAGGCATTATTAGATAATGGCGGGCACATCCGGTGTACCGATCACAATCTCGATACAGAAGATAAACTATTAATATTCCATATAATTCTGGAATAGTTGGTTGACGCGAGTCTCGTATCTGTGTAATCATAAACGAAATGAACATGATCGCTTTGTTCAGAGTTCGCCAATAACCTCCTATTAAAATGAAAATAATAATATGTATGAGGAATTTTACAGTCTAAGCCAACTGCCGTTTCAACTCCCGCCCGATCCAAATTTTTTTACAGGAGTCGAATACACGAAAAAGCGTTAACCTATTTGGAATAGGGTGTTTTCGAAAGAGCAGGGTTTCTTGTCATAACCGGTGAAATTGGCACCGGCAAGACGACGCTGTTACGGTATTTGTTGCGGTCTATCAGTAACGAACTACTCTTGCAGATAATATTAGTGGGGCAACTCCCTTTGAGGAAAAAGCTTTATCGGGATGAGCTTCGCCAACTGCTGCAACGGGTTGAAGTCAGCTATCATCTGGAATCTTGAGACCGCGAGGAACTTAAAAATTACATCCACTACCGGCTCAAAACCGCCGGCGCACCAGATCCCGAAATCTTTGAAAACGCAGCGATAGACGCTATGTATGACTGCACCGGCGGTGTCCCACGCTTGATCAGCTCAGTGTGCCATAGGTGTCTGGTATATGGCTTTGCCGACGGCCAGAAAAAAATAACGGCAGATCTGTTTGAAAAGATGCTGGAAGATCGCAAAACTGAAGGCCTGCATCCGCAGGACAGCATCATCCCGTCAACTCCAACGGCCCCGGCTGGTAACGGGCAATTGGAAATAAAAGACATCCCGGATGATTCCATATCTGCTGCCTATCTTACCGCAACAATCAACCGTTTGACCGAAATCTCGGGAGCTTCGATAAAGGCGATCGAATTGGCTGCGGCGAAGGCGGCCAGTTCAAACGACAAGGCAGAGCTGGCATCATTGAAACGACAGCTTGCAGATGAAAAGCGGTTGCGGGAGGCACTGGAAGACAGGCTAAACCAAACCGCAGAGGACATTGCTCATTTAGAGAAAGCCATGTCACACAAAAATGATACGGACAAAGATCGAGATTCCGCGTTTGCCCGGCCCGGTCTTGTCAGCTCGGCTCCAACGGATTCCCCTGAAAAAGATCGAAGGTGGATTGCATCAAATCTGACTCAATACATTCTTCTAATCCTCATTTTCATGGTTGCCATCACGCTAGTTGCCGCTTTAGTGTTCTGCGACCGCAAGGGAACATCATTAATGAACCGCAGCGGGAGCTAAATTCCGGTATACTCGAGCAAAAAGAGGCCCAGGCAAATGTTCGGGCAAACCCCGATATAAAGGCCCGGATACTGGGACGCATCACACAAGGCACGGAAGTCGATGTAATCGGCAAGAAAGGCAATTGGATGCAGGTTAAGTATCAGGGGGAAGCATCGGCGTGGGTATACAAGACACTTTTGCGACGCCAGAATTAGGCAATAAAATCAGTCAACTGGTTATAAAGGATATACCCAAACGGATACATCTGCATTCACATCTGAAACTCCTTCTACATTGCTAACAATTTCAGCTATTCGATCTTGCTCGTTCTGGGATACCACTACACCGTCGATCTTCGCCTTACCGAACTCCGGCACCGTAATACTCAATGTGCTGACATCGATGTTGTTTGCCAGTAAAGCAGCGTGAATTTTTCTTTCTTGCGACAATCTGTTCATTGAAGAAAGTGCATCAAGGCTGCAGGATTGTATATCATGAGATTGGACGGCCCCTAAAATAATGTTGGCAACCGTTTCCGTCTTCATCTTGCCCAAATTGATGACCAGGTCGTAGAGTGAAGCGGTATCCAGATCCCTCTGAAACGCGTAACGGAAAAATGCTTTCTGATTTTTGTCGTATTTGGCAATCAAATCCCCGGCGGCTTCCGGGCTCATATTCTGGCTTGCCACCAGGTTTGTTACTCTCAAATTAAAATCGGAAAGCAATCGAACATGAAAAGCACAGGAAAAGTCATGCAGCAGCATCTGACTGCCATGACCGATTATGACCCCTTCGCCACTACGTGCAATATCATATACCGCGGCCTCCATTGTATCCAAATAGACCCGGGGCTCACGACTGCGCAGGCGTTCCCAAAATCCGGGAGCCTGGTGATCAAAGTGGTATTCAGTGTGGGAAAACCGATCGGATTTCGCAGCACCCGATTGAAGCTTTTTGTCATCGAAAAGTTCAACAGCCAATTTTTGAGCGATGAGTCGGGCAACATTATTCCCCTGGGTACCAATACTCTGGGTTATCGTAATCAATGGCATCTTGATCCTCCTTCCGGGATGGACAATTCCGTCATTAAACCGCCACTTCCAGTGGTGGAGCCAAAAAGGTTCTACCGATCCGATGAGAGACAAATGAAGATTAAAAAATACGAAAGACGAATCTCGAAATCCCTGGCCCAGACCGACTATTTTGTGATTTGTTTTTTTTCATTCGAATTGGTTTCGTGCTTCGTGCTTTGGATTTCGGATTTAAATCGTTGGGCCAGTGGTTCTGCCCCTTTCCAGGGGGCTTTCTGAAGTCTCCCGCTCATGGGAGGGGGAAATTTCGGACTCTCTATGAGACTTTTTCTAATTTTTCCAACAAAGCTGCCATAACCCGGTTGATGCGGTCAAACCGAGATGCATCTGACAGCATTTCCGTTCCTGACTGCACGTATTTCGATCCATCCAATTCTCCGGAACAATTTTGCACCAGAGCGGCGGCGGATTCGGGGGTGGTTTCGAGATGGAACTGCAGGGCCACTACCTGATTATCGTAGAGAAAGCCCTGGTTGCTACAGGCTTCGCTTGTCGCCAGAAGCCGGGCACCTTGAGGTATTTCGAAGGTGTCGCCGTGCCAGTGAAATACGTCCAGCTTCTCAGGAAATGCATCCGCCAACGGCGATTCGCTGTCATCGGTCTTGCGATCGATCGGAAACCACCCGATCTCCCGATGTTCATTTTTCGTTACCTTTGCGCCCATCACATGGGCAATAAGCTGGGCTCCCAGACAGATGCCCAATACGATCTTGCCGCCATCTATTGACTCCCGGATCAATGATTTCTCTTCCCGTAACCACGGATATTCCAAGTCATCATGAACCCCCATGGGGCCGCCCATAACAACCAGCCAGTCGAAATCATCTCTGGATGGGACCCCATCTCCTTTGTAGAAGTGGGTGGAGCTGAGTTGATGTTCCCGTTGAAGAAACCAGGGTTCCATACTCCCCAATCCCTCAAAGGGAACATGTTGTAGATGATGGATTCTTAATATCACAATTCCTTTTTAGTAGCGTTAATAGGTCATCTATTTGCTGGCAACGGACCTAATTTGATTTACTTTTATAATCTTTAAGTGCCTCCACGGCTTCCGGTGTATTTAATCTCTCCAGTGTTTCCGCTGCATACCAGCGCACATATTCATCCTCGTCTTCAAGAGCCTCGATCAACGTCGGTATCGCCTCCTCGGCATCCGGCCCCATTTTTAACAGGGCGTGTGCAGCCTTGACGCGAACATTTGGATCTTCGTCCTTAAGATCCCTGGTGAGTAATTCAATTCTGGATTCATCCTGAGGCCATGCATTTTCAGCTATGGGAAAAAGAATTAGAAAACAGAAGCAGAAAACAGCAAGGCTGAATATAATACGATTTTTTATTGCCTGTGACATGTTGGATCTCCAAATCTAATTGGGTAGTAAAATCGGTCGTGAGCAATATATAACACTATTTGAATAGGTTTTCGGGTTACCAAAAACTGCAATTCATCAAATCTGTAGCAAATTAACAGTTTGCGATCAGTCCACAACCGAAAATGAAAAAATCGACCAGCTATGCATAATCAAATACTCATTTTGTTTTTCAGG
>JASJCE010000516.1 GCA_030066155.1 Desulfobacterales bacterium | reverse complement strand
ACAAATTATTGTATTCATATATGGGATACGCCTAATGAACCTCTATAAGTATTTTTTCAGGACAATCGCATCTGCATTGGCCGTAGTTGGTATCGTAATCACAACGACTCCGACGTCTTTCGGTGCATCTCCCGACCGCATTTCAATCGCATACGGTAAAGACATTGTCCCCTTTCATTTTTCAGATGAAAGCGGTCAACCGGCTGGTATCATTATCGACCTGTGGCGTCTGTGGTCTGAAAAGACCGGAATCGTCATTGATTTTCGGGGCACCGATTGGGATGAGACGCTGACAATGGTTGCCTCAGGGGCGGCCGATGTTCACGCTGGCCTTTTCTTTAGTAAGGAACGCGATCGGTTCCTTGATTACGGTAAAGCCATCACGAAAACAGATACACATTATTTTATGCATGTTGGACTTCCCTCAATTCAGACAGTTGAAGGGCTTGCGGCCTATCGTGTCGGCGTCCTACGAGGTGATTATGTGCAAGGCTATTTGAATGAAAGGTTGCCCGAGGGTACTGTGACGCCATATCCCGACTACGAAGCTATAATGGACGCCTTGAAAGAAGGCAAGATACGCGTTTTTGCAGCTGATACACCTACCGGCCTGTACCACTTGGAACAAAAGGGGCTTATATCGGAGTTTTTGTTCACGCCTGGCAAACCCTTATACCAGAATGATTTTTTCTTTGCCGTGCGCGAGGGCAATCAGGCGCTAATTGAGGTGATTAATCGGGGAATGGACCTTATTACCGATGATGAAAAACGCGATATCAACCGACGCTGGATGTCATCCGGTGATGAAGAAGGCCAGGCCCTGATTATCAGTATCGACCGTGCCTTCGCGCCGTTAGCCTCTATAAATGCGTTCGGTCGGCCTTCCGGGCTTTTTGTCGATATGTGGCGCGCCTGGGCTCAAATTACCGGGCGTAAAATTCAATTTCGACCCAGCAGCTGGGCAGAAACCCTGGACGGATTGCGTGCCGGTGAGGTCGATATCCATTCCGGGCTCTCATTTTCTGAGGGGCGGGCCGCGTGGATCGATTTTTCGACCCAGATATATGAAACCATATCAAGAATCTACTATCGGACCGGCGACCCTCAACCCGCGACAATCGGTGGTTATGGTTCCACTATAGTAGGCACGATGTTCGGTTCCTATCAGGAAGCCGAGTTCAGAAAGGCGTTTCCGGATGTCAGTGTCCGTAGTTTCGCCTCCACTCAGGATTTAATCGATGCGCTCTTGCAAAATGAAATAAAAGCGTTCGTCCAGGAAGAACCGCTTGCCGAGGCTGCAATTGATCGATTGGGATTGCGCGGTGATATTAGCGCACGTTCCGAGCGCCTATTTCCCAGCACCATCCATGCCGGCGTGCTCAAAGGTAATCCAGATCTTGTAGAATTGATCAATAGTGGTTTTGCCGCTATTCCAAAAGAAAAATTAGCCGTACTGGAAAAGCGCTGGCTAAGTGATTCATCGGTTCATTTTTATGAATCAGAAGGCAAACCAATTGCCCTCACTCCGGAGGAGGAATCATGGCTGGACGATCGTCCAGCAATTAAGCTGGCGGTGACCAACTTTTTACCCCCCATCGATATCGTTGATAGTAAAGGTCAATACAGCGGCTTCAATGCCGATTTGATTCAACTGCTGAATAAAAAGCTCGGCACTCAAATCATACCTGTTTTTTTCAACGAATGGGGACAACTGGTTAATTCTGCCATTTCAGGCCAAGTACAGGGAGCGCTGAGCTTTTCCAAAACCCCGGATCGTGAAGCGCACATGCTTTTTACCAAACCTTACGCTTACGACCCTATTATCACTGTGGTTCGAGAAAATGAAGAGCGAATAAAGCAACCCGAAGATATCAAGTCAAAAAGGGTCTCGGTTGTCAAAGGATTGGCCATTATCGAGCAGGTGAACGAAGACGTCGGTAAATCCGGTAAAGTGCTTGCCTTTGATAATGATCTTGAAGCGCTCAAAGCTCTGGCTGCAGGCGAGGTGGATGCTCATATATCGGCTCTCATCATGTTCGGCAATTCTCAGAAAAAGCAATTTGTTCCCAATTTGCGGGTTGCCGCCAGTCAAAATTTTGAAGGCGGAACCTTGCGGATTGCGATTCATAAAAACAATCCGATACTCTTTTCGATTATCGAGAAAGGACTGAATTCAATCTCGCGCACTGAATTGGCGGAATTGCGCGACCGGTGGTTATCCCCCAATATCCAAACCCGCAAAGGCAAAAAGATTGCTTTAAATGAGAAAGAAGCTGCCTGGTTGGCAAATCACCGCACCATCAGACTGGGTATCGATCCTTCCTGGGCGCCGGTCGAGTTTGTTGACCCAAAAGGGATATACAGCGGTTTTAGCTCAGGATATGTTGAAGCCGTTACCGATCGGCTTCAGGTCGAAATGAGACCGGTTCAGGGTCTCACCTGGTCCCAGGTTATTGAAGAGACCAAAGCGGGTAATATTGACGTTCTCCCGGCTGTAACCCGCACACAGGACCGCGAGTCTTATCTAATTTTCTCGAAACCTTACATCACACTCCCAATCATCATCGCCGTGAATAAAGATATACCATATGTCAACGGTTTGAACGATCTTGCCGGATACAATGTCGGTGTGGTCAAAGATTACGCCACAGAGGAAATTCTAAAAACTGAGTATCCCAATCTAAAACTGACACCAGTTTCAACCCTTAAAAAAGGTCTGCAATACTTAGAGGATGGTCAGTTGGATGCATTTGTAGACACATTGGCCGTCATCACCAATGAAATAACGCAATCAAATTTGCTGAATATTAAGATATCAGCGCCAACTGAGTACAAATTCGAGCTTGCCTTCGGCGTTCGGCAGGACTGGCCGGAGTTGGTCGGTATCTTAAACAAAGTAATTAATGATATTAGTGATAAAGAAAAAAGGTTTATCCAGAATACCTGGATGGCGCCGATGGAAGTCAAATATGGAATCGACTTAAAGCGCATCCTGATGTGGGCGGTTCCCATCGGCGCTTTCAGTGTATTGATTATTCTGTTCGTTGTCAGTTGGAATCGGCGTCTTAGCAATGAAATTTCTAAACGACAACAAGTGGAAGACGAACTTAGAACGAGTCAACAGACATTAAAAATAGCCTTAGAAGCATCAAATACGGGTGTGTGGATGTTTAGACCAAAATCCAGTGAATCATCCCAAAATTATACAGAATACATTAGCGAGCAGTGGTTCAAACAGGTTGGCTATGAGCCTGATGAATTTGAAGCAGACCAGGATCCTTTTGCAATTCTACTTCATCCCGATGATAAAGCGGCTACCTTCAAGACACTTGAAGATCATGTAAAAGGAGAAACAAAAACCTATGAGAAAGAGTTTCGGCTTAAATCAAAAGATGGTACCTGGAAATGGATTCTTTCAAAAGGTCAAATAACGAAAAGAGACCGTGATGGAAGAGGTGCAAAAATGACTGGCGTCCATCTTGACATAACCGAGCGCAAGAAGATGGAAGAAGAAACGAATCGTCTGCTGGCTGAAACACGACAACGCAACACAGAATTGTCCATTATTAACCGTGTAGGGCAGGAGCTGACCGAAGCGCTGGATTTACAAGATATCATCGAGCTTGCCGGTAAAACGTTGGGGGAGGCGCTGGAAGCGCATTCTCTTTACATTGCACTGTATGACAGGCAGACCGATGAGATTCGTTTTCCATACTACAAATCGGGCAACAGGCTGATAGAACAGCCGACGATGAAAATCGGCAAGGGCTTGACGTCACTGATTCTTAAATCGGCACAGCCTTTAGTTTGCGGGACTTTACGGCAGCAGAAGGAGATAGGAGCAGTCATTGTTGCCGCCGAGTGTGAAACGTATGTCGGTGTTCCCATTTTGGCCGAAAAAGAGACCATTGGTGTCCTCAGTGTGCAACATTACGAACCGAACCGATACACCCAGGATGATGTACGTCTGGTGAGCACCATCGCCGCCAATCTGGGAATCGCGCTTGAAAATGCCAGACTCTTTTCAGAGACACAAGCCGCAAAGGAGACCGCCGAAGAGGCCACCAAAGCCAAAAGTGAATTCTTAGCGAACATGAGTCATGAAATCCGCACCCCCATGAACGCCATCATCGGAATGTCGCATTTGGCTCTGAAAACCAATTTGACCGCCAAGCAGTACGATTACATCAAAAAAGTGGATATTTCTGCCAAGTCTCTGCTGGGTATTATCAATGATATCCTGGATTTTTCAAAAATTGAAGCCGGCAAACTGGACATGGAGTCCGTGGATTTTCAATTGGAGGATACCCTCGACAATGTTTCAACCCTGGTGGGCATTAAGACCCAGGAAAAGGGATTGGAACTGCTATTTAAGATCGATTCATCAGTTCCGACAGCTCTTGTCGGTGATCCTCTGAGACTGGGGCAAATTTTGGTCAATTTATCAAACAACGCCGTAAAGTTTACGGATTCAGGCGAAATTATCGTTTCAACCGAATGGGTCAGACAAGATAAAGAACAGGTGACGTTAAAATTTTCAGTCCAGGATACCGGCATTGGAATGACCGCCAAGCAGGCCGCCAGGCTGTTTCAACCATTTATGCAAGCAGACTCTTCTACCACCCGTAAATATGGTGGTACCGGCCTCGGGTTGACGATCAGTAAGCGGCTGGCCGAGATGATGGGCGGCGAAATTTGGGTGGAAAGCGAACAGGGGAAAGGCAGCAGGTTCAGCTTTACCGCCAATTTCGGCATCGGAAAAGAAAAAGCCAAAAAACATTATAAACCTGCCTCAGAACTGGTCGGGATGAAAGTACTGGTGGTAGATGACAGCGCCACTTCAAGGATCATATTCAAGGAGATGCTCGAATCTTTTTCGTTTGAGGTCTCATTGGCGCCCTCCGCCGAAGAAGGTATTGCTAAACTTAAAGCTGCCAATCAGGATAAACCGTTTGAGCTTGTGATCATGGATTGGAAAATGCCGGGTATGGACGGTATCGAGGCATCAAAACGGATTAAAGGTCATGAGGGTTTGAACAAAATTCCAGCCATTGTGTTGGTGACCGCCTATGGCCGGGAAGAGATCATGCAGCAAACAGAGGGTGTCGGCCTTGAAGGTTTTTTGCTTAAACCGGTCAATGCATCCATGCTTTTTGACACCATCAACCAGGCGTTTGGAGAAGAAGTCCCCGATACTTTGCAAATGGCGCAAAAGCATGAACAGGAAGAGAAAGCACTGGAAAATATTCGAGGGGCTAACATACTGCTGGTGGAAGACAATGAAATTAACCAGCAGGTAGCCAAAGAGATTCTCGAGGGCGT
>JASJCE010000515.1 GCA_030066155.1 Desulfobacterales bacterium | reverse complement strand
CTGCTGGTCACTTGTCACTCGTCACTTGTTACTTGACACGAGTTACGGGTTCCAAGGTTCAGGGTTCAGCCCAGCCGCCGGCCCAAATAACGGCCGGTCTGATCAAATAAGAAACTACCATTTTGGTTGTGGGAGCGGTTTGTAACCGCGATGGACTCGATTTAAGTTAGGCCGCTAATCGTGGATAAAATCCACTCCCACACACCATTAACCACAGCCGGATCTTTATTTTGATGGTGGTTTCATATAAGCGGCACATCTGGCCTAAAAACGGCCAGGCCGATCGAAAAAGAAACTGATGAACGCCCGCCTGCCATGCATAAAGAGTAAGATAAACCTTTTTGTTTGCGGATTTTGTGTCCAATACATTTTTTGTCGAA
Source organism: Desulfobacterales bacterium (assembly GCA_030066155.1). Lineage (GTDB taxonomy): Bacteria > Desulfobacterota > Desulfobacteria > Desulfobacterales > JAFDCJ01 > JAFDCJ01. Next base: position 4,942 of record JASJCE010000515.1, on the reverse strand, counting down.
ATATAGCGGCTAAAACCAAAGCGGTTTGTCCCACAATTTCAATTTTTGACCGAGACCTCTAGCCTTGGCGTTTTGATAGACTGCATGTCCCCAAGCTGAGTCTTCAATACCCATGCCGCCGGTGATGTAGGCAACCGTTTGTGCCTCCCTGTCCCTTGCTTCAACACCGCTGTTGACGATGTCACCCATTTCCAGAATGTCGCTGTCCTGAATTCGGCCGTCAATAATCAGATTATGAAGATCTTCGTAAAGCGGAAATTGCCGCTCTTTTTCCGGCAGGCGCAGGGTGTCTTCGCGCCACTCGACATGCATTTTCCAATTGTCGGCCACCACCTTGGAGGTCTGCCAGAAATCATCCGTCAAGTACACGTCTGAGGAAATTCCCAAAAAGGCCCCGGGCTTGAACCAGTCCGTTTCAAAACGGGGTACTTTTATTTTGGAAGCTGCACTGCTAATAGCATCGGATTCTCTGACCGCAGATTCCATATGATCAACGGCATAGACCTTAACTCCCAACTTCTCGCTCATCTCCTGCGAAAACGCCTCCGCTTTTTCGTGATCGATGTCGAAGACCTTAACTTCTTTAAGATTCGGCATTCCCACTGCCAACGCCATTAAGCTGGTTTTACTGATAACGCCTGCGGCAATAATTCCAGCAACTTCTGCGTTTTGAGGAACCAGGTATTTCGCGCCCAGGCCAATGACGGCGCCGGTTCGCATGGCGCTGATCAAATTGCCATCCATAATCGCCAGGGGTGCGCCGGTTTCCGGATCATTAATTATCACCAGCAGAATCGACCGAGGCAGCCCGCGTGCAGGGTTTTCGATATTCGACCCATACCATTTTGTGCCGCATACGTGGAAATCCCCGCCCAGGTAGGAAACCAGGGCCATAAAGCGCCGATCCGGACCATCTACCGGCATCCGTGGGCCGCACGCCTCTTTCGGAAAGTGAATCTTCATACCGTGGTGCTGCCCGGAGGGACCCCCCATGAGACAGTCTCCCTGGCCCAACAGCTTGAAGGCGGCGTCCATTTGGGTTACGCAATTTTCCATATCCAGCACGCCGGCTTCAATCATGTCTTCCTGCGAAAGAAACAAAAACTCGACTTTTTGATCCACTGGATGTCCTCCCATGTTTTCCAATTTTGACAATTTATTGTATTGGTACAAGTCAGAGTAAATTGGCGTCACCAAAAGCAACTGTCCGGAGTGATGGAGTACTGGAGTATCGGAGTATTGGAGTAATTCGATTTGGGATTTTGGATTGCGGAGATATTTTTTGAAGAAGATTTTGCACTTGTATTTCAATTATTCCAAAATCTGAGATCCAAAATCTGAATTCCAAAATCAATTTCACTCCATTACTCCAACACTTCTTTTCTCCGAATTGTTAAATCTAATAACCCACCCTACATTCCGGAAGCTTGACACGGACTCTTCGCCTGTAATTCGCGACTAACAGACAATCCTGTCATTTTCAACGATGATCTTACCGTCGATAGCCACACTGACATCCCGGATGTTCATATCACTGTGAATGAGGTTTTGGTATCGGGCCATCCAGGTGCCGGGAAAGCCCCGGGCGATGCCGAATCCGATATGGCAGTTGCCCAACGCCTTTTTTTCCTCCTGGGGGCTGCCGTCTCTCAAAGAAGCCGGGTTGATGCCGACAGCTACCTCTCCGATAATATCCGCATCCTCGATTCGGTCGAGCAGATCGCTGAGTTGCCGGGCTTCAGAAGATCGGCCGTTTACCGCCGTGATCTTACCCTTTTGAATGATGACTTCCACCGGCTCACCCGGCAATCCGACATACTCAATCGGACCGTCGACGATCAGGCGCCCCCGGGCGGAGTGTTCCCGGGGGGCGAAAAATACTTCACCGTCCGGAAAAGCCGCCTCTTCGCCGGGTTTATCAGCCCACCCGTCCTCAACCCGTACAAATGGACCGGTGAAGTTCGGAGAATCCTCGGGTTTCGGAATTTCGGCAGTGAAATCGGTTCCCGCTGCAGTATTAATTGTCAGCGATGTTCCGGCTTCGAAAATTTTTTTTAGCTTTGCGGCGCTTTCTTTCAAAGCATCATAGTCGGCCAGTGCCCCGCCGCGCGTCATGCTGACCGGATCGCGCAACGCCATTGAGTAATATCGAAGGGTTTTCTTTTCAAATACCAGCTCCGATTGAATCGGTGCGAGGGATGGGCCGAAACTGGTTCGGGTCAAACCAATGGCAACGTCAGCCCCTTCAAACGCTTTTTCAATGACTCTGGGAATGACATTCAACAGGTGGGGCTGCCCGGTTCGGCTTGGCATCACGGCAATGGTATATTCACAGCCAATGCTCTTTGCTGCTGCTGCCAGGGAATAAACCATTTCCATGTTGGTCTCTGTGTCTGCAATCAAGAGGAGCTCTTCGTCCGGCCTGACAGCCAGCAATTTGTGGATGATGAGATGTGCGGTTTGGCTAAGATCGATGATTCTCGGAGAAATGGGCATCGAGGACCTCTGGAATACTGTTGGGTGACATATATGATTTGCTTTGCTTCTCGGTTCCGAAAGCGTTCAATATGAACGGGAGTTATTAGTTATTGGTTATTGGTTGATAGCTTGAGAGGAATGAAATCCAATTTGATGAAACGGGTTTAATGCAGTCGCTGACACCTTATATGAAACTTCAAATATATGAAAGGATTGTGGAATGGATTCGATTTTTATTATGTATATTTAGACAGGATCTACAGGATTATCAGGATTTTTTCGCCTGCGGCGAGGGGGCTTTCGGCCGAAGGCCGCATTATCCTAATTATCCTGTTGATCCTGTCCAATTTTTTTCATTAAGATAAGAATCCATTCCTCTTTTTCTTTCAAAATTTAGAGTTTCTTTTCCGATCAGACTGGCCGATTTTTTGGCCAGAGGCGGCGCTCGTAAGAAACTTCATTAATCCAATGCTATTTTAGGAGCATTTTGTAATATTTGAATTGGCAACCTGGCAATGCTGCAAAATCCAATATCAAAATTGTTTTCCGCGCCCGGATAGTGAACGCGGGTTTCGGTCATTGGAATTTGAGATTTATTTGTAATTTGGTGCTTGTAATTTGTAATTTGCCCGCATTAATCACTTCAATTTTATGTGCGATCAATTCCGCAGTTCCGCGGCCGGCGGCTGGGCTGACGTTAAAATCAAAGTCTACATTTTGCGTCTTTTGAGCCTTTTTGCGGTCATGTCGGTTTTCGCCTTTAAACCTTCAGCTCCCCATCCTGCAGCAGCACATCCCTGTCCGTCCTGACCGTTGCCTCGTATATCACCATATCGAGATGAACCATGCAGGCGATGGTGCCGCCATATCCGCCGGTGTTTCTGCCGATGGCAATGTGAACATTTCCCAGACGTTTTTTCTCTTCTTCAAAATCTCCATTCGGCCGGCATTTGGGATTGAGCCCGATGCCGATTTCCGCAAAATTTTCGGCATCTTTAACATTCTCGACAATGTCACGCAACTGGCGGGCACCTTTTTCGTCGCCTTCGATCCGAACGACCTTTCCTTCTTTTATCTCTAAGCGAATGGGCGTTGCCGGCAGCCCGACATGGGCAATGGGGCCATCTACCACAACAAGGCCATTGGCTGATCCCTCAACCGGTCCCTGAGATACTTCGCCATCGGAGAAGGCAGCCGTCAAACCGGGTTGATTGGCGAAGCCGGCTTCGATAAAGGGGGGGGCGCCGTCAATTTTCGCTGTCAGATCCGTACCCTTTTTGCTAATCAGATGAATTTCCGTTCCTTTGCTCCAGGTGGCCTGCAGCCGTTTGCCGGCTTCCAGAATTTCATGGTAATTGGCGGTCGCGCCGCCCTTGGTCCAGATATCCAGATCCCTTAACACCATGGACAGAAAGCGAAGCTTTTTTTCTTTGCGCAATTTGCTGACCGTCGGGCTATAGCAAGCCGCTCCGCTGGCCCGGGTCATGCCGATCATGACGTCGGCAGCCTCCAGGCCTTTGTCGATAAACCGGGTCATTTTCAGAGACTCTTCGACCGGTCGGGACGGCATGATAACGATCGAGCATTCCGCACCCGCTGCCTGAGAGATGCCGGATATCGCCTGCACCATTTCCATATCGGTTTCCGGATCGGCAACCAGCACAACTTCCTCGCCGGCCTTAATGGCAAGCAATTCACGAACAATCATATCCGCGGATTTAATCGCGTCAATAACTCGAAAAGACATCAGATTATCCTTTCAATCAGAATCAGTCCACGACATAACAGGCGGCTTCTGCGCCGCTGGCCTTCTTCTCCAAAGCGGGGTCGTCCGTCCTGCAGCGCTCCTGGGCCATATAACAGCGGGGGTGGAAGCGGCATCCGGTGGGGATGTTCTTCGCACTGGGGACTTCCCCCTCCAGTACAATACGTTCGCGCTTCACTCTTGGATCCGGGATACTGACCCCCGCCAGCAAGGCGCGGGCATAGGGATGGGTAGGGTTGGTGATAATCGTTTCGGTATCGCCGATTTCCACGATTCGGCCCAGATACATGATAGCGGTCTGATCACAAATGTGCCTGAGCAGAGAAAGGTCATGGGAGACGAAAACGCCAGCCATCTCCAGGCTCTCTGTCAGGCGTTTAAACAACTTCAACACGCCGGCGCGGATGGAAACATCCAGCATGGACACCGGTTCGTCAGCAACGAGGAATTTGGGTTCCAGTACAATGGCCCGGGCGATAGCGACGCGCTGCCTTTGTCCGCCGCTCATTTGATGGGGATACATGCTGAAGAACTGCTCCGGCGGCCTCAGCTCCGCCCGTTCAAGGGCCTTTTGGACTTTTTCTTCTTTTTCGACACGTGTGCCAATGCCATGAATTTCAAGCGGTTCGCAGACGGTTCGAAACACCGTAAAGCGTGGGTTCAATGACTCATAAGGATCCTGAAAAATCATCTGGGCAA
>JASJCE010000059.1 GCA_030066155.1 Desulfobacterales bacterium | reverse complement strand
TAAACATTTTGATATGGCCATCGAATTACTGCCCCAAATAAATACAGACTTATTTACAGAGAAAATAATGGACCTGTCCGAGTACAGACAAGCTTGGGATCTGGTACGTTCACGGCAATTTTTAAAAGTAATTTTAAAAGTTGACGGAACGATTTAAAATGAAACGAACATAGTCTTCCAATACATCATGCTCACCACGCCCGCCGTAGATGATCTCCGCCAACCACCGATTCACGTCTTCTTCAGAGTATTGCACAGCGCCCGGGTTTGCACGCAAAGAACTTAACGCTTCTTTTAGTTCCTGCTCACTGTTTACTATCCAACAGGACTTGAATTCCTCATACTCCACGGTATTTCCATGCAGGTATTTAAGGTACAGTGCCGGTTTCTGATTAACTAATGCTTCGATGATAATACTTGATGCAATAACCAATATCACATCCGCCCACAAACAAAGTTCAACGGATGAAATGTCGTCAACATTTGCTAGCGGGGTATCCTTATAAATCCTTGACTCTTTTCCCGTCCGCGTGTGAGGCTTGACCATTACCTCAATGCTGTCAATTTCGGCCAACAGGTCAAAGGTCTTGAGCATTCTGGCGACATCGATGCGGTAATGCGGCCTAGTCGTCATAAAAATGACTTTTAACTTCCCGGAATTGTCGTCGGCTAAATTTAATTTGAGCGGCAATATCTTATTGTTTTGAGCCATCCACTCCTTACAGTATCTGGCACTACCGAGCACAGATATTTTATCTTCAGCTACACCGGATCTTAATATGGTTTCTTTAAATAATCTGTTTTGTACAATGACATAATCAAAGTGATTATATCTGTCAAATTGTCCCTCTTGCTTCGATTCTGATTGAACGGAATCGTTGGTATACAGGAAGACACCGTGGGGCAGGGCCAACGTGGGGATAGACATTGTCTTCGCCGCTTTAATAAGCGATTCAACAACGTATTTGTGAGGTCTGATCCAATCGAAGCATAGCATTTTTGCTTGAGTTTGCTCGAGGAACATCCGAGTGCAGTTCACGTCGTAAAACTTGCTGCGTTGCAGGTTGTATAGCCAAAAAGCAGCCCTTTTCGCCATTCGGCGCAAGGCTTTCGACCAAAACGAGAGCTGCTGCCGGTCAACACGATCAAAGCCACTTCGAATTTCAATGCACCGCAGATACAGCATACGCAGGATTCGATGGAGCCAGCCCAGCTGTCGATCAAACTCATCGTAGATAGAATCGACCTTAACTCCTAATTCCTTTAAATATTGGAGGCGATAATCGTTCTCGATATCATATTCTGGATTTATGCAGTATACGGCAGCGGGATAATTGCCCTGTTTCATTTTCCATACTATCGGGGTAATATGATCGATGTCATTAAAAGCTCTTACGAAAAACAGGTGCATGTATAAAATTCCTAATAAAAGTCATTATGTATTACAGTAGAAAATATGGTTTCCGTTTCATTCGATCATCATTTGATTCAAACAGCCGAAGCGGTTCATCCGGATGATGCGTTCCTATCTAAAATATCACATAAATTTTGTCAAGAGTTATGGCACCTTAGGGCCGTTCGGGTCTACCATTACAGACGTACCAGAAAATGTGATTAAACCGGGCATCTGATAGTGGTATACTACCATGTTGGATGCTTCAATCAGAATTTGCCTTTAGGTGTGGAAATGACCCAAGCACCAGTCTTGACAACCTGCACCCCTTAGTATAATTTTTGAAGAAAGAGATAAAATCAATTTCGTATTCGACGATATCGTACGAAAACCATTCAACTGTTCTAATTATGATAAATGTCGAGACAGGGGTTTAGCATAGGCATGCGAAGTCAAAAACCATTTTTGTTGATTCCTGTGGAGAACCAGGTGCGCGAGCTGGATGCCAAGCTTTTGCTGGCTTGCGTCGCAGCGCGGCGGGGTCTTACCTCCATTATGGGGCCCAAACGCGAGGTGGAATCGCGTATCGCATCTTTTCCAAGAAGCATATATGTCGCCAAATCTATGGTGCAGGGGAATAGTGAGTTTTTGCGGATTGCCGGTGAGCTCGGCCATACCAATGTGGCCTGGGACGAAGAGTCACTTGTCCATCTGCCTCCTGCAACCTATTTTTCCCGTCGGCTCTCACCAGAAGCGCTGGCGTATGTATCACATTTATTTGCCTGGGGTGAAGATAATGCGGAATTGTGGCAGTCGTATCCGGAACTGCCTGCCGGGACGCCGATACATGTCACCGGCAACCCGCGAAACGATTTATTGAGGCCCGAAATTCGCACATACTATGAAAAAGAGGTAAATGAAATCCGCAACACGATTGGCGACTTCATCCTCATAAACACCAATTTTAATCATGTAAATGCTTATTTGCCGGGAAGGAATCTATTTGTGCCCGCAGATAATCCTGGAGAAGAACCACGGTTTGGCCGGGCCGCCAGGGGCATGACCCGTGATTACGCCGAGGGATTGCGCAATTTCAAACAGGCTACTTTTGAAGGCTTCCAAAAACTTATTCCTATGCTTGAAAAAGCATTTCCTTCCCATAGGATAGTCGTCCGTCCCCATCCCACAGAAAGTCATGAGCCTTACCATCAAGTCGCTGTACAGTGTGAGCGAGTGGAGGTTTCCAACAAGGGCAACGTTGTTCCATGGCTCATGGCCGCTCGAGCACTCATCCACAATGGCTGTACTACGGGAGTCGAGGCCTATGTGATGCGCGTTCCGGCAATTTCTTTCAGGGTCACGGTTGATGAACGGTATGATGAGGGTTTTTACGCCTTGCCCAATCAACTCAGTCATCAGTGCTTTAATTTCAGCCAGATTGAGCAGACCCTTGGAAAGATTTTTGCCGGCGAACTCGGCCCTGCCGGTGGAGACGAACAGCGATCGCTGATTAACTATCATCTTGCGGGAATTAAAGGGCCCTTCGCCAGTGAACGTATTGTAGACGTTCTCGAAAAAATTGCAGATGATTTGGCGAAATTGCCCAGGCCACCTTTTTGGAGGCGACTAAAAAAATGGTATAAAGCGGCCAAGCGTCGCAGGCGAAAAAGATCCAATGTACGCGATACAAAATCCAAAAGGTCGCTTGAGTTCCAGCGCCACAAATATCCCGATATTTCTATTGAAGAATTCCGTTCACGGCTAGCAAAGTTTCAGCAGATACTGGGCCAAGATCGGAATCTGAAAGTTGACCAGATCTACGCTAAGCTTTTTCGGATTAGAGCGCAAGAATGAGTACAATTTCTGGGCCGGCAGCCTGGCTTTGAAGCCACGCCAGAGTGATGGAGTTTGCAGACACTTACTCCATGGAATATTGGAACGATGGAAAAATGGAAATATTAGGAGTAGGTTTATAAAGTCAGAATTGCCAATAACCTTCGAATCAGGATTTGGAGATCAGCATGAATATTTTAATATTAGGTCACGGAAAATCAGGAACCACCATTTTTGTATTCAAAGTTGCCGCAGGACTGCCAAACTGCCAGGCGTTTTCCGGAGGAGACCCCGTTAAAAGATTAGGTGACTATGAAAATGCGGTCTACAAGCATACCTATAATGTGAGAAAAGGTAGAAACTTCGATCTTTTCGATGATTATTCAAAAGAGATAAATTTCGATCGTAAGATTTGGATGGCTCGTGATCCGCGAGATGTTGCGGTGAGCGAAATGCTCTATAGATGGCATAAGGGCCATAAGGGAAGCAGGAAGCAATTTCAGGAGCACCTGGCAATAGTTCAGAAGAAGGAGATGGACCCTGAATCGATACCATTTCATGTCGTTTGTCGCTATAGCAGCCACGACAACTGGCCCATAACAACCGATGCGGTGATCGAAAAGCTGCGGAGCCGGTATCAGACGACGCGCGAATTCGTCAAGAGCCTGGGAAACGAATGGTTCATATTCCGGTATGAGGACATGATCAACAAAAATTTTGACGCCTTGCATGAATATCTCGGATTCGAAATAGATGATAACGCCCAAATTCCGTCGACGACCAAAAAGAAAAAAGTAGCTCGAAAAAAGGCCATGGGAGATTGGCGGCATTGGTTCACCGAAGAGGACGTGGAACTTTTCAAACCGGCCCTGCTGCCCTACATGGAATTGATCGGGTACGATTGCACCGATTGGGCCCTTGATCCCAACCCTGAGATAGACCCCCAGGTCTCATCTCTTTACATGAAAGGACTGGCCCGGCAGAATACCGTCAATAACCTTCGCCGTTACAAGCTATTAAGGCCCTTTATAAAACCGGTATAAGCGCTTTAAAAACTCACGACTTCTTTCAGCACTCTTGAATATAATTCGGCTGTCATCTCCTCGATAGTATCTAACTCCGATTCCGTTAACGTTTTGTATCTTGATTGGGTTCCCCCTATGATACCGTGATTTTCTGCCTTAAAACTCGTATGTGCTTTGATCGGCGATTTGTTGAAGGTCGGCTCTAATAAAATATCTACAAATTCAATATCAAGAAATTTTGCGAGATAACGCATAACCGCTTCGGTTTTGTCGACCAGATCTTCAAATTTTAAGAGGCGAATGCGGTCGCCGTACAATTTATTATTCCGCAGCATTGCCTGGGCACTCTCATTCCACTGTAATAGTGCCAGCTTAATATCTCGATACAACTTGGGGCCATGTCTAAGGGCTGATGGATACCAGTTCCTGGGGTCTCTGATAAGAGAAATCAATCGACCGTCAGGGTATACTTCAAAGAAGAAGTCCATATTTTCCTGCTTAAAGGAAAGCCTTGGGGTAAAAGCGGTAACAATTTTCTTGTGGCCGGTATTGTTTTGATTATTGAGCCAGGCTCCGAAATAGGAGGTCATATAGGCGTCTAAGACAGTTCGCAGAGTCAGCGGCTGCGCTGAATCGACATACTCAAGAAAAATTTTCCTCTGCAAATAGGGATTAAAGCTAAAAGGAAATGACTCCTTGTCCTCTTTGCCCTTCTTATATCCTTCCCTGGCGTGTTTGATAACCATATTTTCGAAAAGAACACGAAACCAGCGCTCGGGAGGCTCATTGAGATCTAATCTTGGCCAAACGTATTTTTTCTTATAGCCCAGCATCAACTCGTGCGGATGCGGATAGACCTCAGAATGACCATCAAAGAGCTGGCTCAGCAGCGAACCGCCGGATCGTTGAATCTGAGAGATCAGGGCTAATGGCAAAGTTATCGGCCGAACATTTTCTGGGTTGAAATTGGCAAGCTCTTCCACTTCTATTTTGCTTCGCTCAATTTCCCTATCAATTCTTTTTGTGCGCTTTCTATGTTTAAGGAATCTTCGCAGGGTAACTCTGCCTTCTTCAGCAATAATTGATGCCGTTGCGCTGGTGCCCATAGTGAGTTTAGAAATTGTATGTATAAAATTTTGAATCATCTTGCTCCAAACCCTGTCATTCAGATTGACCAAATGACTGTGAACCTTTTTCTGCCGTGATATTGCATGACATTAGGTCACCGGTCTAATTTTGGAATTAAGGGATTGGGGAATTTAGGAATTGACTGTATTCTATCTATCTAATCCCTTAATCCCCCAATTCCTAAATCCCTCAATTTGTCACTAACTATCAATAACAAATAACAGATAACTCCCAATTAGTTTTAACTCAATTTAAGCCAACCCGGCTCACACTTTGGCGTGCCTGACGATGAAATCTTCATAATCCCCTAATACGTCCCTTTTACGTTGACCGCCGTAGATAATCTCGTTGAGAAACCGGCTTACATTCTCCTCAGAATACGGCACTTTTATTTTATCGTTTCGCAGAGACATCAATGCATCCTTTAGCTCATTCTCGTCGTGGATGATCCAACAGGCGCCCAGGTCCTCGTATTGAGTCGTATTTTCATGGAGGTATTTAAGATAAAGAACCGGTTTGCCTTGTTTCAATGGTTCGATTAGAATGCTGGAACCGATTACCATAACGATATCGGCCCACTCACACAATTCAACGGACGAGAATTCGGCAACATTCGCCAGCGACATGTTATCGTATACTTTTGCCTCCTTACCCGAGCGGGTGTGGGGTTTGACCACGGTCTCAAATCCCTCGGTCTCGGATAAAAGGTCAAAAGTCCTTAACATCCTCTCTTTATCGATTCTGTACGCAAAACGGGTCGTCATAAATACCACTTTTAATTTATTCGAGTTGCCCGTATTTTTTTTCATTGTCCGTGGCAGAATCATCTTGTATTGTGTCATCCAATCATCGCAATAGCGGGCGCTGCCGAGCACCAAAATCTTGTTCCGGTCAACGCCTGCTTCGCTTAATTCTTCTCTATGTATTTCATTCTGAGTAAGGATGTGATCAAAGCGATGATATTTATCGTATCTGCTGTCCTCTTCCGAACCGATCCTTACAAATTGATTGGTATACAGGTACACGCCATGGGGCAGGGCAATTGTGGGCACCGATTTCTCGTTCGCTGCCTGCAAAAGAATTTTGACAATGTAGCGCTTTGGTTTGACATGGTCAAAACATAGGACCCTGGCGCCTGTTTGTTCAAGGACGCTGCGGGCCCAGGAGATGTCGTAAAACTTCTCCCTTGACCGTTTATAAAGTTTTTTGCCGAGCCTTTTGGCCCGCTTTTGAATGGTTGCAAAGCCTGCGGAAAATAGCGTCCCGGAATGATGGTCAAGCCTGTTCGCAACGGCAAAGCAGACTCCGGTGACAAACCGTATAATACAATGTTTCATCCCCAGTGACCGATCGAATTCATCGAAGATATAATTAACGTTGACGCCTTGCTTTATCAGAAACCGAAGGCGGTAATCACGCTTAAGGTCATATGCCGGATCCCAGCAAAATAGGGCCACCGGAAAATTATCCTGCCGCATTTTCCAGACAATGGGAGTGATATGATCGATGTCGTTGAAGGCTCTGACGAGAAACAGGTACATGTCTTATGTCTTTTCTATCCTACCCCGGACAAGCCGGAACCCAAAAAGATCAATCACGAAAGCACGAAATGATGAAAACACGAAATAAAGCTGACAATTTTATCGTGTTTTATAATTTTCGTGCTTTCGTGATAAATAATCTTTTCATAAAATGTCGTAGATCCGCTTTTAGTGTACAAAGGATCCACGATTAAGCGCCTAAAAGTCCCCGGAGCGAATTCGATGTTAAAGGCATGGATGTTAGGGGTGTTCATTTTCCAGTTTTTTGTAAAACCTCGAGCAGATTGCGAACGGTACTCTCATGTACCCGGTTCCAAGCCTTTGGACTGCTGTTGGCCGTATGGGGTGCCAGGAGGCAGTTGTCGAGCTGCCGCAGGGGGCTGTCCCCCGGCAGGGGTTCGTCTTCGAACACATCCAGGGCCGCGCCTGCAATAATACGCTTCTGCAATGCATCTATCAAATCCGGTTCATTCACAACCGGTCCGCGCGAGGTGTTGATCAGGTAAGCGCCGGATTTCATCTGCTCCAGCTGTGCTTTGCCGATGAGGTGGAACGATGTCTCGTTCAAATCCGTGTGCAGGCTGACAAAATCCGCAGTGGCGAGAAGTTCTTTCAGTGAAACCACCTCCAGGCCGGTGGCATCCACAAAATCGTTGGGCAGCTCAACAATATCATTGCCCAGCACCCGCATGCCGAAACTCACCGCGCGCCGCACCACGGCCTTGCCGCAGTCGCCCACTCCCACGACACCCAGTACGCATTCTCCAAGCGCCATCAGCTGGGGTTTTTTCCATTTCCCCTGCCGGATTTCCCGATCCAGTGACGTCATTTTGCGGGCAAACGTCAACATGTAACCCAATGCAGAATCAGCTACCGGTTCGGAAAAGGCGTTGCGGGTTCGGCACACGGGTACCCCCCGGGCGGCAGCGGCCTTGGAATCGATGGAGTCAATTCCCGTTCCCCATTTGGATATTACCTTGAGTCGGGGGGCAGCTTCCAGGACACGTTCGGTGATGCGATCGTCCCCGCAAATGATACCGTCAATGTCGGCCACAACATCAAGCAATTCTTCTTCACTCAGGCGCTCGTTGACCTGTGCGGCGATCAGTTCGACGCCTTCTTGAGCAAGGCGATCCCGCCAGCTATCGATAACGGGCAGAAAATAAGGGGCTGATACCAGAACTTTCCAAGTCATTTTTATTGATTTCTCCTAATTTAGAACAACCATAACCATGAAATATCAATCACGAAAGAACGAAAAAAAGCCACCAAAATTTTCGTGTTTTCCAACTTTCGTGTTTTCGTGATAAATGAATTTTTCAAAGAAACTTGAACTCTGGACCTAAGAACTCCAAACCTTAAACCTTTGAACCCTGAAACTAGAAATCTACATATATTCTTTGGTCAATGGATCTTTTTGCAGCAAGGTTTCGACGCGCTTCAGATCTTCAGGGGTGTCAACGGCATGCGTGGCGTATTCGGTTTGTACCATTTTCACCTTGTGTCCGTGCTCAATAAAGCGCAGCATATCGATGGACTCGGCTACTTCCAGAGGTGTCGGGGGCAGCCGGATAAATTCCTGTAATGAGGCGGTCGTAAACGGGATGATGCATACCTGCTTAAAGGCCGGCAGCTGGTCGAAGGGCTGAAGATGCCTCGTGGGTACCGGTTCACGAGACATGTAAACAGCAAAACCTTCGGTATCCATGACGACTTTGATGGTGTTCGGGTCTGTAAACTCTGCTTCCGTTTGAATGCGCGCTGTCAGATTCACGCAGGCAATCTGTTTGTCTCCGTTGCGCAGAGGAGCCAGTGAAGCCTCTATCATCTGCGGATAGGTCATCGGTTCATCACCCTGGATCATGACAATAATATCGGCACTGAAATCCGCAGCTGCCTCGGCCACACGGTCGCTGGCCCGCTGATGGGAACTTGAAGTCATGATGGCCTTTCCGCCAAAATTTTTAACGGAATCCATAATCTCTTGATCACAGGTAGCCACAAAAACGTCGTCCAGCACCGGGCACATAGCCGTACGCCGGTATACGTGTTCAATCATCGGGCGCCCCAGGAGGTTTGCCAGCGGCTTCCCGGGAAAGCGGGATGACCCCATGCGGGCTGGTATGACGGCAACGATTTTCATGATTTATCCTTTAATACGTCCACGGTGGACGCGGGCCTAATTCCCCGCTCAATTGGCGAGAATACGGTTTTTCCGATTGACACCGCTTCCCATGCAGCAGGGAAGTACATTCATAATTGACTGGGCCGGTGGGCTTGCCGGAAGTCGTCATTACCTATCTTTTGCCTTAAATTTTGTCAAGCGTTTTGGCGCTATTACGCGCCATGGGAAATTAGCAGGTTTGTTTGAATATGCCTCAAGTCTCAAACATCCAGACATTCTTAAGTATACACGTCGTTGATCTTCTCCCGAATCGTCGGACCGGATTAGTTTGCTTTAGGTTTGAATCCTATGATATGAATAGGTCAATCTTTGGCGTTTTGGCGCTACGAATGAGGCCCTATGGTTTAGACCCGATCTCACCGCCCGCGACGCTCGAGGTTGCAGAGTTCGGAGAGTTAGGAATCGAAAAGGAACCATAAGGATAATCAACCATCTGCGTTCGGCGAACTTTGCAGTGAAGATGTCGTAATTTTCTAAGGCTACGAGTATGTATATATTTTTCGTAAGGCATTTTAATGATATAGACCACCTAACCCCCGTGGCCTGGAAACTGCACAAAGACAACTATCCGGTTGCGGTTTTCTGCATGAACTTAAAATACGATATCCGGCAGGATTATCGTCTCAGGTTTTTGAGAAATCAAGGTGTAACAGTAGATTATATATACGGTGCATTTTGTGAAAAACTGGGGCCGGGTCATCAAATCCTGTACACACTCATTCGCGCGAGTTACAGTGTCCAGCAAAAACTGGCAAACGATAGTCAAGGGGCAATTGCGGCACTGCCAATGTTGCTTGGTCATCTAGCCGATTTTGCAGGAAAAAAACTCTATAAAATAGCCCGGAGATTTTACTACGATCAGCGCTGGGCACAATCGGTTTTGAAGGTCACCAATGCTCAGGTCATCTGTTTTGACTACATCATGCCAAAGCATTATGTCGTTGACGCTTTTCTGAAAGCTGCCGGGCAGATGGCCATTCCCGTCCTGGCGCTGCCGCATGGTGTTCAGCTGTATACGAATGAAATAACAAAACCAAAATCGACTGAGGCAAGGCGGTTTGCCAAGTTTAACCGATTCGACTACATTATTGCCCCCAATCAATTACGCAAAGATATGTTGGTCAAAGCCGGCGTTGCCGAAGGAAAAATTTCAGTGCTTGGAAGTGCCCGTTACTGCCGGGCTTGGATAGAGCAAAACAGCCAAATTGTACCAAAGGGGGCTGAAAAGTTTGGCGGGAGTGAAGAAAATCTAAAGGTTGTCGTTATGCCATCCAAACCCCAATGCCGGCTTGATCTGGAGCGGATGTTTGACTCCTGTCGGCTGATAGCGGAACTTAACGGAATTCAAGCCGTGATTAAACCTCATACCCGGACGCGAAACCTAGATCAATTCGGCGAATACCCGCTGCCCGATGTTTCCCATCTACTCACAGCAGATTTATGCGACTGGGCCGATGTCCTTCTCATTGTCGGCTCCAGCGTCATGACCGAAGCCCTGATGCGAGGCAAGCCTGTTCTCTACGTCAAATATCTGCATGACAATATAACTCTGTTTGAAGAATTGGGTGCCTGTTGGACCATCCACAATGAAACGGAACTTAAAGATGCAATATTGGCTTTGCAGGCTGATAAAAGTCGCGTGCCGTATAGCAAAAAAAGCGTTGCCGCCTTCCTTTCAGAAGTTGTGTATGGCGGCAACAGCAACAGGGACGTACTCGACGCCTACGAACAGTTCATCGTGGATTGTGCTCTGGGAAAACGACCGCCGGTTGCTTAGCCTGATAAAGCTCTCTATTTGTCATGACCGGATTTAGCTGGACGATTATTGGGCAACTTAGTTACGATCAATCGAGGTAGCATACCGCTCCTGGCAGTTAACCAAAAACAGTGCCTGCCGATGATCTTGAATTCCGATTCTGCCCTATTGTCTGGTTTGCGCACCGTCAACTTCCTGCAGGACAATATCCACTTTCCCAAGTGCAGCTATCCGCCCGCTTATCTGAACGGGAATGCGGGACGAATCATCCAGAAATATGTCAAATTCCCCCTTCAATCCCAAAAAAGAAAACGCTTCCATTTCGACATTGTCTGGGGCCATGGAGCTTGGCGCAAAGGAAAGCTTGACAGCATCGATTTTCTTTTTTATGCGCACCTGCTTATTTCCCTCCTTGTGAATAAAATTCAATTTTAATGGTTGTGAATCACCAACAGAGACGTTTAGCAGATGCAGCTGCTTTTTGTTGAAAACGCACAGATTGACCGGCATTGGAACTGATCTTAGATCAATAGCAGAGGCGAGATACAGCAAGGATGTCGGCTCTAGTACCTGCCGGCAGGAATCAGCTATTTCGGGATATGCGTAAAAGTGATTTCGAACCTTGGTCCACCGATCCAACGGCAAAATTTCCTCGTTAGCGTCCCGGGGCTTGCGACGCATCCGATAGACGCCTTTTTTTGTAAATCGATAACTCTTTTGCCACTTATCTTTTCCAAGACGCACCCGGATCCGCTGCAGAGCAGCGGCACTTTTTGCATCAAACCAGGATTGAGTCGTTAAAATTTCATCGGTCCCGAACAATGGCTCTATATTGGAATCAACCGTTATTGCGATAGCAGTTTCGCCTGACGGCTGGAATGCTTCGCCGGCCGGATCCCGCATCAGCAATTGCGAGACATCTTCCACAGGGACGATTTCGGCATGAACATTCGTTCTAACTTTGCCAAAGATACTTCTCGCCTGATAGGAAAGTCGGTTCCATTTCACGTTAGCTGGTTCGATATCAATCGCCGATGCGGTTTCGCCGATAGCGGAACAGACGCAACAGAATAAACACAACAAACACAATCCTGGAAATATCACCGGAAATTTGAAAATTGGACTCATAATCATTACTCCGCCCTAAAAAGCAAGGCTTTCAGGACATAAATTTACGCTTTATTATTAATGGAAGAAAGTGTTCAGATTGATACCACCGCAGATTAATTATATAGTTCAGCGCCCATGTTTATGTTTTTCGTTTGCAATTCTACTCGGCTGCTGGATTTCAATATACATCAGAAGGACTAAGTAGTGGAATAACTGGGATTATATCAAAATATACAGATTTAAACCAATGAAAGCGTTGGTTGATGCAGAAGACCGGAAGGTCAAACAGCCACGAAACCAATCAACTCAATAAACCCGATAAACCGGCGCGACAGCGCCCCGCCTCCCAGCTTCCGGGCTTTCCAGCCTCCCAGCTCTTTTTTACTCTATCAACTCAGTAAACGCAGCCAACCTAATCAACTCAATAAACTTGCGCGTTAGCGCACTTCCTCCCATTTATTCAGTCGCCATTCGTCAATCGACATTCGACATTCCTAAGTCATACCAATTATAGCTCCTCAAGAATTATATCAAACAACCGATATATCAATATATCAAAGCCGGAACTGTCAGGCTGAGATGTCGGCTGTACGGGGTTGTGTCGTATTCGTCGAACCATCCAAAAGGGAGACTGATTGTCGTGTTAAACGTTTTATCAAACAGAAAACCATTCCTGAATTTTTCCTTAACCTGCGCGGTGATTATCCTCAACATCCTCGGTTCAACGCGGAGTTACGCGGCCATGCCGGATACGCTCAAAGCCGTCTACCTGCCGCCCCACTGCTTTACCGAACGGAAAGTCAGCGAAGTCAGCCACTACGCCCGGCTGGCCGGTTTGAACGCGGCGGTATTGCACGTAAAGGATCCGCACGGATGGATTCGATGGAACTCCGGCAACCGGTTGGCGCGCGAGATGGGTGCCATTGCCACCAACGGTAGGGTCGAGAAAGCGCTGCGGCAATTAAAGGAACAGGGATTCTGGTGTATCGCCAAATTGGATGTATTCGTTGATCACCGCTTGGTTCGCAACAATCCGTACATGGGTATTTTGGACGTTCGAACCGCCGGACCGTGGCAGGATAAAAACGGATTGTACTGGGCCAATCCCTATAATTCCATGGTCTGGGAATACAACCTGGCGCTGTGTCGGGAGCTCGTTGAACTCGGCTTTGACGAAATACAATTTGACTATATTCGATTTCCCAGTGACGGCGACCTCTCATCTATTCATTACCCGGTCAAGCCCGACGGCCTGTCCCGAACCGCCTGCATCGGCAAATTTCTGGAAACCGCCAGAAAGCAGTTGAAACCTGCAGACATTACGCTATCCGTTGATTTGTTCGGGCTAGTGGCATGGAAAACCGAGGATTTCGGTGTCGGCCAGAAGATCGAAGCGATCGCCCCGAACGTCGATGTTATTTGTCCCATGTTTTACCCATCCCATTTTCCAAAAGGGTTTCTGGGTCACAACAATCCCGGAGAAAAACCGCTGGAAATCAT
The DNA here is from genome assembly GCA_030066155.1 of Desulfobacterales bacterium. Taxonomy (GTDB): domain Bacteria; phylum Desulfobacterota; class Desulfobacteria; order Desulfobacterales; family JAFDCJ01; genus JAFDCJ01. The sequence continues at coordinate 14,769 of JASJCE010000059.1, read as the reverse complement.
GGAGTTGAGCACCAAACGGCTGCAAGAGCGCACGGGCAAGCGGATACGTCCCTGGATTCAAGGGTTTTGGTACAGTCCGGAACAGATCAATGCTCAAATTGATGGCCTGCAAAAGGCCGGAACCGGCAGCTGGTCTGTCTGGAATCCAACCGGCAATTACGCAGCGACCTATGCTGCCATTGAAATAAGAACGAATCAGGACTTTCCGGAACCTAAATTCTATCCCAGTCTTACCGAAATTTGTAAAAAGAATGATCGGGTTTTGCCGGGCAATTCGAAAATCATCAATCTAACCAATTATAAAGAAGGATACAGCATCATTTCGCTGGAAGCATCCGCCAACGGAATCGCAAAATCGTACTCGACCCTTATTCAGGTTCTCGGTACACTGGATGAGGGAATCATGGATCGGATTCTGGAATTACGCGACATTCCATTCACCCGTTTGACGGGAAAATACAAAAAAAAGCTGCGCCTGGCTGAGCTGCTATGTCAGGATCTTCAAATCGATCCCCGGATGCTGCGGCCGACACCGATCTATATCGACTGGCAGCATGACTGCAGATTCACCCGCACCATTCCGGTGGATCGGCTGAGCACCTACCACAACGCTGGGAAAGCCGCCTTCGCAAAAGGGCAGGATATATTCGCTAAATTTCCAAAACCCCGATCATAGACAGGAGCCTGAGCTCCAGTTGAAAAGTATTTATGTTTTGAAGATTAATCCACAGGTAAAACGGCAGAGCGAAGCAATTCCACAATTTTTCAATCTTCAATCTTCAATTTTCATTTCTGTACCTCTGAACCTTTAAACCGGGAACCCGGAACCCTCGGTATTTCCTTCGGATCACAGCTCAGTCTGTCAAAGTCCGATGCGAGGGATTCTATACGATTCAGGAGGTAGGATCGTTGTCGCCGGCTCAAGGTTTGGTTCAGCTGAATCACGTATTTGATGCTGGTGTCGATATTGGCGTCTATTTTTTTCTGATATGCAGCTGTCTGCATGCTTTCAGGATTGACGATCAAATCGAGCATGGCAGCACGAAATTCAGGCTCGTTGCGTTGACCCAATAGTTTGCGGGCTTCCAGTTGCACGTACTCACGGTGCAGCAGCCAGTCCCCCGCAATTGGAATCAGTTGGGCACTCCAATCAGAAACCAGCGCCTTTTGATCCTGGGTTAAATCGGATATCCAGTATTTTATGCGTTTAATCATGCGTTTTCGCCGGTTATCAATCAATTTCGATGGGGACGGATCGACGTATTTTTTCTGGAATTCCTGATTTTGCTTGGCCAGATTGTAAAATAATTCATTGATCTGCTCGTCAGTTGCCGTAGCCAGGATATCGACAATATCCGGACCGATCTGCTTCATCAATTCCTTCCAGAGTTTCATCAGTCTGGAATTGTAAGCCTGAATTTTCGAGTAGTCGACGGAGAGCTGAGGATCGGCGAAATCCTTTGCGATGCTTCTCAGAACTTCAGCATACATCGGCAGTTGGGTGCGGCAATGCCAGTCCAGTTGCTTGAGCAGGCGATTCTGAAGCATATTTTTCTGTGATTGATCAAGTGAGATGTAGTCACTGACGTACCAGGGTACCAGCCATTCGAGGTGGGGATAAATCAGTCTGGGACCGCATCCGACCAAAACTGCCGTTGCATATAGGATGATAAGGATTTTTTTCATGATCTTAGAGGTGCGGATCAGTTTGTCTTTGGTTGGATAGTCTGTCGCCGGTAAACAGGCGAGTACCCTTCAGAAATGCTGCCAAAGATCTATTTCACGGTCAACAATCTGAAATTCTAACAATTAAATAATAGATGGCAAGCGTTCCCGGCCAATAACATTTTTCAACCGAATCCAGGGTGTAAAAGCGGAGCACCAAGTGCGGGAATCGCGGCTGATAGGCTAAAAAGCGGCGGAAGAAAATATCCGACCCCAGCTTCCAGCCCGTAGGGCCTACAGCCCGGAGGGAGGGGCCGGCTTTGGTCCACCCCATAGGGGTGATCTTTACAAACTCGGTCGCCAATGGAATAATGGAATGGTGGCCTCCGGCTCGTAGAGCCTACGGTTCGGAGAGAAAAATGGAATAATGGGGATAAAAGCGGAGTTTAGTCTGATTTTATTCTGACGGCAGGGCCACGAATTATAAATCGATCTCATTCCACCAAACCCAATATTCCAGTATTCCAATACTCCAACACTCCATGGCCTTGATCTACGGCATAGCCAATTGTCTCTGACTTGGCCCTGAGGACCAGGTTTTCGTTTTGGAATAAAAGGCTTGCGGTATCAGCGCATATCACGGTACTGAACCTGAAACCTGGCCCTGTGTGCCAGATTTCAGATTTAATTTAAGAGATCGCTGACGACATCCAGCAAGTCCTGTAGCGCAAACGGTTTGTCAAGGGTGCGGGCCCCCAGCCGTCTGGCCATATCGAAATCAATATCTGTCCCATACCAACCGCCGCCCGACATCGCAACTAGCTTGACATGGGGAAACGCTTTCTTGAGCTCGATGATGGTTTCAATTCCCTCTTTTTCCGGCATAATAATATCCGTAACAATCATATCCGCGGGTTTTTGGTAGAAATACCGGATACCTTCCGCTCCGTTGGAAGCTTCAATGACCTCGTACCCGGCATTAACCAGAACCTGCCGGATAACGGAGCGAAATGATTCCTCATCGTCGATGAGCAAAATAACAGGTGATTGGCCTTCAGATTCGTTAGGCACGGACGCATCAAGATTCGCGGAACAGCCCGGCATCCTGTCACATAATTCCGACCCGATTGATTCCGGATGATGTTCTGGCAGTCCCCTTTCGAAGGCGTGTTTTTCCAGATCTTGAATTTCTAATTGCATTTGATCGGCATCACGTAAATACGGTTCTGTCGGTTCTTCCGTATGTTGCATATGCGCTCCTGTTTTATTTTTAGGCTGATTTGATGCGGCATTCCCCCTGGATGAATAGACCGATGACAGGAACAACACATTCAATATCTGTGCCATTTCTCGGAATTTAAATTTTACCATGTATTTCATTAAGGTAAGGACTGAGCCGTCGACTCGACACTAGATCGATTGACATTATTTGTCACATACAGTGCCTCTAAATGTCATATGGTTATTGATTTCATTTTTTACCTTATCAATTTAATCCATATGTGCTAAAGGTCTCATTTATGTACGTCGGGCTTTAGGAGCACCGAAACGAATTTTCAGAGTACCGTCAACGGACGCATGGAACAGGTGAAACCGAATGAATGCTTCGACATTTAAACTAACCAAGTCACCGGTTGGCCTCAAAACTCTAAAATCCATTGAAAGAGCAAAATTTGAATCCAAAGCGGTTTCCGCGGAACGAGAAAACTTGCCGGATTCCATGGTGTTGGCCGTCATCTTTTTGGCGACGCTTTACTGGATTTTAGACTCAGTCCTAAACATCTTTTTTTCTAACAAATTCAATCTAATCGCCGAACTAATCGGACCCGATCTGTACGATATTTATTTGCGGATAATTGTCCTGTGTCTGTTCATCATGTTTGGCTCTCATGCTCAGTCGGTTATCAACAAACTCAGAGAGGCCAAGCAGCGGCTCAATGAGTCCGAAGAACTGTGGCGTTCTCTGGTGGCGACGGCACCGGACATGATTACTGCAGTGGATCGTAAAGGCATCATCCGTTTTATAAATCAGGATATTTCCCAACTTCCGCGTGAGAAAGCAGTCGGGCAGAGCTTTTATAAATTCCTGCCCCAGGAATATCGTTATTTGGCTGAAGAATGCATTGAAAATGTGTTCCACACCGGTGAGACGGAAAGCTTTGAAGTCCGCATGGGAACACGTATCAGACCCAAGTGGTACACCTACCGCATCGGCGCATTGAGATTAGGCACTAAAGTCATTGCTGCAACAATCATCTCTTCCAATACGACGGAATTCAAGCAGGCGGAAGAGTTGGTTCGCTACAAGGAATTATTCGATAACGTTGCTGAAGGCGTTTTTCTGTTAAATTCGAAAGGTCGGTTCGTCGAATCGAATGATCGGATTCTGCAAAGCACCGGCTACACCAAGGGCGAGTTTCTCAAGCGGAATATCACAAAAATTGTCGAAGCGGATCAAATCTCTTACGTCGAGGACATGCTGAATGCGGTCGTCAGGAAAAAAGAGGTTCGCTTTGAGCTGAATATCAAAACCAAGGACGGCACCATCATACCCAATGAGGTCAACTGCCGCTATGTCAGCTATCTTGGCAAACCCTGCTTTCTGTGCGTTGCAAGGGATATAACTGAAACCAAATTGCTTCAAAACCAGTTGTTGAGATCGGAGCGGTTGGCGGCCACGGGGCAGTTGGCCGCATCCATAGCTCATGAAATCAACTCGCCCCTTCAGGGCATCACCGCCCTGCTCAGCGTTATCCGGATGAAGTATGACACGGATAAAGATCTTCTCAATAAATTGGACCTGATTAAAAGTGCATTTGTCAGTGTCCGCAATACAGTTCGAAACCTCATTGACCTCAATCGACCCGGCAAAGAACAGAAACAGCCGATGGAAGTCAATCAGGTTATTGAAAATACGGTAGCGCTTATCCGCAGCTATTTGAAAAAAAACATGGTGAACTTCACATTAAACCTGACGGATGCGACAACCAAAATTAATGCGTCCCCCCAGCAAATCGGTCAGGTCATAATGAATTTGGTCAACAATGCCGTCGAGGCCATGAAAAATTCCGCAGATTTTCAAAACAGGCTGAAAGAGTCGCGCTCATTTGGTGGCGACATCAACATCGAAACCAAACGGATGGATGACGAGATCATCATCACTGTTAGGGATACGGGACCGGGCATTTCAGAAAAAGATCTGAATCGAATTTTTGATCCGTTTTTCACCCGAAAAAAAACGATGGGCATGGGAATCGGCCTCTCGATCTGCCATGGCATTATCGAGGATCACAGGGGAACGATCGTGGCCGAAAACCGAGAAGCAGGCGGCGCCATATTTACGGTCAGGCTACCGGTGTTGGAATGACGAACCTTTGGAATGTCGAATGACGAATGACGAACCTCTGGAATGACGAATGTCGATTGACAAATGAAGAATGATGGTATCGCTGCGCTGTGTCTTTTTAAATTTAAAATGATAGAATGCCTTAATTCGACATTCGTCAATCGACATTCTTCATTTTAGCGGTTTTCCGCATTCCTTGCATTTTCCGTCCGGACCGATAACCCCGATACAGTTGCCGTCGCTGCACAAAACGCGATTTTCCCATTCATCGTCTGCCGGTCCATCCTCGGCCGGTCCATCCTCGATAGGCTCCGATTCGGATGCAGTGGATGACAATTGCTCATCCATCGTAGTGGATGACAGCTGCTCATCTGCCATTTCGGATTGGTCACTCTGATCAGGTGTGACGGTCTCGGGCAGTTCTCCCTCGTACTTTTTGCCGCACTCTTTGCAGCATCCGTCAGCGCCGATAACACCGATACAGTTGCCGTCACTGCACAGGAGACGATTGTCCCAGTCGATATCGGTGTCGTCCGCGGCTTCCTGATTTTCTTCCGGTAAGTCTGCTGTCATGTTTTCTCACCCCAAATTAAAGCGGTTGTCATAGAATAGTGCTTGTGGTATTTTAATGGTCATACGTCCAAAAGTGATTCAAGCTCTTTCAGTGAATCGATGTGATAATTCGATTCCAACTTCCGGTTGCAATACGCCACAAACGAAATCCCCGCCGACCGGGCCGCCAATCCGTCCAACGCAGAGTCACCGACATAAATCGTTTCATCAGGCATCAGCTCAAAGTGGCTCAAAATACGCAACAACGAGTCAGGGTGAGGTTTGGGACGTTCCACGTCACTGCAGGTCACAACCAGGTCAAAATAATCGGTGAGGCCAAATGCCTCCAGCAATTGATCCATGGAATCGGTTCGATTCGTTGCTATGGCTGTTTTTCGTTGGGGGCGAAGTTTCCTCAGCAACGGCACCAGATGCGGTTCAATGGAAAAATAACGCAGAAATTGACGATATTTAATGCCCTTTCGAAATTCATAGGCCGCTGACAAATCAGCGGCATCCGGAAACAGAAACGCCATGGATTCGTCCAGCGTGTGCATATGGACGAATTCAAACTGCTTGTCGGTCACTGCCGGCCGGCCGAAATGCTGCAGAAGTTGGCTGTAATAGATACGGTTGGCTTCCGCAGTATCAAACATGACGCCGTCACAGTCAAACGCCACAACTTTTATCTGCTCCGCCTTCATTCACTTTTGCGGGCGCGCAAATACCCGTAGACCCTTACGCTGAGTTCCGGTCGGATTTGACTGTCCGTTGTCAGAATAATGGTGTCGTAGTAACGTCCGGTCTCATTTTTCAAGTTTTCAACATTCAGCTCATACGCCTGTCCGCCGGATTTCTTGACCTCGTCAAGCTTGATGTTGATATTGTCCCCGTTTATGGCCCGGGCGTTGAGAATTCTAAAGGCATATTTTTTTTCGGGGATGATCGTTACCTTGCTTTTGATGGCGTCTCCGGCATAACCGCGCAGACTGATATGCTGCGGCCGGATGGTCGCAAATTTTTCGACCGGACCGGAGATGACCAGATCCTGGCGTGGACGGCTCCTGTCGTTGGTGTAAACGCCGGCAGTCTTCTTCATCTGCCTGCCGCCGTATCCCTTCGTGTTCACACTTAATGTAATTTTTCCCTCACCACCGGCGGGGATTTCTCTCGTGAAAGAGACGGCTGTGCAACCTCAGCCCGTCTTTACCCTGTCGACTTTTAGCGGTGCATTGCCCCTGTTTTGAATCACGAACTCATGCACGACTTTGTCCCCATCCAGGACCGGCGTAAATTTATAGATCGTTTCCGGGAAGTAAGCGGATGGCTGCGAATCATCCTGAACGCCGAAGCTGACCGCAGCAAATATGGTCAAAATCAAAATTATAACTGCTAGCGTCAGAATTTTAAATTTCATATCGGTCTCCCTCAAATAGAAATATTCTGAATAATTGAAAATTTTATGTCGACTGTCCGTCAATGTCAAGGCACAAGTTTTCAGGTATTACATGAGAAAGACCGGGTCCACATCGATTGCAACCCGGATACGGCGATGGGTGAAGCGGGTGTGGTGGGCCGTCATCAGTTGATTGATGAACCGATGCAGTGCCGAAATTTGGGTGCTTTTCAACAAAATCTGCCAACGGTAGCGTCCGGCGATCCGGGTCAGAGTGGCTTCGATGGGCCCCATAATGTCAACTCTTCTGTAGGTCGCGGGATAGGTTGCTTTCAGCGTCTGGCAGTCATCTCCCAGGCCGCGGGCAAATTGTTCGGCTTGGTGCGGGTCTTTGCCGGAAATTTTGAGCTGTATCATTCTAGAAAACGGTGGATACGCGAGTGCTTGCCGAAAGATGATTTCCTGTTGGTAATAAGTGGCATAATCCTGGCTTTGGGCGGCCGTGATACAAAAGTGTTCGGGATTGTAAGTTTGCAGAATCACCTGTCCGGGTCTGTCGCCGCGACCGGCCCGTCCGGCAACCTGGGCCAGCAGTTGAAAGGTTCTTTCTCCGGCTCGAAAGTCCGGGAAACTCAAAGACAGGTCCGCACAGATGATACCGACCAGCGTGATGTTCGGAAAGTCATGCCCCTTGGCAACCATCTGGGTGCCGATCAGAATGTCGATGGTTTTCTCCTTGAGCCCCTTCAGCAGCCTGACAATCGAGCCTTTGCGGGCGGTTGTATCCCGGTCCATACGGGCAATCCGGGCCTGGCTGAAGCGTGATGTCAACATTTCCTCCAGTTTTTCGGTACCCAGGCCCAGGTGCCTGATTTTGGGTGAACCGCAACTATCGCAATGCGAGGTTGCCGCGCGGCTAAAACCACAGTAATGGCACCGGTAGGCATTGGATCGCCGATGCAGGGTCAAAGAAATGTCGCAGTGCTTGCAGCGCATGGGCTGTCCGCAAGCACTGCAAACCGGGAAACTGGCATATCCCCGTCGATTCAGAAAGAGCAGGACTTGTTCTCCGCGATCCAGGGATTCGGTCATCGCCGAAAGCAAGGGCGGCGTAATAAAGCGTTGAAGACCCCGGGCGTCTCTGACTTGCCGAAGATCGACAAGCCGGATTTCCGGAAGCTGTCGCTGTTCGACCCGTCTGGTGAGCTTTAGTTCAACGTACTTCCGGGTTGTGACATTATGGTAGGATTGAATCGAGGGAGTGGCCGACCCAAGGATGGTGATGCAATTATTTTGTTTTGCCCGAACCACGGCCAGATCCCTTGCATTGTAGCGCAGCTTGCCTTCCTGTTTGTAGGAGGGATCGTGTTCTTCGTCGACAATAATCGCACCAAGATCTTTGTGGGGGGCGAATATCGCTGAACGCGCCCCAATGGTGATCGGGGTGGCCCCCTGACGGATGCGGGACCACTGATCGTACCGTTCCCCGGCCGACAATCCGCTGTGCAGAACACTCACGCATTCACCGAAACGTGCCCGAAATCGCCTTTCGGTTTGGGTTATCAGCGCAATTTCCGGCACCAGTACCAGAATTGAACGGCCCTTTTTCATTGCCTCGGCCGCAATCTGCATGTAAACCTCAGTTTTGCCGCTGCCGGTGATGCCATTCAGCACAAACGGACGATATCCCTTATCCAGTTGCTTGCAGACCTGAGCGACGACTGCCTGCTGTTCCCGGTTGAGCCGGAGCGCCGTATCGAGTTTGATGGAGTCGCCAAATGGGTCCCGATAGACTCTCCGGTGGTCAATGGTCAAATAGCCGGCACATTCAAGGGATTTGATTAGGGCTGCGGCAGTGGGAACAAAAGCTTTGAGTGCTTTGACGGCCATCTCCCCTTCAATGGCCAGGATATCCAAAATTCGCCGCCGGGCCTGCGATAGGTCGTCTGCCGCTGGGGCCGAATGATTTAATCGGACGTAGCGTTCGATCCTCGCTTTGGTGCTGCCCCCTTTAAGCTCCCACTTCCGGGTAACCCAGCCTTTTTGCTCAAGGTCATGAAGCAGGCGGCCGGACACCGGTTGATCGATATGTTTCAAGACCCGACTTATTCGGCATGCCCCGCCCACAAGCTGCTTCAGAATTTTTTGGGCAACCGGCGGCGGTTGCTGGTGTTCCAATGCCCGTCGGCCTTGGTCGGTAATCGTCAAAGTAGAATATTCATGGATATTGAGGCCCCCCGGCAGGGCATTCTTGACCACCTCCCCGATGGGATACTTGTAGTAATCGGCAATCCAATTGAAGAATGGCACCATCGTCGCCGGGAACAGCGGTTGTTCGTCAATTATGTCCAGAATGGGTTTGATTTCCTTGTTTTCCGGAGGAGGGCTTGACCCGAAAATATAGCCGGTAACACGGCGTCGGCCAAAGGGTGTCAGAACCCGTTTGCCCGGACGCTGTAAGTCCCGCAGTAATTCCGGGACGCTATAGGTAAACGTCTGGTAGACCGGAAGCGCGACTGCCACCTCTATGTATGCCGAATCCGGATCCATAATCAAAGCCTACCATTCGATTTGAGATTACGGGCACCAGGAACACATTTGAAGGAAGGTCCCGGAAATTCCCGTTTGTTTCGGTGGTCGCTGATATTTAAACACTCATGCTTCATATAGAGTGGATCATTAAATCGTCATTTGACAATCGTCAATAGTCAATCTGTAAAGTTTATCTGATTATGACCGATAGTTGTTATACCGGTTGTCGTTGAGGCGCAATAAACCTGTTGAAATATACTGTGAAAAAGCGCTATAATACAATTAACTTGAACCTTATCGGATATTTGTTCAGCTTCGACCTGTTCAGCCGCTTTCAACCAAAATGGGTTGCAGCTAGGTTTTCGTTCAAGTAATCGCTGTTTATGCAGGAGGATTAAGATGATAAACTTCGCCAAGAAAACCCTGGTCCTGGTATTGGTTGTGTCCTTTATGGCCGTGCCTTTTGGTTCCGGTGTCATGGCCCAGGAATACTTTGAAACGGAAGATCCCGGCGGGGGCGAAATGATGTATGATCTGGTTGTCGTTCGACCGGTCGGCCTTGTGGCTACCGCCCTCGGTACGGTTGTTTTTGTCATTTCGTTGCCATTCTCCGCCCTGGGCGACAACGTTGGTGTCGCCGGGCAGAAATTGGTCAAAGACCCCGCAGCATACACCTTTAAGAGACCCCTGGGTGAATTTCGCCAGAATCCGGTGGGCTACAGCCGGGGGCCCAGATAGTCAGCACTGACATCACGAAACCACGGAATCTGGAAACACGCAATATAGTTTACGCTTTTTCGTGTTCCGGCCCGGGCGGTTTAGCCCTCTTTACCGCTTAACCGCGGGTCTTTTCGTGCTTTCGTGATTTTTTTGGTCGTCCGCCTGCCGCGTATCCGGGGTCGAGATTAGACGTCCATTCAGACTCAAAGCTGAATCCATCCTCAGAATCTCCAGCCGTTTCGTTAGGCCCTTTTCATTGAAATCAAATCATGTTTTCCGTGGGATTTGAGTATTGGTAACAGAAGTAAATTCAGATCGATCCGCCGGAGGCGGACCACAAATATTCAATATTCAATAATCAATATTCATTTCCCGATAAATCGGGGGTTGGGTCATTCCCTTGGCCTTTCTGAAGTCAGCTTCGCCAACGCCGTAAGATCCCCTTCTATCAGATTCGATTCTATATCTTGACACGTAATATTTATTTCAATATGACTGGCGAATGTTTAATATCCGGGTAACGCTAACCAATTTGCAAAGGAGGCCGCTGTGTCAGTAAATGTTGTGGATCACCCGCTAATCAAACACAAACTTGCCTTGATGAGAGAAGATGACGTGACCACCAAAGACTTCAGAGATCTGGCTGCCGAGTTGGCAATGCTGCTGACTTACGAGGCAACCAAGAACCTGGAAACGGAGACTAAAACCATTCAGGGTTGGGCCGGGCCGGTTCAGGTCGAAAAAATCAAAGGCAAGAAAATTACCGTGGTGCCGATTTTAAGGGCGGGCCTGGGCATGATGACCGGTGTGCTGAATCTGATCCCCTCCGCAAAAGTAAGTGTGGTCGGACTGTACCGCAACGAAGAAACCCTGGAGCCGGTCAGGTACTACGTCAAAATGACCGGCGCGATGGAAGAGCGGATCGCCCTGATTATTGATCCCATGCTGGCCACCGGCGGTTCACTGATCGCAACCATCGATCTGATCAAGGAATCGGGCTGCAAACAAATCAAAGGCATTTTCATGGTGGCTGCGCCGGAGGGGATCGAAAAGTTAACCAGCGCCCATCCGGATGTGGACATATATGTCGCCGCCGTTGACGACAAACTGAATGACATCGGGTATATCATTCCCGGCCTGGGCGATGCCGGCGACAAAATATTTGGAACGAAATAGAACTCAGGAGAATATTTTGGCGGAATTTTACCGGATTGGGGGTAGCCTCAAAGATGCTATTCTGACGATCATCAAATATATCCACGCACACACCGGTGTCGAACCGACACAGGAGGAAGTGGCGGAATTGTTGAAGTCTTATTTTATTCTCAACGAGGTCGGCAATCAGATCAAATATCAGCTCAAGAAGGAAAAGGATGAGCCCGACATCAGTCGCAACGTCATCCGTGAGCCCTTCTGGCGCCTGAACTTAAAGGACGGGCCCGGTCAAAATATCCTCGCCAGGGCCGGGGTTTTTCACACGAGCATCAAGGAGGCGATTGATGCCACCCGGCAGCATATGCAAGAGACCATCGGTGTTGATCCCCCGCTTGATGTCATCGCCAGCAGTTTAAAGAGTAGCTTTATCCTGAGTGAAATTAAAAATCAGATCACGGTTCTGCGCAAACAGGCCCCGAAGAAGAAGACCTGAATGTGAATAAATCCACCATACCCGATCCCTTTAAGAAGCTATCCAATTCCGTTCTCCGGCCGGCGCTAATCCTGTTTCTTTTTCTATCCCTGATGCTCCTGTCCGCGATGTCCGTGCTGGATAAAAATTTGAAGACAGCAGCGGCGCCCAGGGGCATCGTTTCCTTTGAACTGGCCGGAGACCTGGAGCGGGGGAACCGCATTTTAGCATCCTGGCAAACGGAAGGCAAAATTCGGGCTGCATTGAGCCTTGGGCTTGATTATTTGTTCTTGATTGTTTATGCCTTATTCATTTCATTAGCCTGTGTTCTGATTGGGCGCAGGTCAGGACCAAAATACCGTTTGTGGGCGTATTGGGGTTTTGTTTTAGGGTGGGGCCAGTTACTGGCAGCATTGTTGGATGCCATTGAAAACTTTGCATTGATACGCTTGATCCTGGGCTCACCGCGTGATGCCTGGCCCATAATTGCACGCTGGTGCGCTATCGTCAAATTCAGTATTGTCGGCGCCGGTCTGGCATACATCCTGATCGGTGTCATATATGCCGCCCTACGGAGAGTGCTTGTCTCTTTTAAGTTTTAACTTTATGTCAATGCCAACAGCAGGGAAAAACACATGATCAACCATATTGTACTCTTGAAATTCAAGCCCGGTGTCAGTGAAGTCGATATCGAAGAACTTGAACGGCTGCTGGATGAGCTGCCAAACAAGATAACGGAGATTCATGCCTACGAGTTCGGGCGGGATCTGGTTCACTCTGCCAGATCCTATGATTTTGCCCTTGTGGCTCTATTCGCCAACCTGGATACGCTGAAACGCTATCAAACCCACCCGCAGCATCAGCCGGTGGTCAAAAAAATTCAGGAAATTTGTGAAAACGTCAATACCGTGGATTTTGAGGGCTCGGATGCCGGCTCGATCAGTATCGAAAGACCGGCCCTAGACATCAATCCGTTGAGGAGAGGCTAGCCGTTGGACGTTTATTGGTTTTTTTGTTAAATCCCAAGCCGGCGAAGCCGGAAATGAATATTGAATAATGACTATTTGTGGTATTCTATCGATCTTATATCGATTCTCACCAAAATAGTTGGATTTGCGTTACTCAAATCCTGCGCAAACATGATTTGATTTCAATAAATAGGGCCTGAACTCTGCTTATAGGCGCGTGGCCGGCAGGGCAAAGAGACAAAACCGGAACCCAAAACCCAATACCCTGAACCCAGACCCTTGAACCCAGAACCCTGAACCCTGAACCTTGAACCCTGAACCTTTGAACCCTAACCACATGAACCTATCGTCCAAACACGTCTACATTGCTTACACCGGCGGCACGATCGGAATGAAGAGAGATCCTGCCGGCTATGTTCCGGTACCCGGACACCTGCAGGAACAGATGCAGCAGATCCCGGAGCTCAATAGCCATGCCATGCCGTCATATGATATCCATGAATATGACCCATTACAGGATTCTTCCAACTTGACGCCGGACGATTGGCTCAGGATCGCGCAAGATATCGAAAAACACTATGACCGCTACGACGGATTCATTGTTTTGCATGGCACCGATACGATGGCCTACACTGCCTCGGCCTTGCCGTTCATGCTGAAGGGGTTGCGCAAACCGGTTATTATCACCGGTGCCCAGATACCGCTCTGTGAAATCCGGAATGATGCCCGTGAAAATTTGATAACGGCCATTCTGATTGCCGCCAAATTTGCAATACCGGAAGTCTGTTTGTGCTTTGGCAGTCAATTGCTGCGGGGCAACCGGTCCATCAAAATTGACGCCGACGGATTTGAGGCATTTTCTTCGCCAAATTTCCCACCCTTGGGTCGGGTTGGAATTGAAATTAAAATACATTGGGACCTGATCCTGCCACCGGCTGAAAAGTCCGAAGCCGTGGCTGTCAGACCGATGCGTGAATCCCGCGTTGGGGTTCTCCGACTTTTTCCCGGCATATCAGCCGACATTGTCCGCAATATACTCCAACCTCCGATTAAAGGGATCGTATTGGAGACCTACGGAATCGGCAATGGTCCGCAGGATGCAAGCCTGATCAGCGAGTTGAAAACGGCATCGGATCGGGGCATCGTGATTGTCAATTGTACCCAGTGCATCAAAGGATCGGTCAATATGGCGGACTACGCCACCGGGTCAACCCTGGCCCAGGCCGGCGTTATCAGCGGATTCGATATGACGGTTGAGGCAGCCCTGGCTAAAATGGCATATCTTTTCAGCCGCAATCTGGAACCGCGAGATGTCAGAATGCAAATGCAGGTTAACCTGCGGGGCGAACTCAGCCGATAGAAAAAGTGAGCCAAAATTCAATATGAGCAAAATTGAAGTAAAATTTTGGTGTTCTTTCAACTTTGGCATTTACTTCCTGCGGCTACCAATCCGGATGTAGCCTGCGATTGGGGCAAAAGAGTCTATTTCCAACCAAGCTAATGGTAAAATAGGAGAGGATTGCAGCAATGAAAAAGGCGTTGAAACCGGATACCTGGGTTTGGGTGGTCATCCAAAATCCGGGGCCCAATGAACAATTTTTGGGGCAGCACTACGAGGATGATAATGTGTCGTTCATTCCGACGTTCTTCGAGAAGGACGATGCTCAGCAATGCCTGGTTCACATGACGACCCAGAAGGGGGATAAATATGAAATTCAAGCGATATTTTATAAGGAATTGGCGGAAAGTGCGGCCAAAAACGGTTTTATGATATTTTTGCTGAATGCAGACGGCGAGGTATTGGAAAAGATTAAACCCTAATTTATCCGCAATTTACCCGTTCCTGAAATGTATTATACGGTTATCCACAAAGCTCCAGTGGGGAGTCAACGCCGGCCATTGGATATCGATCCGCAGACCGGCCAAAACTCGCAACTAAGGCCGTCTATGGGCCGTCGCTGAA
>JASJCE010000514.1 GCA_030066155.1 Desulfobacterales bacterium | reverse complement strand
CAATTATCGGAGCTGCTGAGCCGGGCCGACTGCAGCCTGGACGGTGTGTCGCAATCCAATGACAGCATGTCTGATGTTGTGGATCAGGCGGCTAAGATCGCGGAGCGCAACTTCTCTCACCATCTTTGCAGCCGTGAAAAGCTGATGATAAGAAAAATCGAGCGGTCCCTGCAGGATATCGAAAATGGTGATTACGGGCGATGCGAGCGCTGCGACGAGGATATATCAGTCAAGCGCCTCAAGGCACGGCCAACGGCCCGATATTGCATTGACTGCAAAACCCAGATGGAAACCATGGAGCGATTGACCGGCGTGGATTCCAATTGAGCATACCGGGGCCACAACCATTATTTAAACTTGGCCTCGAGAGGGTTTTCAAACGCAAGTCACGCACCAACCAACCAGAACTCACGCCGTAGATGAAAACCAAGCGCCAGCCACTGAGAAATAAAAAAATTGAGGATCTCACCTCTGAAGAGTGGGAGAACCTCTGTGATCG
This sequence comes from Desulfobacterales bacterium, assembly GCA_030066155.1. Taxonomy (GTDB): domain Bacteria; phylum Desulfobacterota; class Desulfobacteria; order Desulfobacterales; family JAFDCJ01; genus JAFDCJ01. The sequence goes on along the minus strand of JASJCE010000514.1, from coordinate 5,053 downwards.
CTGCGGCCGCTGTTGTTTGCAGAAGCTTGAAGATGTGAAAACAGGCAATATCAGGTACACGGGTATTGCCTGTGAGTTTTTGGATATTAAAAAGTGCGAATGCCTGGTTTACGAAAACCGTCATTTCGCCAATCCGGACTGCATTGAACTGACTCGTAACAATATCAAGCAGATAAAGTGGCTGCCGGTTTCCTGCGCATACCGCCGTATGGCCGAAGGACGGCAGCTGGAATGGTGGCACCCTTTGAATTCCGGCAATCCCGGCACCGTTCACGAAGCGGGGATCTCCATCCGTGACAAAGCCGTATCCGGTCTGTATTATAAAGGCGGCGATGAAGACCTCGACATAGAGGTTTGACCCCTCGCAGACTCCGATCCTGTAGCCCCTTTTTGAGCGTCTACAGGACCCGTCATTTAACCGGTTGATTGCTTGGAATAAATAGAGTGACTCGCTTATCAAAATCATAAAAATTCCAAGCACCAAAAAACAAATCTCAAATAAGTACCAATGACCGAAATTCAAAATTTAAAACAAACAAAATAAAGCGAAAACTTCGATACGTGGTTGTAAGGTTTTTATCATTGGAATTTGTAATTTCGATATTGTTTGTAATTTGAGTATTGTAATTTGGGATTTTATTGACCTATCCAGCACTCCAATTCGACTCCAATCCAAATGTTGCTGACAGCCTGAACGTTGTACAATATCCTACATACCGTAACCATATCATCCGATCCATCCAGAGTATCCCCCTACCCAAATGCTATGAATGGCGCTTCATAATCCTGGCCATTCGCCTCCCTACTTGATCAGCTCCGGATTCAACCAAAACGATCATATCATATTGTTATTACAGTATATTTTGAGTTCTCTTTAGAATGTGGCACAGACTTTGCTGAATAGGGACGCCAGGGGGGGCGGGTTTCAGACTTAATTCTCTGTTCACGCTCTAAATGCTCACGCCGACCGGACAAGTTTTGAGCCCAACCCCCCGACTACCATCCGAAAACTGAAAAAGGTGGGGAAATCGGTCAGACACTTACCGAACAATCCAAGGGGGGTAGCAGTAAGGTGGCTTCAATCTGGACTAAGTTTAAAATCGGAATGTTAATCGCGATGGTCTATACCGTTTACGGTTTAATTCAAAGCGTCAGGACCTTCAAATCCATTCTGGCGACAGGTTACAGAAGCCAGAGCGAAACCTGACACGATATGTGGTTGACCTTCTCCGATAAACTTGGAATCGTATTGCGTATCCTGCGCAAACGGATGATCAAGTACATCACGACCCGATATCGCCGTCTGCGAATAACAACCGGAATTCGGTGATTCGAAAAAAAGCGGCTACAAATCGATCCGCCGGCCGCCACCGATGTCGGCAACAGGACATGCCGTTGCCGCCGATCCGGATCGCGAAGTCGTTTTGGGTGCACTTATTTAAAGGTTCTCAAAGAACCCATTCCGCCGTCGATCGATATAATCTGTCCCGTAATCCACGATCCATCCTCAGATAATAAATGCGACGCCATGCGGGCTATTTCCCGTGCTGTCCCGATTCGTTTCAACGGATGCCGATCCGATGATGCTCGGCGTTTGTCCTCATTAGAGACCAGGCTTTCTGCCAGCGGCGTATCGGTCAAAGACGGCGCAATGGCATTGACCCGGATACGGGGCGCAAACTCGGCCGCCAGGGCCCGGGTCAAGCCTTCGATGGCGCCCTTGGCACTGGCAATGGATGCATGAAACGCCATCCCGGTTTGAACGGCAACCGTGCTGAAGAGAACAATCGATGACCCGCTCTTGGGCTTTCTCAGCTTCGGCAAGCAGGCCTGTATGACTTTCACGGCACCCAGCAGATTGATCCGGTAGTCCTCCAAAAAATCTTCCTCCGTCATGCGCTGGAATGGTCGTAAATTAATTGTGCCCGGGCAGTAGGCCAATCCATGCAGCTCGGACGGCAACTCAAACTCAAGTGGATCTTTGCTGACATCGAGGGGAAAATGGCGCACATTGGGCATATCGGCCAGAATATGTGACGTACGAGAGCCAACGCTGACAGCGTAGTTTCTTTTGGCCAGTATATTTACCAATTCCAGTCCGATACCGGAGCTTCCACCAATTATCATCACATTCTTTTCTTCCATTGTAATTTCTCCCTTTACCAATATTGTCATAGCCTCAAAAAGGCGCAAAAGACGCGCAAATCAAATTTCAATCATAATATTTTCAATAGGTTGAGAAGTCAAAGTTCGATAATTCCGACCTTTACGAGGTCGTCAATCTTCATTGTTTTAGTATTTGTCTTATTTTTGTTGATAATTACGATGCGTTAATTTGGCAAGTAGCTTTCACGGTGTATTAATCAAAGCAAAAAGATCCACATAATTTGAGCGGTTTATGAACCAGGCGCAGCTATTTTCCATATCTATAATATATTCAAATAGTTAGATATATTTGCACCCTTTATAAGCTCAAATTATTTTGAGAGGGTTTTCCTATTACTCTACTGGATGTTTTTTATCATTGTATTTGCATCTTCAGTGCTAATTGTAACCTTATTCGATTCAGCACGTCACTAGCTTTTGTCTATAAAACAATTTAAGTCTTTTATTATAAGGTAGATGATGGTGTCAAACAATAAATCAATACCGTTCTCATCGAAATTGGCCTATGCCATGCCGGCTTTTGCCCTGGCAATCGTCGGAATACCGGTATATGTCTACATTCCCAAGTTTTATACCGACGTTGTCGGGATTAACATCACCGCGCTGGGCTATATCATGTTCAGTGTCAGAATTTTCGACGCCATCACCGATCCGGCCATCGGGTATATTTCCGACCGGACGAGGACGCCTTTTGGAAGACGTCAACCTTACATTGCCGTCGGCTCCATTTTCGTTGCGATTGCCATGTACTTCCTCTTCAACCCGCCGGCGGGATCGATCAATTTCGAAACCATCTGGTTCGGAATATTCATTTATCTGCTGTTTCTCTTTTGGACAGCGGTTACCGTTCCTTTCGAGTCGCTGGGTCCGGAGATTACGTTTGATTATCACGAAAGGACCGCTCTCTTCGGATTGCGGGACGGCTTTCTAATTGCCGGGACGCTGGCAGCAGCCAGTTCGCCGGCCCTGGTACAGTGGATATTTGACTTGAAAGCGGATGCTGCCGGTGAACGCGCCAAATTTTTCTGGATTGCAGTGATATACGCTCCTATATTGATCGGAACCTGCTGGTGGTGCGCCGTCTCAATTCGTGAGCGGCGGGTGAGCGCGGAGCCGGAGCGCATCGGGATGTGGAAGGGTTTACGCCAGGTGACACGCAATCGACCGTTTATGGTGCTGTTGATCGCCTACACGGTAAGTGCCATTGGCAACAATTTGCCGGCGACACTGATTTTATTCTATGTGCAATACGTGTTGCAGTCGCAGCTGGCGGATCTGTTTCTGCTGCTGTATTTTGTTACTGGTATTGCGTTTCTGCCACTGTGGATTGTGTTATCGCGCCGCACCGACAAGAAAGCTGCCTGGATAACGTCGATGCTGATTAATACGGGTGCGTTCATCGGCGTCTTTTTTCTGGGACCGGGTGATGCCGTGATATACGGCGTTCTGGTCTTTTTGTCGGGTATCGGATTCGGCGCCACCCTCGCAATACCCTCTGCAATCCAGGCCGACGTCATTGACTACGACGAGCTACTGACCGGTGAGCGGCGTGAAGGACAGTATATTGGACTGTGGTCCATTTCAAAGAAATTTGCTGCTGCCATCGGCATCGGCGCCGGTCTGACCATATTGGGATTAGCCGGATATGCACCCAATGCGGAGCAGCCGCCCGAGGTGTTGTTCACCCTGCGCGTGCTGTACGCCCTGGTACCATCGCTTTGCAATTTCGCAGCTATCCTGATTGCATTTGCCTACCCGATCAGCAGCCGGATACATCGCGAAATTCGAGAGTCGATTGCCCGGCGGGAGCAGGGTTTGCCGGCAATCAATCCGTTACAGCCGGTTTCTGAAACCAGACAACTTGACGGGGTTTGATCCATGCAACCTAATCTAAGCATTATGGTCACCAACCTTGCTGCCGTTCTGATTATGATGTTCGGCGGCTGGCTCATCAGTCTGATATATCGCAACGTAACGGTAGTGGACAGTCTATGGGGAATGGGATTTGTCTTGATCGCCTGGATTACTTTCTTTTTAGCCGATGGCATTGTGAGTCGCAGCCTGCTCCTGGCAGTGCTGGTGTCCGCCTGGGGTCTGCGGCTGTGCTATTATCTATCCCGTCGCAACTGGGGAAAGGGAGAGGATCCCCGCTACGGCACCTGGCGCGAAAAAAGCGGTGAACGGTTCTGGTTCGTTAGTCTTTTCAAGGTATTTGTGCTGCAGGCGCTGTTTATGTGGGTGATATCGATCGTGATTCAGATCGGTCAGATGGCTCCGGCTCCGGCCAGGCTGACCTGGCTCGATGGTTTTGGAGCACTTGTGTGGGTTATCGGCTTTGTTTTCGAGACGGTCGGCGACTGGCAGCTGGCGCGATTCAAAGCAGACCCGTCCACCAAAGGCAAAGTGCTGGAGAGCGGACTGTGGGCTTACACCCGTCATCCCAATTACTTCGGGGAGTTCTTGGTTTGGTGGGGATTGTACTTGATCACGTTATCGACGCCGGGCAGCTGGTGGACCATCATCTGCCCCATAATCATCACGGCGGTTCTGCTTAAAATGACCGGGATACCGCTCACAGAAAAAGTTCTGGTGGAGAGAAGACCGGGCTACGGCGACTACATTAAACGAACCAGTGCCTTTGTGCCCTGGTTTCCGGCTAAGGTGAAAAGATGAGTATCTTAATCAATATGGCTGACAATGGCCTGCTGCCGGATCGGCTTATCCGTTTCGGCATTCGACAATTCGATAAAAAACGGCTGCGTGAAGAAAAAGCGGAAGCGGGAGACAACCGCCAAAAAGCTTTGGCGCGGTTCATTGCGTCCATGCGTAACAGCCCCATTGCAATATTGACCCATAAAGCCAACGAACAGCACTATGAACTGCCGCC
>JASJCE010000513.1 GCA_030066155.1 Desulfobacterales bacterium | reverse complement strand
AATTATTTAACCGGGAAAGAGCTGCGCGGAGTCATCAACCGCGCGGACTATCTGGCTTTAAGTACAGAATCTAATCAATAATTGGCAGCAGACAAACGCAGACCCGTCTTCGCCAAGGCTTCGCCGCGGCAGGCCAGTCGCAGACATTTAGCCCGGCCACATCGGCCGGATATTGTCTGCGTCCGTCGAACGAGCGACTTGTCGGGTCGCAGCTCGAAGAGCGAAGCCTGAAGCGAGAGGGCGGCCATTATTGCAGGGTGTTGCCCGGAGCCTCTTGCTCGGTGGGGAAAATACCCACTGAAGCTTCTCCTTCCTGCCTGATTAAATAGATCATTACAATGGTTTGCAGAGCCGAGAGAATCACGAAATATCCCACCCAGATGGGAATGCCCAGTATTGTCGGTTCAACATCGCCCCAAGCCCAGTAGTCCATTGCCAGAATAAAAATAGCGGCAAACAGCCAGAAGTAAATATTGGTCGCCCATTGCGGTGTGCTCAATTCCAACCGTCCTTCTTTGATCAGCTGCACCATGTGGACAATCAGATAGACGGCAAAGGTCACCAGCATGACCCAGATGACCGGCAAAAAGACCGGGCTGACAATCCATTTAAAATAGAACGCGATCAAGGCTGACTCGCCACAGAGAATTGACAGAATCGCAGCCGATGAGTAAACCCGCTTAAAATAGAGGCCGAAGATGACGGTCGGGAACAGTACTGCCAGGCCGGTAAATGTCTGGGTGGCAATCTGCAGGATGGTTGCCGGCGGCTTGTAGGCCAATGCCAGTCCTGCCAGGCTGAGCAGAATTACGAATATGCGCCCGGTAACGCTCGACTCGGTTTTTGATTTGCGAAACAGGGCGGCCACGTCCCGTGTAAATATGGAGCTTAACGTCAGAAGCTGGGAATCCATGGTGGACATCAGGGCCGCCAGCCCGGCTGCCATCACCAGGGCCGCCATAAAATCACCGGCGATCAGGTTCAAAACCATGGGCAATATGCGATCAGCCTGTTTGCCGACCAGATCGGGAAAGGAAAGCCGGCCCAGAACACCCACGGCAATCGGCATAAAGAACACCACCGTGCACACCAGCGGATAGAGCAGCATGGTCCGGGAAATGCTGCGGCCGCTTCTGGCGGAAAAAAACCGCTGGAACAGTTGTGGAAACATCGGGTCGCAAAAGAACCACAGAACGATGAAACTGAACCAGATTCCCAGGGTATACTTTCCCTGCCCCCCCGGCCGCGAGAACAGTTCGGGATTGGAAGCCAGAACCTTCTGGTTGGCCTCGATAAATCCGCCATGATATCCGGCAACCATAATCAACGAGGCAACCAGCAGCGCAAACATGATTGAGCCCTGAAACAAATCCGTCCAGGCCACCGCCCGCAAACCACCGCGCAGGGTATACAGCAGAATGATGCCGGTTACCAGAAGGCAGCCGTAGAAATAGGGTAAATCCAGCAGGGCCTCCAGGGCATAGCCGGCTGCCATGGGCTGCAGCGCCAGGTAGGGAATGGTGAAGATGATCATCACCACAGCGAAAAGAAGGGATAAAAAGCGGTTTCCGTACAACTGCTTGACCAATTCGGGCGGCGTCACCAGTCCGTGTTCGAGGCCGGCCTGCCGCACCTTGCGGCCGATGATCCAAAACGTCAAGGCCATGAATCCCGTGCCGAAGCCCATAATCGGGAAAAAGGCGTACCCGTCGCGGTAGCCCGCGCCGGAGGTGCCGAATACCGTGAAGGCCGAAAAATTGGTGGCCACCATGGTTCCCAGCAGGATCAGGGGGCCAAGCCCGCGATCCGCCAGGAAGTAAGTTTCCGGAGTCGATTTCCAGCGGGTGCGGGCAATAAATCCAATGGCGAGAACAATCAGGAAATAGGCACATAATACAACAATTTTGGTTATCATTATTTATTCTCCTAGGCGGGCTGGAAAGCCGCGAAGCTGGGATGCGGGAACGCTATTTCCCTTAGTAGCTTCCGAGCTTTCCGGCGTCCAGCAACAAAAAAGCCATCCCCCTTATTAGGTCGGGATGGCTTATGCCTGACATAACCTAAATTATACTGCATTGAAACGTTTTGTATTGCAAATGATTTAAGTCGCTCAAATACATTTTTTGGAGAGAGTTTGTCAAGTAATAATTTAGTAGACAACAGCCCTAATCCCAAAACCGCGGAATTGCCGATCCCAATAGTATCATACCGGAATTAATGATAATATTTTGATATCAACAATTGGAATATCTGTTCCCGTTTCTTGACAGCAGTAAAAAACTTCCTTATTTTTCCCAAAATCGAGTACAGTGTAGATAATTGCCTGAAAATATCAGGGCTAATAGGGTTGAGACGGATTGGCATCTTGAAAATTGTGGTCAATGAGTATTTTCGCCATGCAGATAGGCTTATAATTATCGCCGATTTAAATCTATCACGATCTTCATTTTGTCTTGTTTTAATTTGCCATTTACTTGTAAACTGAAACCGTCATGACCCAGAAAGTCCACTCTCCTTCGTTTCCTAAAACCGCCGAGCGCCCCGACGCCGCAGATCGGATGGCTGCACAGAACCACTTTGATTTCTTCGAGCGTTTGGCCCAGGGCACAGGTCGGACGGTTCCGGCGCCAACCGCCGATGCCGTACAGCCTATATTGGGAGGCGAGAATAAAGTCGCCTCCGGTTCGCAGCTCGTTCATGTCTGCCAACGATTCGGGCTGACCTTGAGTCCGATACGTCCGCGGATTGATGAAGCCATCGGACTGGTCATGCCGCAAAGGCCGGTGCTGCTGGAGTTGGAGGGCTCAGACGGCCCCGCTCTTGCCGCAATCCATGACGGCGACGCAATGCATGTGCGCATCGATTTACTAAGTCATTCGGAAGCTCTGAATTATGTGGTATCGAATGCACGTGCCGAAGAGAGGCTGGCCGGCTGGCGCCTTAAGGCTGCGCACAGGGTTAGCTCTATGGGAGATGTCGTCAGCGCAAAAACAACATCCAACGAAGCACTGACTGCCTTTCAGCGGCTGAGGCAGCTCCTGGCGCCGGACCGGTCCGAAATTATCATCGTTATCGGCTTTGCAGTCGGCCTTGGCTTTCTGACACTCGCCACCCCAATAGCGGTGCAGACACTGGTCAACTTTGTAGCCTTCGGCGGTCTAATGCAGCCACTGATCGTTGTCGGTATTCTCCTACTCTTTTTCATGGCCTTCGCCGGTGCAATTCGCGTTTTCAAATTCTATGTCGTCGAAATCCTGCAACGGCGTGTATTCACCCGGGTCGTTTCGGACCTGTCGATTCGGTTGCCCCGGGTCCGGTTCGACACTTATGATCGGGGCTACAGCCCGGAGCTTGTGAACCGCTTCTTCGACGTGGTGACAGTCCAGAAAGCCGGATCGACTCTGATGATTGACGGGCTTGACATTTTGCTCCAGACCGGAATCGGGCTTCTGGTCCTCGGATTTTACCACCCATTGCTGCTGGTATTTGACATCTTGCTCATTGCTGTGATTTTATTCATTGTGTTCGGTCTGGGTCGCGGTGCTGTCGCGACTGCACGCAAAGAGTCGAGCGCCAAATATGCGGTTGCCGGAGCACTCGAAGAGCTCACACTGGATCCGATGACCTACAGATTTACGGGTGCACCGGAGTTCGCCCGTGCGCGTCTCGCCGATCTGGCCGGAGACTACATATTGGCACGGCGCAAGCACTATTCGGTCATTTTCCGGCAGCTTGTCGGTGCGGTCACGCTGCATGCGGTTGCGGCCACCGCGCTTCTGACGCTGGGCGGCTTTCTCGTGATTCGCGGACAATTGACCCTTGGCCAGCTGGTTGCTGCAGAACTGATCGTATCGGTTGCCCTGGCATCCTTCGTCAAGTTCGGCAAGCAGTTTGAGGCGACTTATGACCTGCTGGCCGGAGTCGATAAGCTCGGCATTTTATTTGATTTGCCCGTAGAGGACGAGGCCGGCGAGCCTCACGTTCCGGGCGACGACGGCGCACGGCTTGAGCTGCGCCGGGTGTCTTATCGCTATCCGGATTCAACCAGCGGCCTCACCGGACTCTCGCTGCTGGTCGAGGCCGATGAGCGAGTTGCCGTTCGTGGGCCTCGCGGCTCCGGAAAAAGTACCGTCGCCGAGCTCATCGTCGGCTTGCGAGAACCGAGTGAAGGTGTTGTACTATTTGACGGCAATGACATCGGGGATATTGCCCGGATGTCGATACGCACACAGATCGATCTGGTCAGGGGCTGCGAGCTCGTTGACGGGAGCGTTATGGACAACATTCGCCTGGGTAGATCCGACATCTCCGGTGAAAAGATAAGGCGTGTGCTCGATCGTCTCGGCATTCTCGATGAATTGCTCGAGCTGCAGAATGGTTTGCGGACCGAAGTTTCCCGCAGCGGAGCTCCGCTTTCACGTACAATGGTTCTGATGCTGATGCTGGCGAGGGCAGCCGTCGGGGCTCCTCGTGCGCTCGTGATTGATGGTGTGCTTGATGAGCTGGATCAGGCATCCCTGTCCGGGGCTCTCGCGGTGCTGTGTGATCGGAATGCCCCATGGACGCTGCTGGTCACCACAATCCGCGACGCGGTAAGTGCGGAAATGGAGCGGGTTATCGAGCTCGACCAACCGTCAGCATATCAAGGAGAACGATCCCCATGAACGGACTGATATCCGCCCACAACGACCCGATAGCGTCACAGCACGCTGTCGAGTTTTCCCCCTGGATCCGCCGCATTGCATTTGCGTTGCTTGCGCTGTTCGCACTGGCTCTGGTTGTTGTTGCCTTTGCGCCTTGGCAGCAAAATGTTCCCGGTGCGGGACGTGTTGCGGCTTACACCCCGCTCGACCGTCCGCAATCCGTGCAGGCGCCGGTTCCGGGCCGGGTCGTTGAAGTCTTTGTCAATGAAGCTGATCTTGTCATGAAAGGCGATCCGCTCATCCGGATTGTCGATATCGACCCTGAAAAAATATCGAGAATAGAAGCCAAGCTGGAGGCAGCCCGCAAAGACCTGGATTATACGCGGCTCAATGTCAATACGTTTGGCGCGCAGATCACAATTCTCGAGCAGGCCCGGGATCTCGCGGTTGATGCATTCCGTGCTAGAACGGATATCGCGCGCGAGAAACTGAAGGCCGCCCAGCAGAACCTGCGGGGTGCTGCTGCCACGCGCGACTTCGCTGTAACCCAGGAAAAGCGGCTCGCGAAGCTTGCCCCCCAGTGGATTGAAGAGATCAAGCTGCTCGAAGCCCAGGCTACGCGCCAGCGGGCACAGGCCGAGGTCGCCAGGTCCCGGGCCGAACTCAACGCCGCGCGCGCTGCGCTGGCCAATGCGGAAGCCGAACTTGGCCGGGAGCGCGAAACGGGGACTGCCAAGGTAAAAGAGGCACGGGCCAAAATGCAGGATGAATCAGGCAAAGCAGCCGAAATCCGTGCGAAAATTGCCGACCTCGAAGGGGAACTGCGCGCACAGAACACCCAGCTGGTCAATGCTCCCCGCGACGGTCGCGTGTTTCGGCTCAGCGTCAACACCGAATCTTCCATTGTCC
>JASJCE010000512.1 GCA_030066155.1 Desulfobacterales bacterium | reverse complement strand
CAGCTTTTCCCAACTTTCATAATTTTGGCCGAACGTCTTTTCATCGATACCAAAAATATCCATTGATCGCTGGTCCCACGTTAAGTGGTCCCGACGCATGTCCAGGAACATTGTTCCAGCCCGGGCGGCCGCAATTGCCATATCAGCCGCTTTTTTGGCCTGCTTACGTCGCTCCACCTCCACTGTCAGTCGCCTGTTCGAATTAAAGATTATCATCACGATGCTGCCTGCAATCAGGATGATCGACAGGCCGATTGCGAAGACTGGCTGCCAGTCTGTCTGTTTTTGGAAGCGGATATCGACCCATTTCTCTTTGAGGATCTGTTTTTCACGTTGGGTAATAGAGGCCAGGGTTTTATCCAGGATCGGAATTAGTTCCGGCCAGTCTTTGCGCACGCCAAAGGAAAGTTCGTAAGCATAGGGTGTGGTGGTCGTCACCGTCAGCCGCGTTAGACCCAGTTTTTTCTTGGCCAGGCTGAACACTGCAGAGTTTTCGATCAGCGCATCCGCTTTACCACTATCAACCGCCTGCAATGCTTCGTCGAGTGTCTCAACAAGAAATAGTTCTAGTTTGGGGTAATCCTGCCTCAGGTAATCCTGCGTGATATAGCCTTTGACCACCGCAATGGTTTTGCCCTGCAGGTCCTCAATCCCTTCAGTGACCGGTGCGTCATCTCGCGTGACGATGACCAGCGGCAATTTGAGATATGGCTCGGTGAACAGCAAATATTCGGTACGCTCTTCACTTTTGGCAATGGCCGAGATGATATCGATGCTGCCCTGCCGGGCCTGTTGCAAAACCTCAGTCCAGGAATTAGCCCGGATCGCATCAAAACGGGTGCCCATTTTCTCTGATAGGATTCGGATATTGTCAGCGGTAATCCCGGCAAGCTTGCCATCCGCATCAAAATATTCCACCGGTGCCCAGCTTGGATCGACGCCCAACCGCATGACCGGGTTTTTGGCCAGCCAGACTTTCTCTGCGTCGGTTAACTGCGTCTCTGCCTTTGGTTGAGGTACCGCGGGCCATATCCACCTGTTTAGAATTTCCAGCCTCTCCGCCGGAGTAATAGCCGCGAGTCCCTTGTTGATAATTGAAGCCAGCTCAGGGTAGTCGTTACGGACACCGAATGTGATCCTGTCTGCCCCTTTTTCAGCATATACGCCTGCCAGATGCAGGTTGTAGAGCCCTTTATTCGCTATGGTATGCCGAGCAATTGCTGATCCGGCCAGGGTCGCATCAGCATTTCCAGTCGAAACATCCAGTAATGTATTTTCAGGACGATCCACTAATTTCAGAGTTGCTGTGGGAAATTTTTCGCGGATCTCCTCAACGTACCATGAGCCTGCATTCTGCGAGATGATTTTCCCCTTCAGATCATCGCGGCCCCGAATACGCTCGTCGTCTTTTCGGGCAACAATATGGACGGGCAGGTTAAAATAGTGGTGTGAAAAGATAAACCACTGTTTCCTGTAGGGTTTGATAGCCATCGAAGCAACGACATCAATCTCTTTGTCCTGCCCTCGCCTATAGATGTTACTCCACGCATCCAAATTAACCTTGAACTTTACTCCGACCTTTTTCGCCACCAGTTCGAAGATGTCGATTGAGATACCTACAGGACGCCCGGATGAATCCAAAAAACTGTAAGGGGGCCAACCCGGAATATGACCAACCGTGATCTCTTCATGATCCGCGAGCCAGGCTTTTTCTGCCGATGTCAAGTCCAACGATGCTTGCTTCGTGTCGCCCAGGTCAGGGGCCCACTTGCGGGCGATGGCAATCCGCTCGGAAGCGTCGATCGTTTGGAGTCCCTTTTTGATGATCGAATGCAGCAGGGGCCGGTCTTTTCGAATGCCCATGGCCATGGTCCCGCTGCCGCCGATATCCGATGGACCGGCCACTTTGAGATTGAGCAGATTGTGCTTGCCGATGTAGTAGCTGAACACGGTCAGATTGCCCTGGCAGGCATACGCCTGTCCCGAGGCGACCCGTTTCAGCTCCTCGAGGGGATTGCGCACCACCATCTGCCTGATCGAGGGATAATTCTGGTTCAGATCCTCGATCTCGGGATAGCCTTCCGAAACCGCCATGGTTTTGCCTTTGAGATCCGCAATGCCCGTGACAGCAGGGTGCTCGCGACGGGTAATAACCACCTGGGGGTGATGAAGATATCCTTCCGTAAAGCGCAGAAACTTGCGCCGATCGGCAGTATCCGTGATCACCGGAATCAGGTCGACCGTTCCGTTCCGGGCCCCTTCCTGGACTTGCACCCAGGTCAGTCCCGTAATAATCTTGAAGTTGAAACCGATGTTTTCCCCGATGCGGCGCAGATAATCCGCCCCCAGTCCCTCGTAGCCTCCCTTGCCGTCGACGATTTCGAAGGGCGGATAGTGATTCACCCCAACGCGGATTACCGGATGCTCCTTGATCCAGGCCCTCTCCTCATCGCTCAGCTCCAATCCCGGCTTTTTTTCGCCGGCTGGATTCTGTGCGCTAACCAAATCTAAATTTAATCCTGAGATAAAGATAATAACCGCCAGGAAGGCAATGGTTCTGGATTTAAGCAGGGTTTTCATAAGTCTATCTGTTTGTTTCCTGAGTTCACTTCTTCGCCCTTTACGCTTCGTTTTCAGCTAAGACCTAACAAGTCGGGCTTCGCAGCGCAAGCAGGTTTCAGGCATAAAGAGGTTTCAGTGTTCGGTGTTCAGGTTTCAGGGGGGACGGAGGTATAAGCCCGCCCTGGTGCGATATGACGAATTTCTATGTTTCACTGATAGAGATCCCCGTAAAGTCATAATTTACAAACCCATACAAAGTCAGGTCTGGGCCAGGGGTTTCAGATTGTAGATGACAGAATAAACAAGCAGCTATTTGTTATTGGTTATACCGGTCGTCAACAATAATGTTCCATTTGATTTTGCCTTCGACAGACAAAGACGTAAACTAGTAAAGCTATTTTCATTGGAAGAATGACCTCCGCTATGATGTTTCATTTTTGAATCGACAGAATACCTTAAATCCAAAATCCGAAATCCGAAATCTGAAATAAGATGACCCTGAACCGGGAACCCAGAACGGGGAACCTTTAAAATGATTTAAATCCGGTCAACCCTGAACGGGGAACTTTGAACGGGGAACCTTAAAATGTTCAGTGTTCAGGTTTCAGCTCTGCCGCCGGGCTAAGAGGCGCCCGGCTTGATCGATCACGAAACTTAAGTGATTTAATCTTTCACCGAGGTTTAGGAGAAAAATCAAAAAAGCTCTGTGCGCTCAGCGGGCTCTGCGAGATATTTAGTTGAAGTTTCATATTAGATTTCAGATTTTTCGCAGCTTAAGCACTGCCGGCCGAAAAGTCAAATGGAATGGCCGAATAATAGGCCTTTATGGCCGAAATATTGGCCAGAAGAGCCGACTTCTCGAAAAATTCTATTCGAAATTAACAAAAAAAATTTCGTGATACCAACAAGTTATCAGGAAAGTACCTTATGCCGGGTTAGTGGCATAAGTTTTGCGATGTTCGTAGTATTATGGACGTTAGAATTGACTACATCTCCAACGGATTAAAGACCATCATTCGCATTGCCGGGCGGTTGTCAAGCACCGCGGTCACGCACCTGGAAAAAGCTTGCAATCCAATTGAAAAACCTGCGGTAATTGACCTTTCGAACCTTTTGTTCGCGGACGATGACGGGATCAACGCTATTCGGGCAATCGCTGATAAGGGGGCGCAGGTTCGCGGTGCTTCACCATTTGTCCAGCTGCTCCTTGACAATGCCTCAAGGAGAGAACCGGATGGTGAGATTTAAAAACCATCTCGGATGTTTTTCGCCTTAAAGGCATGCAATTTTCAGATAACCCGGGGGTAATGATGAAACTTCAAGGCCACAAATTGTCTCATCCCGAAAACGAGACAATTATCAGTCATCTCAGGTTGATGCAGGCCAGCCCTGATTTCAACGCCACTCCGCAACAAACCTCTTTATTGGAATATGTTGTGAACGAGACCCTGGCCGGTAATGCCGACCGTATCAAAGGTTACACGGTGGCGACCGAGGTATTCGGTCGGGGACCGGACTTCGACCAGAGTATCGATCCGGTGGTGAGCATACAGGCCGGCCGACTGCGGCGGGCACTGGAGCAGTATTACTTGACATCCGGAAAGCACGATCCAATTCGCATTGATATCCCCAAGGGTACCTATGTGCCGACATTCAGTGAACAACGTATTAAAGATGAGCCTATCGGCGCTGAATCGGCTGAACCGCAAACTTGCAGGTCTACCTGGCCGACCGTACTCGTCCAACCCCTGACTAATTTGACCGGCAATCCGAATGATGATCAACTGTCGATCGGTCTAACCACCGAGCTGACCCATTCGCTGTGTCACTATCGTGAAATCCGGGTTTTGGAGCATAACCGGCGCAATCAGAATACGGATTTTTCGAATCCGGATGCCGATTTTATTATTGGCGGGAACGTTCGCCGCGATCCGGCCCGGATCACGGTGGCGATCGGATTGCACGATGCCAGGAAGGGGTTTCAAATCTGGTCGGGTAAATACCCGGGCAATCTTGAAGCCGCCGGGAATATATCGTTTCAAGAACAGGTGGCCGCTGAAGTCGCCGTCCGGGTGGCCGGTGGTTATGCGGCAATTCCGAGGCATCTTGCGGTTCGGAGCATCAAAAAAGCGGTATCGGAGCTGACAATCTATGAAGCAATGCTGCGATACTGGGAATGCGATACGCTGCTAAAACCGCAATTGATTGTCCGTGCGATTCAGGCCCTTGAGCGTCAAGTGGTACGCCAGCCCGATTGCGGGTTGACCTGGTCGATGCTGGCATGTCTCTATGCCAACAACCACGCTCTGGAAATCGTTGATCATCCCACGCCCCTGGAAAAGGCCGCGGAGTTTGTCCTGAAAGGAGTGAGTCTTGATCCGACCAACCGACGGGCCAGAATGGTGCTGGCATATGTCCGGTTTTTGCAAAACAGGCTTCCGGAGGCCCGATACGAGGTTGAAACCGCGTATCGTCTGTACCCGGACTCGTTGATGGTTTTGGATCGCATCGGATGGCTGACGGCCCTGGCCGGTGAATGGGATCACGGTATTGAACGAGTGAAGAAGGCCATAAAACACAATCCATATCATCGCCCCTGGACCCGGCACGTGCTGATTCTGAACTGGCTGCGACTTGGAAAATATGAAATGGCATACCGCGAGACCTTTGACCTAACCATGCCAGATCTTTTCTGGGATCAGATATTGAAAGCTGCCGCTTGCGGTCAGCTGGGAAGAATAGAAGAGGGGCAGACTTATGTTCAAATCCTGCTGGACCTCAAACCCGACTTCGCGCGGCGCGGCCGTGGTCTGATTACCAGGTTCGTCAAATCCGAGGACCTCGTCGATCGACTCATCGAAGGGCTCAGCAGATTGGGACTAAACATTGAAGAGTGAAAACTGGTGAAGGGTTATTGTGTCAGGTTTCAGGATTTGAGGTGTCAGGTGTCAGTGTTCAGTGTTCAGGCACGATAAGGTTTCAGTGTTCAGGTGTCAG
>JASJCE010000511.1 GCA_030066155.1 Desulfobacterales bacterium | reverse complement strand
TTAGGTGAGCGAACCGGCACCACGGCATCATAGCGCTTTTCCCAGGCGCGGATAACATGTGGTGTAAGACCTGTCCGCTGTGAAACGTATTTAATAGCGTAGTAAGATTTGTTTTTCATATTTTTAACTTAACTTGGAACGGTATGTTTGTCAAGGATTTGTTCAATTCACGTTTGAGAGTCATTTCAACTGCGATTCTTCACCAGACAGGATGATGTCGCCAAAAAGGTCGGACACAAATTGGGACTATTGGTGAGAGCGCACACACCATTGAAGCCGGAGCCGATCATCAAATAATTACTAAAAAACTTGACATTTGGGTTTATTTGTTTAAAATTTGTCTATTGTCTGTTGACAAACAATAAAAATCTTCGCCTGCGGGGGTCTTCCATGGTTAATCTTTTTCCTTCCATCATCTCACAAGTTAAAAATATACTGTTATTACTTTTGGTCACATCTTTGCCAGTCGCAATCCTTCTTGGCGCAGGTATGTCCCACGCGGATACAAATCTTCCGGGTGATGTAAAGCGAATACTGCTTAAACAAGTCCCTTCCCCGAGCGGGTCTGGTTACGGATACCGATTAGAGTATTACGTTCGGGCTCCAATTGATGTTTTTTGGAAATTTAAAACAGATTTTGACAGTGATATTCTTTTGACAAGTAATGAGTTGCTTGATCATCGACTGGTAAGAGTTGACGGTGACGACGTTTACACCGAAAACAGGTACGCGAGTGCCCCAGGGCTGAGATTCTTGTGGAAAACGACCGTTATCGATAAGAAATATCGCTTGGATTTCGAGTTAATGAATGTCGAGGATTGCCGACACAAATTTCACCACGGCTATATCCAGCTGTCTCCCGCAGGACGCTATACCAAAGTAATCCAGACTGCTTTCTTCGATTTTACCGGCGCCTCTTTTTGGGTTAAGTATCCCTGGTATGGTGGAATGAAATATACCCTGACAAGCGTTGCCAAGTGGGAGCAAAAAGTTGCAGTAAATCGGAAACAGATGTCCATCTCTGCCTCGGTCGATCGGTACGCCGACGAGATTCACCGTTAATTCTATTATAGACTTCAACAGCCCACCATCTGAAAAGTGTTGAGAATACTTTAGACTTCTCTAGCCGCATTATCATCTTGACTTTAAGCGCGTTTTATGGCAAGTAAGCGCTCTTGCTTGAATACGTCATTTTGTTTTAGGGGTGCTATCTTTATTCGGCAGTTTTTTGTGCAGATCCGATTGTTTTAGCTTTGCCCCTGGATACATCGTTTCGGACTCGACCCGGAACTCAGGCAATCTCCGGTTTTTATTTAGACTATGAAGTTTTTCCTTTTCTGCCACCGATCTACAACTTATCAGCCCAAATGGAGGTTTTATGAGTATTGTCAACGAACTGACGGCACATCACGCAACACTTCGGCAATTATATGCTCGAGCTGAAAGAGATCCAAGCGTGTTTGAGGAATTTTCGCGCCATCTCGTTGTCCATCACACGATGGAGGAAAAGTACTTTTACGACATTCTGGAATCCATTCCTGAAGCGGAACATGATGCACTGGAAGCGGTCAATGAGCATCACATCATCGAATTGATTATCAAGGATGCCGAGGGATTTCCACGGGAGCATGATCATTTTCCGATAAAAATTGAGGGCCTGGGTGAATATACGACGCACCACCTGGATGAGGAGGAAATGGAAATATTCCCGATGTCCCAGCAGGTCATTTCAGCCGAGGACCAGGAGACGCTGGGAAAACTTTTCGTCGAGGCCAAAAACAAGCTGCTGGGGATTAAACTGCCGGATTTGCCGAGCGCAATGGCTGCAGCGCTTGAAAAGCCTGCGCCGGTATCAAAGCCGGCTCCCAAGAGCATTGCCAAAAATACCGCGCAGGGTCTCGGGATCGGCGGTTTGAAATCTTGATATCGCCGCAAAATGGCGCAAAAAACACAAAAGTAACTTTTCACCAGCCGTAATGTAAATAGGTTAAGACTTCGAAACTCTGGGATTTTAAGTTTTTACGAAGCCGTCAACCTTAATCTGGTCAACTATCATGCTGTATCATATGAATGAAAGGAGCTAGAATGGACATATTGAAAAGAGAATTGGCACCGATCCCCGCGGAGGCGTGGACGGAAATCGACGAGCAGGCGGTTCGCAGCCTGACGGCGATCCTTTCCGCCAGAAAGGTGATCGAGGTTACCGGTCCCATGGGAACCGATTTTCCCGGTGTACCGGAGGGGCGTCTCGAATTTCCTAAAAAGCAGCCCAAGGATGGCATGTCATTTGGCATCCACAAGGTTCATCATCTGGTAGAAACGCGAATACCGTTTGAATTAAGCATTACCGAACTGGATAACGTGGTTCGGGGCGCAAAGGATGTCGACCTCGCCAACCTGGAAGACGCTGCCCAAAAGATCGCCTTATTTGAAGAAAGCGTGATTTACCACGGTCTGCCTGAAGCCAACATTCGAGGCCTGGCCTTATGCTCCGAGGGTGAGTGTCTGACCATGGGTTCCAAACCCGAACAGCTGTTGGAAGCTATTGCTGAAGGCATTACGGTATTTACCGGACGGTCGGTTGAGGGACCGTATGCCTTCGTCGTGGGACCCAAGCTCTGGCGCTTGATGTCGGCTCACTTGCAGGGGTATCCGGTAAAGATGCAGGCTGAAAATATACTTGGCGGTCAGGTCGTTCTGAGTCCCTACTTAACCGGCAAGTACGAAAATGAGGCATTCATGCTGTCTCAAAGAGGCGGTGATTTGGAGATTATCCTGGGTCAGGATATGGCTGTTGGATATGACTCTCATGCTGCCGAGTCGGTTAAACTGTATTATACTGAGTCATTCACTTTTCGAATTTTGGAGCCTGCTGCTGTTATCCCCTACAACGCTTCCAAATAGAAGTTTACGCAAAACAAAGCCGCTTGAAATTAAAGCGGCTTTTTATTGTCATATTCGAAACTACGTTAGAATTGAACTGCAGAATATTGAATAACGAACATCGAACCGTCGTTTCACTTCGCTCAATCTTATTTTAAATAGACCAAACACCTCACTTCGATATTCAATATATCTTGTTTGACATTCGATGTTCGCTTTTTCAAGGTTTCTACTCCAATCAGGCCGGCATATTATTAGCCCGAGGCTGCACTAATGGCGAGTATTGCCTAATTAACCCGGCCCGTCGGCAGCGTCTCCAGAATCTGTCGAAATTGTTCAAGGCGGGGCACAAAAATAACCTCCTCATTTGAAACCCCACATTGAGGAACGATCGTATCGTTACAGACGACCAGTTTGACGGTTTTCGGTAATTTGCGCCGTAAAGTATACACGTCACCGTCCGCATCAACTGCTTTTACTTTCTCGAGAAGCCTGACGACGACCGTTAGTGCCCCGAAATGGCTTACTGCCGATGCGATGTCCACAGCGGTCAGATTGGGTCCGATATACTTTGAGCGCCAACCCGACTCAGCAGCAGTGATGGCAAGAATTAGTGCATCAATCTCATCATGGTGTCCCGATAATGTGGCAACCACGAGTTTCGGAGCTGTGTCGGCAATCGCCACCGTTCGCAGCAAGTCCCACAAAAAGGCCCTGATAACCGTATTAGCGACATTAACATTCACCTGCCGAATTTGTTCCCGCCTGAGGAGAACATCTATCCTATTCTTCAGGACACAGATGACGTCGTACAAGAGCTGTGGTTTTGTTAGATTGATCGCAGCTTCATTCAGTGCAGCTTCCAATTCAACCGTGTCGAGCCGAATGACAGCTTTCAGCGCTGCGCCGCAGTAACGCTTAGCCCCCACTCGATCGGAAACCACAACCGAATTTGATCTGCTTCCGTCCGAAGAACAAACTCTTTCAAGCTCGACTAATTCCTCGCTCGTCAGCCCGGCAACCTGTGATATGCTGTGCCCGTTATCGACCAGGGTACCGAGTATTCGCAGACGGGTTATATCATCCTCACGGTATAAACGCCTATTTGACGCCGAGCGCAGCGGCTTTACGGCCTCGTACCGTGATTCCCAAGTTCGAATGAGGTGTTCACGCAAACCCGTCTGCCTGGCAACATATCTTATTGGATATAGCAGTTTTGTTTCCATAATTTAGAATGTAGTATCTCCGAGTGGTTTTGTCAAATTCTTGTATAACATACAAAATCTTTTCAAAACCCGCCGGGGATGTGCTAAAACTATTAGTCTCTCAAAAAAACGGTGTGTACCTATCGTTTCAGAATCACTAAATTTGGATTCAAGCTTTGACATTCGATTACAAGTGTTTACTATTTGTTTAAAACATGTTTAACAAACACAAGAGAGGTGCAAAATGAAGCCTGAATACATACCCCCTGATGATAAAGCAATCGTAGCGAAGGATAGAGATGCCGTTCCCGGCACGATACCAATCCTGCCCCTGAATGATCAGGTGGCCTTTCCGACCTTAAACATGTCTCTGGGTGTGAAATTGAGCGCATCCAATCTGATTGAAGACGCGATGAAGGGTGACCGCATCATCGGAATAGTTGGTATTAAAGAAGGTGGAGAAGAAACGCCGCTTCCGGGGCAAGTGTACGAAACCGGAACGGCGGTGCGGATCCTGTACGTGACCCGTGCACCCGACAATACCGTTCTTCTGGTTGTTCACGGTCTAAAACGTTTTCGAATCACCGAGTGGTTGACCGGAACGGATTATCTCCAAGCCAAAATCCAACTGACGCCTGAAATTGAAGAAGACGATATTGAAGTTGCAGCCTTGCACCGTAGTCTCCGCGATTTAACCCAGGATATCTTCTCCCTGTCCCTGGCGGTGCCGGACGAAGCGATCGAGGGCTTGAAACAGATCAAAAACAGTCTTCATCTGGCTTATATCGCATCGGCCTACACCGAAATTGAGTTTACTAAGCGACAGTCCCTCTTGGAAGAAAATAGCCTCAAGACAAAAATGGGGGAGCTGATTCAGCTCTTAAGCCAAGAGAAGGAGGTTTTATCACTTGGCAAGAAAATACAGGCCGAGGCCCGACAGGAAATGAGCAAGTCTCAACGGGATTATTTTTTGCGCCAGCAGCTTAAGGCGATAAAAAAAGAGCTCGGAGAAACTGATGAAAACAGGTCCGAACCGGAAGATTATCGGGAGCGGATTGAAGAATCGGATATGAGTGAAGAAGCGCGCAAAGAGGCCCTGCGCGAGTTGCAGCGACTGGAAGAAATGTCTCCTCAATCAGCCGAGTATTCGATGGTAAAGACCTACCTGGATTGGTTACTGGACCTGCCGTGGAACGAAACCAGCGCGGCTCAGTCTGATATCCAGAAAGCTCGCAAAATATTAAACAAAGATCACTACGGTCTAAAAGACGTAAAAGACCGCATTATTGAGTACTTGGCTGTGATGAATTTGTTGTCGATTCGCGGCGGCAATGGTGCAGCAGATAACACCGGCGCCGGATCAGCTTCCGCTGGGGTTATTCTCTGCTTTGCGGGACCGCCCGGTGTTGGCAAAACATCACTTGGCCAGAGCATTGCACGGGCTATGGGGCGCGAATTTACCCGGATGAGCCT
>JASJCE010000058.1 GCA_030066155.1 Desulfobacterales bacterium | reverse complement strand
GTTACAAACCGATAGAGCACATTCTGCAATTCGCGTACATTTCCGGGCCAGGGATAATTCATCAGGGTATCCATCACTTTTGCCGTAATCTGTGGACGCAGTTTACGATCGTAAGCCATTAAGAAATGATCGACCAGCAACGGAATATCTTCCATGCGATTCCGGAGTGGAGGAAGGTGAATGGGGATAACGTGTACCCGGTAAAAAAAATCGCTGCGCATTTCACCGGATTTAACCCGCTCTGTCAGGTTCCGGCTGGTGGCCGCAATAATCCTGAAATCCGGGCGATGCACCTGGCTGCCGCCCACCGGCGTATACCCGCCCCCCTCGATGGCACGCAACAGTTTTACTTGGAGATCCGGTCTAATTTCCCCGATTTCATCGAGAAACAGACTGCCGCCGTCGGCCTGATCCAGCAGCCCTGTTTTATCGGCGGAAGCGCCGGTAAAGGCTCCTTTTTTATGGCCGAAAAACTCGCTTTCCAATAGATTTTCCGGTATGGCGCCGCAGTTGATGGGAACGAAACTCTTATTTTGCCTGGCACTCATGTCGTGGATGGTATTGGCCACCATCTCCTTTCCGGTTCCCGACTCGCCGTAAATAATTATGTTGTTGTCGGAGGCGGCCGCCATCAGCATCAATTCATAGACTTCCTGCATGGCCTGACTTTGTCCGATTATATCGCCAAAGCGGTGGCGTTCTTCAATGCTGGTGCGCAGCCGGATATTCTCTTGACGCAGATGAGCCTCGCTATCCCGCAGGGCCTCCTCCATGCGTTTGCGCTCATCGATATCAATGATCATGGCCTGGCAATAGACGGAGCGGTCGGACAGCTGCACCGGAACATTGATACTGTAATACCATTTCTTGTCCCTGGGATTTTTCATTTCAAACCGGACCCGTTTGCCTTCGAACACCTGTTCGGCAACACACCAGTGACAGGGGGAGCTGCGATGATGAAGGGCTTCGTAGCAGATATGGCCGGTGGCATCCTCACCAATGCTGCGGATCAGATTTTCGTTAAGAAAACGGACGCGATAGTCACGGTCGATAAAATAAATAAAACCCTCGTAACCTTCCAGAATGGCACTGTAGAGGGTCTCCCGATCTCTTAAATCCTGTTCCGTCTGCTTCAGGGACGTAATATCAATGATGGACGCAACGCTGCGTCCGGGCTCGGACAGCATGCCGACCTTTATAATAATCGTCTTGACGGCCTGATTACGGTCGACAACCCGGCATTCATATTCATCCGGTGCATGCTCGGCACTGGATCTTCGGGCAAAATGGTAGCGCGTCACCATGTCGCGATCGGAGACATGAATGAAATCCGTCCATTTCATTTTATTTTCGACTTCATCCCGGGAGTAGCCGGAGAACTCCTCGAATTTGGAATTGGCCATGGAAATCGTGAAGTCGTGATCGACCATGATGGATGGGGCCCCGGAATGGTGGAATACGTCCTTGTATTTGCTCTCGGCCACAGTCAGATCAGCACTGCGCACGGCCACCTGGTGCTCGAGATGCCACTGATATTCCTGCAACTGATTTTCGGTCTCCCGTTCATGGGTGATGTTTCGAACAATGGCGATGGCCTCGTCCTCGGTGCTTTTGACAATCCGGGATTCATAGTGTTGGACAGCACCTTCGAAGGGAAGGGTGTATTCCAGATACTTCACCTCTTTGCCGGCAAAGGCTTTTTCGAGTGCCGCCACAAAACGCGAAGCCGTTGCAGCCGGCAGTACCGTTTCGACTTTCTTGCCGATGTACACATCGGCCGGCCACAATAAATCCTGGACATTTCCATCGAAACTACGGAAGACATGATCCCGGCCGATGCGGATAATCATGTCCGGTATGGCGTTGACAATGGCACGAAGCGATGCAAACTCGGCATCAGTGAGCTGGGGTGACACGATATAAACCTCACGAATAAAAATTTGGTATAGCCGCAAAAAGGCACAAAAAGCGCAAAAACCACGAAAACAAATTTCACACTGAATAAATTCAATAGATTATGGGGTCAGAAATTGTGGATTCTGACTTTTTACAAGATTATTAAATTTGATCAACGTTAAAAATGGGACGATGTATGCCACAAATTGCACTGTATGTCAATAATGGCATGGTTGCCGATGGGTGTCACTATGAAACGTTTACTCATAGTCCGTTAGGTCGTTTCAATAGCAACGGAATGTCAGATTGAGAAGGTTTCAGGTTTCAGTGTTCAGGTTTCAGAAATCAGATGACGGATGACAGAAGACAGAAAAAATAGTTATTCGTTATTTGTTATTGATTATTTGAAGATGGATGACATTATGCATGAATTGAGGATCTGTGTAATCTGCGTTCACCCGGTTAAATAAGATTTGCCATAACAGTTTCGGGCAAATCTTAGCTTGAGGTCTTCAGTAAGACCCATATGCCATACGTTATATGTCTCACTCTGCAGAACGTTTCTGTTGCAAATACTCACCTCAAGCTATTTAACTGGGAAATTCTGCGGATTAAAAGCTTGTTTGGTTGCGGCTATGCCGCGCTGTACGCTCTGCGGTCTCTGCGAGATATTTATTTGAAGGTTGAAACATGATAGGATATCGACATGCAATATGATTTTGTCATCATTGGCGGGGGGATTGTGGGCGTTTCAACTGCCTGGCAATTGCAGAGAATATTCCCGGATAAACGAATTCTGCTGGTGGAAAAGGAACAAAAGCTGGCGGCGCATCAAACCGGACACAACAGCGGTGTCATCCACGCCGGCGTCTACTATCAGCCCGGCAGCCTCAAAGCCGACTTCTGCAAACGCGGCGCCGATCAAACCATTGCATTTTGTCAGGGGCACGGCCTGCCCTTCGAGCAATGCGGCAAACTGCTGGTGGCCACCGACCAGGTAGAATACGATCGCATGGCGGCACTGGAGCAACGCTGCCGGCAGAACGGCATCGAAACCCGGCGCCTGACTGAAACCGAGCTTCGCCGCCGCGAACCGGCCATTATCGGGAAAGGCGCGCTATTTGTGGCCGCCACCGGCATCACCGACTACCCCAAAATCGCAGATAAAATGGCCGGTTTGTTTAGAAAACTGGGCGGAGAAGTTCGTCTTGGATCAGAGGTCGGAGCGATCGAGGAACATCCGGATCAGATCGAAATTCATCTCGCCGCCGAAACAGTTGCAACTCAATACCTGCTCGCCTGCGGTGGCCTGATGGCCGACCGC
Source organism: Desulfobacterales bacterium (assembly GCA_030066155.1). Taxonomy (GTDB): domain Bacteria; phylum Desulfobacterota; class Desulfobacteria; order Desulfobacterales; family JAFDCJ01; genus JAFDCJ01. Next base: position 24,704 of record JASJCE010000058.1, on the reverse strand, counting down.
CTGGCCCGCATGATGGAAATTGATATCGATTTTCGCATCATCCCCTTTCGAGGGGAATACTATCAATTGCCGGCCCATCACAATGGAATCGTCAACCACCTGATCTATCCCATACCGGATCCGGAGCTGCCGTTTTTAGGGGTCCATTTGACCCGCATGATCGACGGCAGCGTCACCGTTGGGCCAAACGCAGTTCTTGGCTGGAAACGGGAAGGGTATGCCAACATTAACTTCAATCTGCGGGATGTTCGCGAGATGTTCGCTTTCCCTGGCTTCTGGAAGGTTATTCGATCGAATTTCAAATCCGGATTGGAGGAGATGCGGGATTCCATTTTTGTGTCGGGGTATCTCAAGCGCGTGCAGAAGTACTGCCCTCAGCTAACCCTTTCGGACCTTCAGCCCTACCCTGCCGGCATCCGCGCCCAGGCCGTAAAATCGGACGGCAGCCTGGTACACGATTTTTTGTTTGCCGAAAGCCCTCGATCACTGCACGTCTGCAATGCCCCCTCACCGGCCGCCACATCCGCTATTCCGATTGGCGAATACCTGTGCCAAAAAGTCGTTGATAAATTCGGTCTCTAAATTCAGTTCAAAGCGACATAAGACACGATCAATGTTAAAGAAGGGGACGTAAAAAAGGGGCTTGTTTTTTTGCATTACTTAAACCTCAGCACACAATATGACTACTTTTAGGCATTACATATTAGCAGAATCATCCCTTTGACCTGATGGAACCTACCTTTCAAACTCTTGCAAATCTCCATGAATTGACATATGCGATAAGCATTGATCCATATTAAAGGCCGTGTTGCAGGTGTAGTGGAATTCGACTTTTCCCCTTACTATCAGATGCAGTTCGTCGCGAATGAGCGGACTGTCGCGGTAGAAAAAGTTCAGTTTCATGAAAAAACGCATTTTTATAGCCATCCTGGCGATGGGATTTAGTGGATTGGCTGCTGAGGTCCTCCTTTTAAGGGAACTTCTGATTGTTTTTTCAGGCAACGAACTTTGCATCGGCATTATACTCGCTAACTGGCTGATTTTAGAAGCGTTCGGATGTATCTATCTCGGCAGGATCGCTGAAAAATCCAAGCATACGCTTGAAACATTTTCAGTGATTACAATTCTTTTTTCTTTCTCTTTACTCACCGCTGTTTTTCTGACACGCATCCTGAAAAGCGTCATCGGCATTGCTATTGGTGAAAGTATCGGATTAGTACCAATGTTGTATTCCTCTTTTCTCATCCTTTTCCCGGTGAGCATGCTTCACGGAGCATTATTTCCGTTGAGTTGCCAGATGTATTTCATGTTTTCCGGCCAGGATGCATCTTCTGCCGGCAGGGTGTATGTATATGAAACAGTGGGTACAATTATCGGCGGAATTGCCTGCACCTATCTTTTCATTCCCTATCTTCATACATTTCAGGCATCCACAGTGCTCGCGATATTGAACGTTATCGTGTGCCTTCTTGTACTCGCCTCTTCCTGGAAAACGGGGCTATTTCAAAAAACAATGCTGGTGACCTTGGGTGTCCTTCTCTTTTTTTCAGGATATGCGGTTTTTGCCGGGCTTGTGGACAGACTGCATCAGAATTCCGTTAAAACACAATGGAAAAACCTTAATGTCATTCATTACCAGAACTCCCAATACGGCAATATCTCCGTTGTAGAAAACGAGGGACAATACATTTTCTTTCAGGATGGTATTCCAGATATTATAACGCCTATACCGGATCTGGCATTTATCGAAGATTTTGTTCATCTTCCGCTTCTCGCCCATCCGGAACCCGCAAAACTCCTCATCTTGAGTGGGGGGGCAGGCGGTATAATCAAAGAGGCATTCAAGCATCCGTCAATAGAAACAATAGAGTATGCCGAACTTGACCCGTTGCTCCTTGATCTCTTGAGAAAATTCCCGACAAAACTGACCGAATCTGAATTGAATGATAGCAGGGTCAAAATAACATATGCGGATGGCCTTCTGTTCCTGAAATCAACACCGGATAAATACGACCTGATTTTTATAGGGATTATGGAGCCGTCGAATTTACAAGCCAATCGATTCTTTACCAAAGAGTTTTTTTCGTTGGTCAAAAAAAGACTGAATAAAGGGGGCATGCTTGTCTTTGGGTTGCCCGGATCTCTGATGTACGACAATAAAGAATTGAAAAACCTCAACGGTTGTATTTTTCACACGCTGAAACGGGTCTTTTCGTACATTAGAGTCATTCCCGGTGATGGCAACAATCTTTTCCTTTCATCGGATTCTGAGGATATTTCAACGATTGACAGAAAGCAGATTATTGACAGATTATACCAGCGCAACATCAGGGCAAATGTGATTGATCCCTGGCATCTCGAGAAAAAGTTGCACCATGGATGGCAGGATTGGTTCTCCCGTTTTCTTGAAGGGAGCAGTCAGAAAATCAATTCTGATTTCAAGCCCCTGGGACTGTTTTACAGCATCTCACATTGGAATGCACTGTTTGCGCCGTCAATTAGCGGGCTTTTTAGACAATTTGAGAGGTTAAACCTATGGATTATTGTTCTGTTGTTTGCTTTTTTTCTTCTGTTTTTTTTCTTTTTTCGATCAAAACTCAGACGATTCTCAAAAGCAGGTATCCCCTTATCCATTATTACAACAGGTTTTGCTGGAATGATTTTTGACCTTATGCTAATCTTTACATTTCAATCCATATATGGATACGTGTTTTCATGGATTGGGCTTCTGGTGTCATTTTTTATGGCCGGGGCAGCTTGTGGCGCAATGCTCATAACAAAGGTTCAGACACGGATAAAGAATTGTTTTGGGTTGTTTATCAAAATTGATCTGGCAATTGTCGGTTTTTCTCTTGCATGGCCTTTTGTATTTCTTGCTGCCCGGGTATATTTGGACAGTCCGGATGTCTTTGTTTTTTTCAAGATGCTATTTTTAGTCATTGCATGTATCTGCGGATTGTTGATCGGTTCCCAATTTCCTCTGGCAAACAAGATATATCTCAGGAATAGCACCAGTTTAAGCGAGACAGCCGGATTACTTTATGCTTCTGACCTGTTGGGCGGGTGGTTTGGCGGAATAGTCGGTGCTGTTGTGCTGTTGCCTGTTCTTGGTCTTACCGGTACCTGCATTACAGTCGGGCTGCTGAAATTGACAAGCTTCATTATTTTAACCACCCAGCCCGGTGGGCATCGATGAGGAGGTAAATCATGAAAGATTTTTATCCTGAGACATGTACTCGAAGAAATTTTCTAACATACACCTCTAAACTCTGTTTCAAAGTAGGGCTATCTTCAGTCTTTCTTGCCGGCTTGAAGTCGGAAGCGGCCAGCAGTTCAACAAAAACTTTTGAACCGGCTTATCTGAAACTTCATAAAGCGGGTGAACTGAAAAAGCGTGCAAATGAGCTCAATGCCCTTATGGAAAGTTGCGAGCTCTGTCCGAGAAAATGTGGTGTGAATCGTCTGAAAGGAGACAGCGGGTTCTGTGGTACTCCCGGTGCAAAGCTTGTCGTTTCTGCGGCTCATCCGCATTTTGGCGAAGAAAGACCGCTGGTTGGCAATGGTGGTTCAGGAACAATCTTTTTAACCCATTGTAATTTGCGTTGTGTATTTTGTCAAAACTGGGAAATAGCCCAGCTTGGTAGGGGTAATGAAAGTAATATTGATGAATTAGCCAGGATGATGCTTCTGCTGCAAAAAATGGGTTGTCACAATATAAATCTTGTCACCCCAACTCATTATTCGGCACTTATCCTAAGCGCTCTTGATATCGCCGCGGAGAGAGGGCTGCGGCTGCCAATTGTATACAACACTTCTGGCTGGGAGCGTCTTGAGATACTCAAGCTTCTTGATGGAATCGTTGATATTTACCTGCCTGATTTCAAATATTGGGAGAGTGACATGTCAGCAAAATACTCATCCGAAGCAGATAGTTATCCTGAAATAACCAGCGGAGCAATCCTTGAGATGCACCGTCAAGTTGGTGTGGCCCACCCTGCAAAAGATGGCATTATGCAAAGAGGACTGATGATTCGGCATTTGGTGATGCCAAATAATACCGGTGGTTCAGAAAGCATTATGGCGTGGATCGCACAAACTTTGCCAAAGGATACATATGTCAATATTATGGCACAGTACAACCCACTCTATAAAGCCTATGATTATCCCGAGTTGTCCAGGAGAATAACTCGCGAAGAATATACCAAGGCTGTCAACAGAGCAAAAGAAGGGGGGCTTACAAATCTCGATGTTCAGGGATACTGGCTGCTTGGCTAAAGACATGATCCGCCGCCGGGGAGTCTTTTGCGCAGAAAATTGGTGCGGCGATTCATGGGCAGGGCAAGCTGTCTGCGGATTTGTTCGATGAGGTTGCGCTCGCTTTCTTTTTTCAGCGCTTTGAGCTGTTTATTTCTCTCTTTTCGCTTTTTCATCCAACGTTTTCTCCAGTAACTCAATAACTGCCAGATCCCTTGGCCGGCCAAGTTTTTTTTTGCTGCGGATAATTTTCTCGAGACTGGCAATTTTCAACACATGTCCTTCAAACTCAACTTCAATGGCATCGGAGCGAAGATTTTCAAAGGATTTGATGCCATGCAGGACCGACATGAAGTCTACCTGCATCCCCGTGTCCTCATTAACCACCCGGTATAGGGAAGATACCGGATAATAGGGTTTCAGAATTTGGGCATTGAGCTCCTTTGCGAACTCCTTAAGTTTGCGCATGTTCGTCGGAGTCTTTCGAAACATGAAATCAATGTCAAGAGTGGTGACCGGCGCTCCATGCAAAGCCGCCGCCGCATTTCCCACCATTATAGCCTCCAGACGCACCATGTGCAACGCTCTTGCAACTTTAGTTAGGAGTGGTGAAGCATTCACAACTACAGCTCGCTTTTCCTAAATAAATCAGGTATAAAAGTCTTTTTTGTTATTCTAACATCCAATCTAGTTTTGCTATTTTTGTCAACATCAAAATTTAATTCAAAAGTAAATCTAAACCATATTTGCAGGTTACGCGGTAATCCTGGAGAATGAAGAAGAAAGCACTTGATGGGGTGAGATAGACCTTTAAGGTGGAATTGTTCCCCGCATTTCCAGCGGGAAACAATTTTTACAACAGATCGAAAATTTCGAGCCCCAGTAGATTTGTGCTGTGAACTTTTCGCGGCGATTACCGGGTACGGGATAAGCGACCGACGGCGAGGTCGAAGTGAAACAAGCCCATACCATCAGTATCGATTTTCTCGATCATATTGTTTTCACTGGAAATTCAGTTTTAGTCTCTATTTCAGGGTAACCAAACGTAACCCCAGACGTTTGGATTTCGATGCTCTAGTGCTCTATTAGTGAGTAGTTGGACGCTGAATTCGATTTAAAGTAGGGGGCAGTCTTGATTTTTTGCGTTTATAAACTGTATCGAGCTGAAACTTCCCATTTCTTTCCATTTCAATGATATTACTTCAAAGAATCGCAAAAAAGCAAGACCGTCCCCATTGTTCATTTGGAATAAAAGTGTTTTCCGGCATAAAAAAAATTTTACAAAATCATCTGCTTATTATTTTAGGCTGGTTTTTTATTGCCTTAGGGGCTATTGGCGTAGTGCTGCCGATACTTCCTACCACACCATTTCTGATTGTCGCTTTAGCACTCTTTGCAAAAAGCTCACCAAGGTTTCATCAAATGCTACGAAACAATGTTTGGTTCGGTCCGAGCTTGAAACAATGGGAAGATAAAAAAACGTTGTCACGGAGAACCAAATACAAAGCCTCCTTTTTGATAATTATTACCTTTGCAATATCCATAGCAATTTTTGATGACGCGATTCAGCTTCAGCTATTGTTGGTTGGTATTGCTATAGTTTTACTATTTTTTATCTGGCGAATCAAAGAACAAGGGTAATGCCACTTCACGTTTTTTGCCCATAATGGGAAACCAATGGCAGTGGCAGGTTTGCTGGCAAATCCGTGGTTATCTGTGGAAACTCCGTGGTAACCATTTTTTCTGCCGGATTTCAAAACCACGAAAAGCGGAAAAAATTCTCTGAATTCAGAACGATTTTCTGGCAAACGCTATAATAATAGATTTTTGTTTAAAAAGGTGCTATGGGAAGGCTTTAAATTTATGAGGTTCAATTTTAATAGTGGGGAAATTTTAAAGGAGGTTGAGGATGGCTACGAAAGAGGAACTCGAAGAAAAAGCTGAAAGTTGTGATACTTCGGAGGATTATGTCGGGGTGGCCCGTGAAATCGTCCAGGATCTCGACGACAAGTCCTGGGCGGCCGAGCTGCTGGATGAGGGGGCGGAATGGGCCCAGACCACCGACGAACTGATTTTGTTCGCCAAATGTGCGGCCGAGGCGCTGGAAGACAACGAAAAGACCAAACAGTATCTGCTGCAGGGCAAAGACTTTGCCATGAGTGCCGATGACCTGGTTAAACTGGCAGGCGCAGCTGCTGAGCTCGGTGACACCGAAGCCGCGGCTGAAGTTTTGGCGGCGGCCCAGGGTAAATGCACCAAGATTGCCGACTTTTTTGCACTGAGCAAAAACATCAAAACCCTGTTGTCGGATGATGAGCTGGCTGCCAAACCGGTGGAAGCCGCCATCGGCAAGTGCAAAAACGTTTCTGATTTCGTCGATTGTGCCAAGGGGGTCCTGGATGCGTTCGACGATCGCGACCAGGCCAAAAAAATTCTCGAAGATGCCGGTGAAAACTGCAAAACCGGCAAGGACTTCGCGGATCTGGCGCAAGGCATCATTGCTACCCTCGATGACACAGAGTCGGCACGGGCGGTATTCGCCAAAGGCGAGGCAGCCCTCGAAAAGGGCCAGGATTTGACGACCCTGGCAGCAGCTGCAGCCACCGATTTGAAAGATACCGATTACGCCAAGGAACTATACCGCAAAGCATCGGAAAAGATGGAAAAAGCGGAAGAATTGATGGCCCTGGCCAAATCCCTGGTGGAATCCTTGGAGGATAAGGAACTGGCCCTCGATGTGTATAAAAATGCCGAATCCCGCTGTACGACCTTCGATCAATTTTCCAAACTGGCCAAGGGTATCCTGGCCGACACCGGAGACACGGCCGCAGCCGGCGCGGTTTTCCTGAAAACCATTGAGGCCAAGCCGAATTCCAAACAGCTGGTTGAGGTTGCCGAAGCCCTGGCCACGGACATCCAGGACAAGCCGGCCGCCATGAAAGTTTTAAAACAGGCCGAAATGGCGGTAAAAAGCAATGATGATTTCAAAAAAACCGCCGAGGCCATCCTCAAGCATGCTGACGAAGCAGATTGGATCGAAGCCATCAAGGACCAACAGGGCAGTCGCGAGGCCCACGCAGCACTGTACGATAATTTCATCGGCCGCGAAGGTGAATGTCTGACTGCCGGTGCATTGACATTGCTGGCCCGGGATGTCGTGGCCCAGACCGGAGACAAACATTATGCCCGCAAACTTTACGGCAAGGCCGAAGCCTTGAGCACCTATTTCCCTGAATTCCTGTCAGTCGCCGACGCAATCTCGGCCGATCTCCAGGATGCCGACTGGGTGCGGGAAATTTACACTGCCAGGCTCGAAAAATGTATCGATGAAATTGATTATCACCGCGTAGTGGACGGCATCCTGGCCAATTTGAATGACACCGACTGGGCCAAAACCATTTATTCCGGATTGGAAGAACGGGCCGCCGGCGCCGATCAATATGTCCGCCTGGCCCGGGCCATATTTGATAAACTCGGTGACAACGAATGGGCCGGACAATTGTTCGACAAGGCTCAGGAGGCCTGTGACACCACTGTTGGCTGTGCCGCTGCGGCGATCGCCCTGCAGGACAGCCTGGGCGATGCGGACCGCGCGCGGGCATTGTTTAGCAAAGCTGAATCCCTCTGCGAGGGCATCAAAGATTTCGATGCGTTGATCAGATCGGCGGCGCGGCGCGGTGAATTTTCGAGTTTGGTCCGGGAAGGACTTGAATCGGCCGAGGGCAAGCTATCCAGTGCCGCAGATCTGAAGCATCTGGCCGAATCTGTCCTAAGCTATGCAGATGACCGCAGCTGGGCACAGCGTTTATATCAGAAAGCATTGGATGCTCCCGGTGCGGACCAGCAACGGTCGGATATCATCCTTAGCATTAAAAATAGACTGGGAGATACGGACTGGGCTGCCAAACTGAGTCGGCAATTGTAATCCGATAATGAGATTCCGGCAATTGGAATAAATTCTCGGATATTTTGCTTGGTCGATGCATACCTGCCGGAGTAATGGAATAGTGGATTATTGGAGTATTGGATAGATTTGATATAGTCGATTTTATATTGTGTTTAACCTGAATGACACCAGGTTCAACGTTCAGCGTTCAACGGTTGAAAAAGGAACTTTCTGATTTTATTTGTTGAGTCTGATGCGTCTGTGCCCGTACTCTATGAATTCAAGGCGCAAGCGGTATTGTCCTTAGACGATATGGTTTGCGCCTTTTTTGTTTGGTTGCAGAATTCAATTGGCAGCAAGCGCCCGGTCCAATCGAAATAGAAACTACCATTTAGGTTGTGGGAGCGGTTTGTAACCGCGATGGAATCGGTTTAAGTTAGACCGCTAATCGTGGAGACCCCCCTAAAGAGCAGCGGGATGCCCCGTAAGAGACCGGGATGCAAGCACAAGCACAGTCCACTCCCACACACAATTGGCAGCCTTGACAGAAGCCGGCTGTCGTGTATATCTAAAAGCTCAGAAAATTGAATCTCAGATTCGTTGTCTTAATTTTAGGATATAGCAGGCACCATCAATTTGCAGGTCAATTGGTGAATTTAACCCGCCAACGGAAGGAGACCAAAAATGAAAAAATTCATAATTGCCGTAATTGCGATTTGCTTGCTGAGTGTTTTTGCCTATGCAGAAGATGACTATAAATGCGATTACAAATACCATCGAGCAATCAAAAAAGTAAACTCCTTATCCAATACCGAGCTGTCAAAAGAAGATAAGGAAAAATGGATATCGAGCCTAAAAGAAATCCACCGGCTTTGCGAGGACGGCAAGGATCAGGAGGCTGCGGCAATTATGCGAGAGCTGCGTGAAGATCGGGCTCACGACATGGTTTTTAATCCGGCAACGGGCCACTAACGTAAAATTCAACTGAACCAAGATTGACGGTCTCGTAAAAAGTAAAACTCCCTGAAATTCGACTTCTTAACCTATTGAAATTACAGTTAGTGAAAATTTGTTTTTTGTGCTTTTTGCGCCTTTTTGCGGCGATACCAAAGATTGATCTGTTTCTCATATGCTAAGAGTTAAGAAGACCGCGTGCAGCCCTTCAGGCATAATTTAGCTTGAAGGGCTTTATTATTATACCCATTATTATATCTGCCTGCTAACATCATGCATCGGGTTTCAATTTAATTGCCAAACACTAAATCGAGCACCTCACTACAAAAAATTTGGCAGATAAAATTTTTAATGCTGCGCATATTATTTGAGGCTAACAGAGATTGTTTTGTTCTGACACAGCCTCTGGCCGAGAACAAATTAGAGGAATGTATGATCATAGAGGAATTGCCCAAAGCATTGTGCGTGTATTTTCTCGCGATGATGATTCTCTTTCTTAGCTTCCCAGCTCTTGGTTATGAAATTACCGATAAATTTTCAATTGGCGGCGTCCTAGCCGGTGGGTACCAGTATCAATGGGCCGATGGCGATGATAATCTGGGTCGCGGGGCTTTGCCCTTTCAGCCCGAAATGAGCTTTCAGCCTACTATGCAAGACGAAATCTTTGCAAGACTCGGTTTTGCGGCCGCCAATGGGCTGAACGAAGTCACGGATTTCAACCTGGCGCCATGGGCGGCCGACCTGGAAGATGATGTCACAAACATCAACGGCCGCGACCGCGATTATTTGCTCTTAGCCTGGTACAGGCACACCTTTCAGTTCTCCAACACGAATTCACTTCATCTCACGGGCGGCATCATCGACTCCACAGACTATATTGATGAAAATGCCTATTCCAATGATGAATATACCCAGTTCTTGAATGAAGCCCTGGTAAACGGACCCAATGGCTTTTTCCCGTCATATGATATCGGCGGAGCTGCCGAATGGGAGGTCGGCAACTTTGACATTACGGGTGTGGCCATGAACGTTGGCGAAAACGACGACGGCAACAATTATAATTTTTTCGGAGGCCAAATCGCTTATCATTTGGCCACACCCGTGGGTTATGGGAAATATCGCCTGATCTTTGACACAACCAGCAAAGAATTTTTAAATGAAGATCGGGACGAAAAGGAAAGACGGATTGGTGCGTTCCTGTCATTCGATCAGGAACTGGGGGATATCCTCGGTGCCTGGATTCGTTTCGGCTGGTCGGATGACGCTGCATTTATAGATTATGATACCCTGTATTCCGGTGGTCTGAACATCACCGGCAAATGGTACGGTCGTAAAAAAGACAACATTGGGATCGGCTATGCCTACCTACATGGTCAAAACGATTTTGACTACACCCGGGTAGCTGAAATTTACTGGCGGGTGATGTTCAATGACTATTTTGCAGCCACGGCGGACTTGCAATATATGAAAGATAAATTCACCACGGATGACGACGATGTAAAGGGGTTTATCGGGGGCATTAGACTGACAGCGGAATTCTGATGCCTGAATTTGGTGCCAAAGTTCGGGCATTATAAAATCCTGATACGGAACGCAAGGCGTTGATTTCACCCCAAAGGAGTTTAAGAGTTAATTACCTCGACAGACTGTGTTTAGGTTTCAGGTGCAGCTTAAAGATCCGAATATTTTTGAGGGCACCGTCGAAGGCTACCCGGAGGTCAATTTAATCCGGGAGATGCTGCTGAAAAATAAAATCAAAAAAGCCTATCTGATGCCGTTCATGTCGGTCGCAGGTGATCACGCCAAAAACGACATGGCCGGCGATGAAGACGATTCCTGGAAGTCAATTCTAACCAAAGCGGGAATCGAATGTGTGCCGGTTCTAAAGGGAACGGCGGAGTTCGACAACTTCGTCGACATCTGGGTCGATCATCTGAGCGGGCCGCTCAGTCGTTTTTAAGACAATTTCAGCGATAGGGTTGACATCTTAATCTAAATGAAAAAATTGAAATTACCGAGGCCGGCAAGCATGCCGCTCAATCGATAGCCAGAAGAGATTGATGCTTGAACCGATTTTAAGCCAGGTATTTTCCTTGATACCCGTCAGGAGTGTATACTTTTAGTTGATTTGAGACTGCATAGTGGTCTATTAATGTTTCCGGCAAAGTAAATACAATATGGAGAATTGCTTATGCACATGCTCATCGGCTTCGTCCTGGCGTCTTTGCTGAGGAAGAAGAAAACCAGTCAGAGCCTGCCGCTGATCCACGGAAAATTTGAGGTTAGCCATTCAATTCCGGGCAGGATTCGGTTCCGCGTACCGTCCATAGAATCCGGTGCCGGTTCCCAAATTCAAACGGTTCGCAACGAGTTGCCCAAAATTCCGGAAATACAATCAGTGGAACTCGATACCCGTTCAGGCAGTATACTGGTGCATTACGATGCGGATGGAATCGAGCCCCACATCATCTGCGGGCTGTTGATCAGGGTTTTCGGACTGGAGAATGAATTGGCCCGCCGTCCGGATTCAGTCGTACAAAAAGAAATAAGATATATCGGAGACGCCGTAAATCAGGCCCTTTATAATTCAACGGCCGGAACCCTGGACCTGACCTCGGCATTTATTCTTCTATCCATATCGCTTGGCCTTTACAAGATCTTGATCCAGAACGATCGCGCCCTTCCCGGCGGCATCAATCTGCTGTGGTGGGCCTATGTAATGGCGAAGCGGGGTTGAGAAGCCGATGCGTCGGATATGGAGGACGGGCCTTCGTGAACGCAGGGTGGCGATGACTAATGAAAATGCCGATTGGAATAGTGGAATGGTGGAATATTGGAATAATGGGATTAAAAGCGGAGTTTGGTCCAATTTTAATTTGATGGCAATACCACAAATTTTAAATAGATCTCAATCCATCAAACCCAGTATTCCAGTATTCCAGTATTCCAGTCCCCCTTGGCTTGATTTAGGGCAAAGCCGGGTATTTTTGACTTGGTCCTGAAGACCGATTCTTCGATTTGGAGTAAACCATGGGATTGACTAAATTCATTTCAGCATATCGCATTGCCCATCGGTTGCCCGGACGGGTCCGAATACACATTCCAATTCTCGCGAGACTGCCTGAAGAGTGGTGGCCGTTTATCGAACCGTCGGTTGAAATAATCAAGATGAAGAGCGGTATAATTTCGGCAGAAATACAGCCGGTCACCGGAAGCCTGCTGATCAGCTATGATTCTGACCAAATAGATGAAGCCCGAATTTTGAATTGGCTGGAGACGCTTGTGAACGATTTCATAAAACTGGGGATGCCACCGCAACCACTGACCCAAACGGATATCCGTTACCGATTCAGCCTATTGCGTAACCGCCTGAGTCAGGAAGTCGTCCCCTGATATCGAATTAGATTCAATTATGCGCAGCATAAAAAAGAATTAAGACGCCGACATTTCAATCTATCAAGTTTTTAAAATATTAGCACAATCGATGATCTTCTATGAGTTTTTTTTAAGGGTGGATTAATTATGATTTTTAAATCCAAAAAAAAACCTTTGCTGGCGTGCCACGTCATCCACAGTGTCCCCGGACGAATCCGTATCGGATGCCGGGCATTGCAATTTCTGGGTGAACAAAAAGAAGAAATAGAGAGCCGATTGGCCAAAGATTTCGCAGTAACAAATGCAACCCTATCGAGTGTGACTGAAAATGTCGTAATTGAATTTGATCCGGGTAAAACCTCAGCCAAAACGGTTCTTGAAAGCACGGAAAACATTATCGGCCAGTTTTCAACCGTTGCCTATCGGCGTGATAAAGAAATTCAAAGCGAACTGACCGTTCAGGAAAGACGCATTCAGGAGGAACCCATCAATGAAATGTTGATGCGTATCGGCATCAACGCTTTGACCATCCTGTTTGGTTTCATCCGCAAACCGCCACCCCCTGCCACGTTTCTGCAGAAATTCACCAATATGAATGCGCTGACTGCCCTATCCCTGTCGAAACCTATTTTTCAAAGCGGATTTAACGCATTGCGACACCATCGCCGGCCGAACGCCGATACCCTGAGCGCCGCGGCAATCCTGGCCAGCCTGATTTCCGGGAAAAGCGGATCCTCTCTAACTATAATTCTTCTGGCGGATATTGCAGAGTTGCTCACGGCCTATACAATGGAGCGAACCCGCAGCGCCATTAAAGACATGCTGTCCATCGAGGATCAGTCCGCCTGGAAAGTGATGCCAAACGGCAAAGAAGTCCGGGTGCCACTCAATGAAATCGCTCCGGAGGATCTGGTTGCCGTCCATACCGGCGATAAGGTGCCCATCGATGGAACCGTTACCGAAGGGGAAGCGTCTGTGGACCAGGCATCGCTGACAGGCGAATTTATGCCGGCCGTCAAATCCGCCCAGGATAAGATCTATGCCGGCTCAACGGTCAAAACCGGCAACCTGATAATCAGAGCAGACCGCGTGGGTGACGACCGCGCCATTTCCCGCATCGTTCACATGGTGGAAGAGGCCCAGAGTCGCAAAGCACCGGTGCAGGCTTACGCAGACCGATTTTCAGCGCAATTTATTCCGGTCAACTTTCTGCTATCCTTTATCGTATATTTAATTACCCGCAGCCCCGTGCGGGCCTTAAACATGTTGATCATCGACTACTCCTGCGGGGTTCGACTATCCACCGCCACGGCCTTTGCCGCAGCCATCTGCCGGGCCGCCTCACAGGGCGTTCTGGTCAAGGGCGGCAATTTTATTGAAACCCTCAATGATTCGGATACGTTGATCCTCGATAAAACCGGCACCATCACGGAGGGCAAACCGAAGGTCGTCTCAATCCATCCGGCATCCGGCAACCATACCGGCGCCAGGGAGATCGTTCAATATGCTGCCGCCTGCGAAGAAACCGCCAATCACCCCATCGCCCTGGCGATTCTGCAGCAGGCCCGGGAGATGGGCTGGGATATCCCCGATCACAGCAAAATCAATGTCGTGCTGGGAAAGGGCGTCGAAACCACCGTCAAGAGACAGAAAGTCCGGGTCGGCAGCGGGCAATTCATGTTGGATTCCGGTATACCGATAACGGTCCCCGATCAAACCATCCAGAACATGACCCAGAGCGGAGAAAACGTCGTGTATGTGTCCAGGGGCAAAAAAATGCTCGGCGTGATTGGAATTCAAGACAGTCTGCGCGAAGATATGAAAAAGACGCTGAATCGGCTCAGACGCCTGGGCTACGATGACATTATCCTCCTGACCGGAGATGTGGAGGAGCATGCCAATGTGGTTGCCTCCAAGATGACAGTCGACAGCTACAAAGCCCAGGTGCTGCCCGAAGACAAAGCCGATATGGTACTGCGCAAGCAGGCCAGAGGCAACAGCGTCGTGATGGTCGGTGACGGGGTGAACGATGCACCGGCCCTGGCCTACGCCGATGTCGGGATTTCACTTGGAAGGGGCAGCACGGAAATCAGTATAGAGACGGCTGACGTCGCCATCAACAGCAACAACCCGCTTTATCTGCCGGGAATCATCGGTCTGTCTCAGAAAACCATGGAAATCATCAAGCAGAATTTCGCCACAGCTATCGTTGTCAACTCGGTCGGACTGATTCTGGCATCAATGGGGGTTCTGCCGGTTATCTGGGCCGCCGTGCTTCACAATGCCACCACCATCGCAGTGGTAATGAACTCGGGAAGAATTCTCATCACGGATATATCGAAAGATATTTGATATGAGCTCTCAACTGGAATTGATTGTTGTCCATCGGCTGCCGGGCCGCATCAGAGTGCGGTTTTCCCATGCTCCAAAACTGTCGCAGCGCATGGTGGAAAACCTTCGCAAGCACGCGGGAATCGAATCTATCCATTACACTGCAGAGAGTGAGAATTTACTCGTTTTCTATAACGAGGAAGAAATTACGGCACAGGAAATTCTGTTAAGAGCTGGCCTGTCGTTGTCGCAGGATTTCGATATGTCGCCGGTCCGGATTCGAATTCAGAAAAAAAATCAGTCCGTCGGTCCATTGTCGGCTCTGGCATTCGCAGTCCTGGCAGTCAATCACTTACTGTACCTGCTTTCGAGAAGAAATCGGGAGTCCATCATCCTTCAATACATTGCGGGCGGAACGACACTGGCCTCCGTCATGGAGCACGTTGTGGAGGATTTCCGCGAAAAAGGATCCTTCCATCCGGAAGTATTTTCAGTTTATTACCTGGTGCTGTCATTCTTTCGCGGCGATGTGTTAAAAGCCTCAACGATCACCTGGTTTCTGACGTTTGGACGTCACCTGCTGGAATCTCCCGTGAACTCTCTGGTGGTGACACCCAAAGTAACGGATCCCACCTGTGACATTCACCATTGCGAATACGAAGTTACCGTCAGAAATGAAAATGAAGCCAACTGGCTGGTCAAAACGGTTCACTCCCTGCCCGGCATGCTTTACAAAGCTTACAGGCAAATGAACCTGGGGATGGTAATTGAAGACACCCTCATCGAACAAATGGAGCAGGTGGCCGAATCCCACGATGATATTATCGAGGGGCTTGAAAATATTGAAAAAGGATTTTATCTCAAAGTTGAAAGATAGACGGCATCAACATTTAGAAGGAGGAAAGAATGGCAGTTAATTCGCAACACATCACCGGTTTTGCAGTCGGCATCGGCGCCAGCGCGCTCGGATTTTATCTGTACAAACGCAACCAATCCAAGGTAGACGCTTTTTTAGGCAAGTACGGCATTCAACTCTCCTCATCGATGGATAAGGATCCCCAATCAATGACGTTGAAAGAGCTGATAATGGCCAAGGAAGAACTTGAAGACATGATCGCTGAAAAAGAATTCAACCAGAAGGAAAAGAAGAAAACCAAAAGCACTGCTTCCAAAAAGGCAAACTAAGGCTCCAGACGTTGGAATGTCGAGTGGCAGAGGTCAGAGGCCAGACGTTGGAATGTCGAGTGACAATTGACGAATGTCGAATTAAGGAATTCTTGCTGTTTTATTTGTTAAAAGAGTAAAGCCAAGTGGCATCCACCACTCGTCATTCTTCAATCGTCATTCGTCATTCCTTTTAATTTCATACGGGGAGCAGCACCTCTGGCCTGAAAAAGCGGCCAGTCTGATCGGAGAAGAAACTAATGAACATCCAACATCGAACGTCCAACGTCCAACGTCGAATAATGTATTCTATCGATCTAAAAATGAACAAGATGCAATGCCGGTGTTGCTCCAGCGAATCCACCCTTGAGAATTCGACCCGACTGCCATTCGACAAGCTCGGACACACGCACACTGGAGGCTTTAATTTGTTCATCAATTAAAATCGAGTAAGCACAGCGTCATCCACATTGGACGTTCGATGTTGGACGTTGGACGTTGGACGTTCGATCTTTTGCAATTTAAGCTATACGAAGTTTCATATTAGGTGTTGCGAATTAAGGAATTTAGATAGAATCAATTTAGGAATTGTGAATTAAGGAATTTAGGCGGAACCAATTTAGGAATTACGAATTAAGGAATTAGTGGAATTCTAACTATTTTAAACGATTTATCCTTTAATTCCTAAATTCCTGAATCCCTCAATTCCTCAATTTCTAACCTGAATCCCTCAATTCCTCAATTTCTAATCTAAATCCCTAAATTCTGATATAGGGACAAACATGAAAACTTTCATACGTGTTCTCATCATCATCGCCTGTACCCTTCACTATCTCCCGGCGGCGGCGGAAAAGCCCCGCCAGCTGTCGTGGAACGATCTGGTGCCGGCCCATCTTTTGGCGGATGACCCGCTTGCAAACATGACCGAAGAGCAGCAGGATCTGGTCTACTGGGTGATCAATACCCTCGACTCACTGCCGGAACGGGGACCGGATACCGAAGAATTTTACAAAGAGGTGGACGCAGCAATCCCTCAATTGAGAAAAGCGGGTATCGACATCAATGAGTTGATGGCCAAGCGCAAGCTACTGCAAACATCCATCGTCGAGGGCCTCAACGACCAGCGGGTCCGCATACCGGGGTATCTGCTGCCGCTGGAGGTGTCCGCTAAAAAAGTAACCGAGTTTCTACTGGTACCGTATATCGGCGCCTGCATTCACGTTCCACCGCCGCCCCCAAATCAGATTATTTACGTCAAAATCGTACAAAATAAAAGCTACCAGAGTAGAAATCTCTACGATCCGGTATGGGTTACGGGAGTGATCACTGCAAAATCAATGGAAAAAAATCTCTATCTGGTCGACGGCTCGGCCGACGTCGACGTAGGATATTCCATACAAGCCAACATTATCGAGCCCTATAAAGAATAGCATCTGGAGATATTCAGCGAATACGATCGGCGGCCAAACGAGAGCTTCAGGCCTTCCCATTGCAATAAGCAATGAAAATCGCGAAATCGGTATAGGTTGACATTTGAGCCCGGGTATTTTATCCAGGAAAGCTGCATGAGATTGTGTAAATTCATTTTCTTTTTTGACCTACTTCTTCACAGTTGAAAAATGACTTTGGAGGTCAGCTGGAAGCAGTTATTGAAGGATTTACTCGATACCCTCTAATAAAGACAATGAAGCGAATTTGTGTTATTGACGGTCAGGGTGGCGGTATCGGGGCGACCCTGATAAAAAGCATAAAGGAAGCCTATGGAGAGTCGGTCGAACTGATCGGACTGGGAACCAATGCAATTGCGTCGGCTCAGATGCTGAAAGCCGGTGCCAACCGCTGTGCGGCTGGTGAAAACGCCATTGTTCAAACTGTGCTGACAGCCGATCTCGTTGCGGGTCCGATTTCGATTACCTGGCCCAATGCCATGCTGGGGGAGGTAACGCCCAAAATGGCCGAAGCCATCATGACCTGTCCGGTAACGAAAGTCTTGCTACCGCTCACTCAGGAGCCGGTGGTCCTGGTCGGTTTTGAGCGAGAATCGCTGCCCCACTTGGTGAAGCGCGCCGTCAATGAAAAGATTCAGGAGGTTTTAGGTGATGTGTGAAGCCGATGCCTATATCTTACGAGATGATAAAAAAGAGCTCGTGTTAAAATCCGTCGATTTGGTAAAACCGCAGGATGACGGTTACCTGCTGGTAGACATATACGGAAGCCAGAAAACCGTCAAGGGCAGACTCAAACAGATGAACCTGGTCAATCATGAAATTATTTTCGAAGAATAGGACTTAATATCTAAATGTAATTTTCTTTGCATTTAATGATAAAAAAATCTTCATCACGAAAGCACGAAATCTATCGCGTCCTTTTTTCACGTTTCCGTGATTTCGTGATCATTTTCTCTTTTTTAGTTCCGGCTTATCCGGTTTAGGTTTTGCTCCGCCAAAATCGGAGCTTACCATTTGTCGCTTAGCTTTTTTAGTTTGACACTGCTATTGGATTTTTGTTACCATCACACCAATTCGAGGTAAGAAACCTCGCCAGTCTGCCATCCGATGGACGACTTCGAAATTCGCAATAAGCAGATTTAATTTCGATACTACAGTATACCTAAAGCCACGAAGGCGAATCTCCCATTAAGGGGGAGCTCTCGTGGTTTTTTTTTGCAGAAATCCACTCTATCGATTTACATGAAAATAGAAAGGAGGAAAAAATGAAAACCTGCCAAACAGCCATTCTTTTTGTTCTGTTAATACTTACAGTGGCAGCCCCCCGAGCCTGGTCGCATTTCGGCATGGTGATCCCATCCGATACCATGGTAATGCAGGACGATAACCGCAGTATCAGGGTCATATTGTCGTTTTCGCATCCATTTGAAATGGTGGGGATGGAACTGGTCAAGCCGAAATCATTCAATGTGGTGGTCGGCGGCAGGCAGGAGAGCCTGCTGGACTCGCTTAAAACAATTCAGGTTATGGGTCACCAGGCCTGGCAGACACAATATCCGATTCAACGACCGGGTGTTTACATGTTTTACATGGAGCCTGAACCCTACTGGGAACCGGCTGAAGATTCATTTATCATCCACTATACCAAAACGGTCGTAACCGCCTTCGGGGACGACGAGGGCTGGGATGCGGAGATCGGCCTCAAGACCGAGATCGCTCCCCTGTCCAAACCGTTTGGTCTGTATGCCGGCAATATCTTCCAGGGGATCGTCAAACTGGATGGCAAGGCCGTGCCCTTTGCCGAAGTCGAAGTCGAATACTACAACCAAAATAAAATACATACGGCCCCCACAGAGTATATGATCACCCAGACCGTCAAAGCCGATGTAAACGGCGTGTTCACCTATGCCGCACCGGTTTCCGGCTGGTGGGGCTTTGCTGCTCTGAACAGCGCCGATTACAAGCTGCCGCATCAGGGTCAAGAAAAAGACGTCGAGCTGGGAGCGGTGATTTGGGTCTACTTCCACGACATGAAGTGATAACGCTAATGAAACAATCTTATTAAAAGCTTGAATTGCAGAGAGCCACACAGAGATTATTTAAAACCCTTAACTCCAGCGTTCTGTGCGAATTCTGCGGTGACTTATGAGTTTTTTTTGATCAGACCGACCACTCCCTACCGTCGGCAGTGTCCCTATGAGGCTTCAAATTGAGAGAAATGTAGGTGTAATCAGAATGGAGGCGTGTAAAATGAGGAAATGTTTTATTTTAAGAGTGCCTACTGGATTTATGGCGTTGGTTTTGGTGTTGTTCCTGCACGGTTCGGTGTGGGGCTATGACCTCACCGAGAAGTTTTCCATCGGCGGAATTATCGGCAGTGCCTATCAATATCAATGGCTGGATGGCGATGACAACAAGGGCCGCGGTGCCGTCAACTTCGAACCGGAATTCAGCTTTCGGCCCAACGACAGCAACGAATTGTTTGCCAAGTTCGGCTTCGGCGCCGGAAACGGCCTCAAGGAGGTAAGCAATCTCCGCCTGGCGCCCTGGGCCGCCAACACGGAAGACGATTACAAAAACATCAACGGCCGCAACCGGGATTATCTGCTGACCGCCTGGTACAAATACACCTTTAATTTCAGCGAAAGCCATACCCTGGGGCTGACCGGCGGCATCATCGACTCCACCGATTATGTGGATGAAAATGCCTACGCCAACGACGAGTTCACCCAGTTCATGAACGAAGCCCTGGTGAACGGACCCAACGGTTTCTTCCCGTCCTTCGATATCGGCGGCGCCATTGAGTGGGAGATCGGCAATTTCGATATCACGGGTGTGGGATTGAATGTCGGTGAAAACGACGAGGGCCGAAATTACCACTACTACGCCGGTCAGGTCGCTTATAAATGGGACAACGCTCTGGGTGAGGGAAACTATCGGGCGATTGTTGACTGGACCACCAAAAAGTTTAGCGACGAAGACGGGGACGATGAACGCCGTCTGGCCGGATTTCTCTCCTTCGACCAGGAGCTGGGCGATATTTTCGGTGCCTGGATCCGTTTCGGCTGGCAGGATGACTCGGCGCTGATCGACTTCGACGCCATCTATTCCGGCGGCATCAATATCCTCGGCTCATGGTACGGACGCGAGCAGGATAACATCGGCATCGGCTACGCCTACCTGCATGGTGACAATGACAGCGAATTTGACGATGACCAGGTATTTGAAGTTTACTGGCGGGTGGTGTTCACCGACATGTTCGCGGCCACGCTCGACTTTCAGTACGTTGACGAAAATCGAGACAATAGTGATGACGACATCGACGGTGTCATCGGCGGAATCCGGATGACAGCCGAATTCTAACGCCCGAATTTTATGCTAAGACTCCTGAATTCGCAATACCTTCAATTTAATTACCCTGAAACCATGAACAGATTTCACCTATGGCAGCGCCATTTACTTCTGCCCCGGTGGCAGGCCGTTTCTTCTATATTACGGGTTGCCTTTTAATTCAAGATCTGAGATGATTCCGCCATGCATATTTCAGAAGGTGTACTCTCCGGTCCCGTGCTGATATCAAGTGCCGCCCTGGCGGCAGTCGGCACAGGCATAGGCCTCAAAAAACTCGACTATGATCATATCGCCAAGGCCGGAATGTTATCTGCGGCTTTTTTTGTGGCATCGCTCATCCATGTTCCAATCGGTCCATCGAATGCGCACTTAATTCTAAATGGATTGGTGGGCATTTTGCTTGGCTGGGCTGCAGTCCCTGCAATCCTGGTTGCATTGATCCTGCACGGGGTTTTTTTCCAATTCGGCGGTATCACCACCCTTGGCATCAACACGCTTATCATGGCACTGCCGGCGGTATCCTGTTATCTCATTTTCGGGCGCCTGATTCACAAAAGCGGCCGAACTGCTGCGATTGCCGCCTTTTCTACCGGTCTTCTGTCGGTTCTCCTCAGCGGCGTCATTGTCGGTTTGGCCCTGATTTTTACAGAGGAAAATTTCTTGGAGGTTTCCGGATTGATTATCGCCGCTCATATACCGGTGATGATTATCGAAGGCATCATCACCGCGGCCTGTGTGGCTTTTTTGCGCAAGGTGCGGCCGGAAATGCTACCCGGCTTTCCCGGATAGTTCAATTTCATCCGAAATCCGGACAACAGACGAGATAGAGGGAATACGGCAAAGAAAGATGGTTTCAGGTGTCAGTGTTCAGGTTTCAGATTTCGGATTGCGGAAGACAGACACTTATTGTTGATTGATCAGTATTTTTTTCTTCGTGTCTTAGCGGCATTCATACGGTCTTGGATGTGGCCTCACATCAGACATCAGAAACCAGACGACAGACGGCAAAGGTTATAGGAAAATATCGGGATAAGATTTATATATGCTTTTTTACCTTTTGCTATCTGTAATCCGTTTTCAGTCATCTGACATCTGTCCTCTGTCGTCTGAAACCTGACACCTGAAACCTGAACACTGAACACTGACACCTGAACACTGAACACTGACACCTGAAACCTATAGGCGGATCACAATGATGACAGCTAAATTTAAAATACTTATCCTCATAACCCTATGCCTGGCTGCGCTTGCCTCAGTCGCCGATTCCGCCTTAGCCCACCGCGTAAATGTGTTTGCCTGGGTGGAAGGTGATAAGATCCACGTCGAAAGTAAATTTTCCGGCGGCAAGAAAGTCAAGGCCGGCAAAGTTGTCGTCACGGACCCCCAGGGTGTCGAACTGATCTCGGGTTTAACCAATGAACACGGGGCGTTCTCGTTTAAGGTGCCAAAACAGTCCGATCTTAGAATCATCGTCATGGCCGGCCAGGGGCATCAGGGCCAGTGGACGGTCCGGGAGGCGGAACTGCAGGGCCTGACGTCGGAGACGGCAATAAAACCCGCCGGCTCAAAACGCCTGTATTCAGATCCTCAGAGCGCTGTTGCGAATACATCCGGCCGTTCGGATGCCGTGGCGTCGGGCCAAGATATCAACGTTAAAGAATTGGAAAACATCATCGAAACCGTGCTTGATCGAAAGCTGCAGCCGATTAACAGAACGTTGGCCGAGATGCAGCAGAAGGGGCCCGGTGTCAGCGACATTTTTGCAGGCATCGGCTACATTTTGGGGCTGGTCGGCATTGCCGCTTACATTCAAAACCGCAAAAAGAAAGTATAAGCGACCGTCATGCTCCGGGAACCGTTTGCTGCAGGCAAATCACATTTACATCAAATGGATCCTCGCGTCCGTGTATTGTTCGCCGGTCTTTATTCCATCGTCGTCGCCCTATCGCGTGATTTTCAAGTTTTAATCTCCGCCATCTTCATATCATCTTCACTGGTTTTCCTGGCCCAATTATCCGCCCGGGAAATTCTGAAACGGCTCCTGGCAGTCAACATTTTCATTGTGCTGCTCTGGCTGGTGCTTCCCCTTACATTTCACGGATCCATTGCCTTTAAACTCGGCCCGTTGCCGGTTTATACCGAAGGTATGGTAATAGCAGCGCAAATTACCCTGAAGTCCAATGCCATTGTCATGGCATTGATTGCGTTGGTCGCCACCATGAATTTCTCGATCCTGGGCTATGCCCTCAACTGGCTGCGGATGCCGGATAAAATTGTCCATTTACTCCTAATGACCTACCGCTATGTTTTTTTAATCGATCAGGAATACCAGCGTTTAATCCGTGCCGCGCGAATGCGAGGCTTCCAGCCGGGAACCAATCTGCATACCTATAAAACCTATGCTAACATTGTCGGGATGCTGCTCGTGCGCTCGACCCTGCGGGCCGATCGGGTTTATAAAGCCATGCTCTGCCGGGGTTTTAGACGCAAATTTTACTATCTGCATGAATTCGCATCCGGTAAACGCGAGTGGATCTTTGCAATCATTATGTCCGGTATTATTATCTTTTTAATTTACTTTGAGTGGATCTATCGATGAATGTCATGAATACAACAGCACCTATAATCAATCTCCACAATATCAGTTTCAGCTACCCGGGCGGCAGGACGGTACTGGAAGATCTGGATTTTCAGTTTTACAAAGGGGATCGGGTCGGCTTGATCGCGCCCAACGGCAGCGGCAAGACAACGTTTTTCCACATCGTCATGGGATTGACCACTCCCACCTCGGGAACCATCGAGTTGTTTGGCAAAGAAGTCGCCCATTCCAAAGATTTTGAAGAGGCCCGGCAGCGAATCGGTTTCCTGTTCCAGGACCCGGATGATCAACTTTTCAGTCCGACGGTGCTGGAGGACGTGGCTTTCGGTCCGTTGAACCTGGGCAAACCAAAAGACGAAGCCATCGACATTGCACGACAGACCCTTGCCGATCTGGGGCTGGCCGGATTTGAAGACCGGGTTACCTTCAAGTTATCGGGCGGGGAAAAACGGCTGGTATCGTTAGCTACGGTCCTGGCCATGGAACCGGAAGTGTTGCTCCTGGATGAGCCGCTCAATGCACTCGACGTCGATACCAGTAAAAAAATTGCTGAAATCATTTCCAACCTTGACCTGTCTTACATCATCATCTCCCACGATATCGATTTTGCACTTTATACGACAGATAAAATATGCACCATAGCAGACGGCAAAATCCAATTTGAAGATGACGCTCATGTTCATGAACATCGGCACATACATCCTCATGGGAAAGTACCTCATCAGCATGAGGATGTATAAGGGCAAAATGATTGTCTCCTGGCAAGCGACAGCACGATTCAGAAAACTGATAAAGTGAATACAGGCATCGGAGTGTTGGAGTGTAGGTGTACTGGAGCATTGGAGTGCTGGAAAAATGTATGGAAACTGTTACTCCTCACATTGAGGTGTCAGGTTTCAGGTGTCAGCAACCATCAATTGAGCGATTGAGGGATTCAGGTTAGAAATTGAGGAATTGAGGGATTCAGGAATTGAGGAATTAAAGGATAAATCATTTAAAATAGTTAGAATTCCACTAATCCCTAAATTCCTAAATTCGCAATTCCTAAATTGATTCCTCCTAAATTCCTAAATTCGGGATTCCTAAATTAATTCTACTGAAAATCTCAACATGATTTTATGCTTCGCAGAGTTGAACTTCTCTGTACTGGTTTAAACATATAGAAAGGATTTCATCATGAAATTTGAAAATAAAATAGCACTGATAACCGGCGGGAGCCGCGGGTTGGGAAAGAACTCGGCTTTGCGCCTGGCCGAATACGGGGCGGATGTCATTATTACTTATCACAGCAACAAAGAGGCCGCGGACTCGGTAGTTTCAGAAGTTAACGCACTGGATCGCA
>JASJCE010000510.1 GCA_030066155.1 Desulfobacterales bacterium | reverse complement strand
TACCTAAAACGTATAGGTTCAAGCCTGAAACCGTAGATACCTTAAAAAAAATGAAAGACCAGACTGGTAAAACTGAAACAGAAATTATAGAGGGTCTGATTGCTGCAGCGAATACGAAGTAAAAACCGCTTTAGCCCTGCTTCAAATACCACTCATGGAATTTTGCTTTTTTCGTCGAATAATCTGAAAACCAACGAGAATTACAAATAAAATAACACCGATATAATTGACCAACCGGTAGTTCCAGATGAGCGCCACGGCTGTGGCGCCGTGCAGCACGGTCTCGGTCCAGGTCATATGGGTCAAAAAGTATCTCTCCATGCAGACCACAAAGGAAATTATCGCCAGGGTAGACAGGATCACCGTCAGAACGACCTGTCCGGTCGTATCGTTCAGCAACAGCGGATGATACGCCATGATAATGGGCAGAATGTAAAGCCCCTTGGCCAGCTTCCAAGAGGTAAAGGCGGTTTTCATGGGGCTTGAGCCGGCGATACCGGATGCGGCAAATGATTCCAGTGCCACCGGCGGTGTCACATTGGCATCCTGGCTGTACCAGAATACAATCATATGAGCCGTCAGCAAGGGTATCCCGAGATCCATCAGGCCGGGCCCCGCCAGAATAATCAGGACAATATAAGAAGCGGTGACGGGCAGTCCCATGCCCAGCAAAAGTGAGGTCAGAGCCACCAGTATCAGGGCAATCAGCGGTATCCCTTGGGAGAGTGACACCACCAGGGATGAAAACCGCAGTCCGGTTCCAGTCAGGTTCACGATCCCCACAATGATGCCGGCGGCAGCACAGGCCACGGCCACAACAATCGCATTGCGCGCTCCCAACTCCAGGGTTTTAACGAGGGTTGCCAGGGATATCCGCGACCGGCGGCGCAGCAGGGCCGTGAAATACACCGCCAGGATCGCAATAAATCCGGCCATCATGGGGCTGTAGTTCATGATTAAAACCGTCACCAGGATTGCAACCGGAAGAATGAAATGGATGCCCTCTTTTACGGTTTCGCCGAAATTGGGCAGCTCTTCTTTGGGCAGGCCCCAGATGCCCTGCTTTTGGGCCTCGAAATGCACGAACAGGATAACCGAAAAAAAATATAGAACCGCGGGGATCAATGCAATTCTGATAATTTCAAGATAGGGTGTCTGGGTAAATTCCGCCATGAGAAAAGCACCGGCACCCATAATGGGCGGCATCAGCTGGCCGCCGGTGGAGGCCGCCGCTTCCACCGCCGCAGCGACGTGCTTGCGGTAGCCGATCTTCTTCATCATCGGAATCGTAAAAGATCCCGTCGCCACGACATTTGCGACCGCACTGCCGGCCACCGAACCCATAAAGCCGCTGGCGACAACAGCCGTCTTGGCAGGACCGCCGGAGAACCGGCCGGTAATCGAATAGGATAGATTGATGAAGAAACTTCCGGCGCCGGTTTTATCCAGAAAAGCGCCAAACAGAATAAAAATGAAGACAAAGGTGGATGCCACACCGAGGGGCAGCCCGAATATACCTTCTGTTGTCAGCGACAGGGTGGTGGCGATGCGCTCCACGCTGTAGCCTTTATGAATAATCAACTCCGGCATGTACGGGCCAAAATAGCCGAACAACAGCGAAAGGCTGGCGATAATCATCAGATTCAGTCCGATCACCCGGCGGGTGGCCTCCAGAACCAGCAGGACCAGGGTGATGCCGACGCGGATATCCCAGGGGCTCCAATCTCCCTGGCGTTCGAAAATGCCCTGCAGATCAATAAAGATGTAAAGGCCGACGGCAATCGAAATCAAGATCAACACCAGATCGATCACCTGAGCAAAATTGAATTGATCTTTGCGGGCCTTTTTGTAAAGGGGTTTGGTTAGAAAGGCCATCACCAGGATGCAGGTCAGGAATACCGAACGGTGCCGCATGGCCGTCATGGCGATGATGCCCGCAGTATAAAGCTGAAACAGGCTCAGCGCCACACCGATGACTGTGAGACATTTTGCTATAACCCAGGCTGTTCGGGTAATGGATTCCCCCTGATTCGTTTCGGTCATATTAATTCTGTTTTGTCGTTTTTATCTTTACTTTTGGTGTCTGTCATAACAGGCTGATATTGTTAAACACAAGAATGCCTAAAATGATCTAAATTGCCTAAAGTGCCTAAAATTATGGCAACGCTTCGCTCATTCTATTTTTATAAAATTGACAGAATACTAAAATTTTAGTTCATTTTAGTCATTTTGAATTTTAGCTCATTTCATCGTGGCGTAGCCGGATGCGGGAACAGTTGCCGCCAATACATATAGAGCCGGCTGACCGGTCGGGCGGAAAATTCGACCGCTACATGCGGTGCCATTGCCGACAGGTTCACGCTGTGATCTCGCCATAAAATGGTGTGATCCACACCTGGGCTGCCGATCCGCAAAACAAAATCACCGGTGGGCCTGTGCATATTCTCAATCACTTCATATGGGCCGCGTCGGACCATGCGGCCGACACCCGGCATTTTCCCCATCCCGGCACCGAATTTCAGATATCGCTCTTCTTCGATGTAAATACGCCCCTTATCATCCAGGCTGTGCACTTCCCAGATGGGGGCGTTTTCAACTGAATGGTAATAATGCAGGGTGAAGCGCTCGCCCGGTTTCATGGGCAATACCAGCAAAGGTTGGCCGCTTTTAACCGGCACAACCCGCAGCTCCAGACCAGCGGATGTTAAAGCGAGCGCCACAATCAATGACAGGACGATTCCGGCGGCCAGCAGAAACGGAAGCCGGCCGCCTCTAATGAATCCAATCGTCCCGATCCGAACCCAAGAGAGACAAAACGGATATTGTGCCATTCGATATTCGAGTTTATTTCAAATGGAGGTACCGCTAATTTAAAATTGATGTAAATCCACCATTCCCGATACTCCATCACTCCACGGCCATTATTTACGGCAACAGGTTGGCCGGAACCGAAATCCCTTTTTCCTTCAAGTACTTTAATGTGCCTTTATGCAAAGGAATCGGAGAATATTTCACGGCATTCTCCGGTGTCGTGTAGGCAGCCGAGGGATGTATTTTGATCAAGTAATCCTGATGCTCGTAAAGTGCTTTCACAAGATTGTAGACCAAATCTGTTTCAAGCCACCTCTGGCAAATCATCACATTCCAAACACCGATGGTCGGAACGGGTTTGTCAACGCCCCGATAAACGCCTCCGGACAGATCAACGGCCGAATATTCTTTGTTGGCGGCCAGGATCTTTTTTTGTTGGGCCGATGTAAACGAAATAATGTGGATATCATGAGTGGTGGCCAAATCCAGAATTGAACTGGTGCCGGGCCCCACGGACCAGACCCCGACATCGATGGTGCCGTCCCTCAGGGCGTTGGCACTCTCGGTGAACGACAGACGGCTGTCGTTGTATGAATCCAGCGGAATACCTAAGGCCTTGAACACGGTTTCGGCCATAAAATTGGTTCCGCTGCCGGGACTTCCGGAGCTGATATTGCGGCCCTTGATTTGCTCAATATTGGTAATGCCGCTTTTTTTCAAAGTTACAACCTGCAGCAGGTTGGGATACATGATCGCCATGGATAAAATATCATGCTTTTTGCCTTTGAACTTAGACAAGCCTTTGAGGCCGGCCACGGCTACATCACCCATCACCTCCCCGATGACGGTTTCTCCCTTATGGGCCAGTTTGACATTTTCAACGCTGGCGCCGGTCACTTCAGCAACCGCCCTGACGTCCTTAACATATTTAGTCCAGATTTCGGCAACTCCACCGCCATACGGATAATAGATGCCGCCTGTGCCTCCGGTTCCGATAGAAATAAATTGGGTGCGCGCTGCAGCGGACCCGGTGATAATAAAGACGGAACACAATAGCAGTATGCCGATCAAGCCGAGTTTCGTGCTGAGTATTTTCATGCTAAATCCTCCTTTACGTCCGGTAAAACCGGAATTGAAGATTGAAGATTTAAATATTACGGTCTCGTAAAAAGTCAAATTCCCTGTATTTCGAATACGCAACCTATGGAATTTACAGCTAGTGAGAATTTATTTTTATGTTCTTTGCGCATTTTTGGGGCTATATCAAATATGAATGTTAAGAATACTTAGCGCCAGGCTTCTAATCGATACTGATGGTTTTCACGACAACGAGAATTTTCTTGGATTCCTGTTCCGTACCAATAAAAGGTATTTTGACGCTGGCGGACTTGCCGGGTTCCAGCACCGGTGGTTTACCCTTGCGCGGCACCAGATGGCCGGATGCCCGGTCCATATCCTCCAGGAAGATATTGATCCGGTAACGCAGGGGAGTTTCCGTGGTATTTTCGATACCGACATTGAAGATTAGCGACGTTTGCCCTCCGTGGGTTCCGATGGCACAGTCGAATTGGGTCAATTTTGCCTCTTTAACAATTTCCCAGCTGATTTTGGCGTTGCAGTTGACTGTCTCCGGAGCCCCCTTTGACATCACTCCGGCACAACCGGCCAGACAGAGCGTCCCGATCACAAACACAATCAGAACCGCCTTCGGGGATGCATTTTTAATTCGCTTCATTGGCACACCTCCTTTTTAAGGTTAATAAAATACATCATTTCCGTTATTCCAAAATCAAACATCCCGCACTCATGAACGAGATACGGGATGTTTAAAACCATTTACAACATTTTACCTCCTCCGCCGTTAAGCACTATTTATCATCATCTCCCAAGGTATAACCAAAGACAGATTTTCATAACAAGATATCGTTTTGGAAGTCAAGAGGCGGATAGAATGGTTATGGTGCAGCGTGCATGGAGCAGAGCGCCAAATATGGAAAGTCGGTGACTTGAAACGGATTCATTTACATAAAAATTGGTTCCTAAAGCCCCTTAACTATCATAGAGTGGGAAATACTAATTGTATCATAAACCTGGCTTAACATATTTAGAAACCCGACTTCCGAATCCCTGCCGCGGCATAGTCCCGTGATTTTTGGACGACGCCGGGTCCGAATTCCGAATGCAACAATCTGCCTTCTGTGATCCGACCTCTGATTTCTAACATCTGAAGTCTGACTTCTGTCATCTGACTTCTGACCTCTGCGTGCCGCGGCGTAGCTCGACGTGTCGAGTCGTAGCTGAAAGCGAAGCCGGGTTATCTATCATCTGAAAAAGCCGCCGGCCACAGGTAGTAGAATCCGGTATTGAAGTGGTTGAGAGTTTCCGGAAAATCCACGGATATCAGTGACAGGTCACCGCCGCCGTATCGTGTTGAGGTATTGTAAATATTATCATCCGGGTATTCT
>JASJCE010000509.1 GCA_030066155.1 Desulfobacterales bacterium | reverse complement strand
GGAAAGCCCCCACCGGAACCAATATCCAGCAGTTTGGCATTGGCCGGTATCAGGCGAACGACTGCCAGGGAATCCAGAAAGTGTTTGACGGCGATTTCAAGTGGATCGGTGATGGCGGTAATATTGAATTTTTGATTCCACCGGACCAGTTCACTGGCGTGGAGGGCAAATTGGCGGGTGTGGGTGCGGTTCAGAACAACGTCAAAAGCGGCCGCACCCTCAATGATCAAATCCGACCATTCTTCCGAGCCGATCAACATAATAGAAAAGGTTTCAGGTGTCAGGTTTCGGGTTTCAGCACTCCTTGATTGATGGATTTAGGGATTAAAGAATTGAGGAATTCGAATATTTACTCATATTAGATCGACAGAATACCTTCAATTCCTGAATTCCTGAATTCGCAATTCCTAAATTATTTGCCCTGAAACCTGGATACCTTAGTTTATTGCACTTCGCAGGATAATTGCAGATTTTTCGGCACAACAAAAGGTCGGCGGATTAATTAATTGATACAAACCCGTCGCACTTCTTCCATATCGGAGTGCCCTTTGAGCACTTTCAGGATGCCGTCCTGCTTCAGGGTCAGCATTCCCTCTTTCATGGCGCGTTCAAAGAGTTTCTCGGTGTTGGCCTGCTGTTTAATCATCAACTTGATCTTAGGAGTGCCCTCCATTAGCTCGTGAATGCCCATCCGGCCGCGGTAGCCGGTGCCGGAGCATTTTTCGCAGCCCACATGCCGGAAGAGGGTCATTTCACTCGAGTACTCGATGCCGGTTTGGGCAAAATGCGCTTTGCCGTATTCGTTGACGACCATTTCAAATTCTTCCTCAGTCACCGGGTTTTCTTCGGCGCAGTCCTTACACAGCCGGCGGGTCAGCCGTTGCGCCAGAACCCCCAGGAATGCATCGGAGAAGTTAAGGGGGTTCAACCCCATATCGAGCAAACGGGTGATGGTTTCCGGCGCACTGTTCGTATGCAGGGTTGAAAACACCAGATGGCCGGTGAGGGACGCTTCAATACCGATGGAGGCGGTTTCCTCATCCCGCATTTCACCGATCATAATGACATCCGGGTCCGCCCTCAGGAAGGCCCGCATCATTCTGGCAAAATCAAGGCCGATCTTGGGGCGGACTTCGGTCTGACGCAGCCCGCCCTGGGTAATCTCGATGGGATCTTCGGCAGTCCAGATTTTGATACCGGGCGTATTGATATGGCCCAGAATGGCGTGCAACGATGTGGTTTTACCGGACCCGGTGGGCCCGACCGCCAGAATAAGCCCATATGGCTTGCGGATGATACTTTGCATGACATCCAGATTGCGCGGGGTCAGCCCCATCTCGTCGATGGCCATGGCTCCGGCGGATGCCAGAATACGCATGACCACATCCTCATACCCGCCGGCAGTCGGCAACGTAGCCACACGCAGTTCAAAAGTCGGCACACCTTTACGCCGAAATTTGATTTTACCGTCCTGGGGCAGGCGTCGTTCAGCGATATCCAGGTTGGACATGATTTTAATTCTGGAAATAATACCCCGGACCATTGAATTGGGTACTTTCATGTATTCCTGACAGACACCGTCAAGGCGAAAACGGATAGTGGTGGCTTTGCTGATGGGTGACGGCTCAATGTGAATATCGGATGCATTCTTACGGTAGGCAGCAATAATGGCCTGATCTACCAGCTTGACCACCTTGCTGGAGGTCTCATCGGCTTCGTCGCTCTCAAAATCATCATCTTCATCTTCTTCTTCGAATTCCACATCCGGAATCAGATCAAAATCATCCAGGTTATCGTCTGCCGTCGGAGTGCTGGCAGCCTGCTGATTCTGGTCGAAAAACAGCTTGATGAACTCCTGGATATCTTCCCGGATGGCCACCGAAAAATTGATTTTGCGGGTCTTCATCAATGTCCGGATATTATCGGTTTTATTCAGATCCCGGGGATCGTCAACCAGGACTTCAACGCCTTCATTGCTCCAGCTGAGCGGTATCCAGATTTCATTGAGCAGGAAGGCTTTTTTTAGATTGCCCAGCAGTTCGGTCGGAACGGGAAAGGACGAGTCGAAGGACCGGAACTGGCATCCGTAAAACAGTTCGAAGGATTTCGCCAGGCTTTCTTTGTTGATGTGGAAGTGCTCGAGCAGCACGAATTCCACACTTTTATTCATTTTCTTGGACAGCGCGAACGCCTGTTGCAGCTTATCGGTGGTAACGATTTCTTCTCTCAGCAGGTAGTCATACTTGGAACCGGAGGCAAAGGTCGCGGCGATGGCGTCATAACGCTTTTTAATCTCGGGATCCGCAGGATTCAGTTCGGTAGCCGCCTTGTACAGATCATGAGCCTGGTCGCGATATTCCCGTCTTTCGAGCTCCTGTCCAAGCAGAAATTTAACCTTGCCATAGTCCTTTTTGGAAAGATTGAGCGGCTCGACGATAGTTTCGAACTCCTGGACCGCCCGAGCCGGCGAATGCATTTTCAAAAGGCTTTCGGTCATTTGCGGGACGATCTTGGCCTTGGGATACTCCTCTTTGAACAGTTTCGCATACTCGGCGACGGCTTCACCATGGAGCCCCATTTCCTGAAAAGCCGAGGCGCTGTCCAGAATCTCGGTGACATCTCCCTGGGTCGAAAACGTCTTCTTGAACATCGAGATGTCTTCCGCTGAAACCGCTTTGGGTTTCTTGTCTTCGCTGTCAGACATTTCTTTTTTCAGCAGGTTGATGCGTTTTTGAATTCTATCCTGGGTCTCGGCATCCTGGGGTGGGACAATCGTCAGAATACTTTCGTAGATACCCAGCGAATCGCCGAACAATCCCATGGATCGGCAAACTTCAGCTTCATTAATTCTGGATTCAATATCTGTTCTCATAGACTCATTTACCCTCTTATAACATCTATCGGCCGCACGGCAGATGTCTTTAAAACATTTTACCCCTTGATGTGTTTTGCCTTCCAAGGCCGATCCGGCCACAATGCAACGGCGTGGAGCATTCGATTACCCGCGATCGACCGGTTGCAGTATGGGTCGTGGGGAGGCTCACGTTTTTCTAAATAGTCGACGGATACCCTTGTTGGACTTGGCGGGCTTCAGCGATGGCAACAAAATATCGCATTGCAGCCGCACCAGAGCAATCGAGACAAAGGATCCAACCAGGATGATCAAATACCCCAGGTCGGTTCTTCGTACGTACAATCGCCCTTTCTCGAATATCAGGTCGGTTTCGCGAATGCCGGCCATAGATTCGATAAACAGTTTCCAGTTGCGATTCTCGGCCTCCTGTAAAACGATTTGCTGGAGGTCTCTAAATACGACCTCACCGCCAAATGAAATCAACATCACGCCTTTAACGCCATCGATATTGAGTATATCGTCGAACAGCTCGCGCATACCGGCCTTTCAATCACCCAGCACTTCAAGCATTTTATCTCGCGGGCATTTGGGGTTTACAGAAATTACCGTGGTTTTCTCCCCGGGCAACACGATGTAGTCCGTTCTCTCGCCTTTGTCGATGTATCCCAGTGTCAACTCTCCCAGGCTGAAATACTCACCGATTCTAGCGAACTGGAAGATCAGACCGCTCCAGGAATCATCCTGATAAACGTCTTCAAGCCCACACCCGGGACCAACCTCTATCTCGATTTTCTCCTGAATGCTTTTCAGATAGGCATTCGGGTCCGCATCTACAGGTGCCACCTCCTCCAATTCGGACGGCGGCACCGTCTCCTCGATACCTTCATCCTTGCGACGTGCAGCTTCGAGAATGAGATGCTGCAGCTCGCTGTGAATTCGTTTTTTTTTCAGGGCGCACCCGTTTTGAATGGACAGATTCACCTGGTCCCAGGAGAATATCTCGTACGCCGCATTCTCCCCCATCAGATCATTTGCCCGGGCATCCAGCAGCTTTCCGTTCTGGAAAAAGAGGATGCCCTTTTTCGCTGTCAGCTTATCTTCCAGGCGAATGGTGCAGGTCTTCTGCTCCATTTCGACCAGCTGCAAAAACATGCCGGAGGAGACATTGTGCAGCGTACCGCCTTCCGATTCCTTGCTCAGTCGCGCTATAATCTGGCGAGCCAGATTTTCAATCAGAAAGGGTTTGGCGATATAGCCGACCGCCCCTCCCTCCCGGGCCAGACGTTCCATTTCCGGTGTGCTGTAGCCGGTTATGATGATAACCGGAATGTCCGGGTAATGTTCCATAATATGGGCCAGAAGCTCAAAGCCGTCCATACCGGGCATTTTTAAGTCGGTCACCACCAGAGATATGACACTCTGCTTTAATTTCTCGACCGCCTGGAGTCCGTCCGCAGCCAGTTGGATCCCGAACGAATCCCGGTAACGGGTAAATCCACCTTTCAGAGCCAGCAGCATTTCCTGATCATCATCTACAAGCAGTACGGTTTTGATCATGACTTACCCTCGGTTTCCCGCGCCCAGGAGGCTTTGTCGATATCGACAATTTTGATGCCGGCGACATAATCCATGGCTTCATATTTTTTTATACTGCCAATTTTTTTTGCAATATCATTCATTTTGTGGATATGACTTTGCATTTTGACCAGCTTCGGATAGGTGGCATCATCCGTCTGCTTTTGCGCCAGCAGTTCGTTGATCAGGTTGTTGACAATCGTCAACGGCTGATTCAAGCTGTGGGCCACGCCTCCGGCCATTTCCAGCACGCCCTGAAATTTCTCATCATTGTTGCGCGCCCGCTGCCGACTGACCAGGTCGCTGACATCCCGAGCCATGCATTTGATGTGGTGAGGGCGACCATCAGTTCGAACCAGATATGCACGCCAATCCAGATACAGCTTTTGGCGGTCGCTATTCAGAACAGCCAGTACGGCTTCATTGCGGCCGATTTTCAAAATATCAGACAGAAAAACAAGAAAAAAATCCCGGTCCTGGGGCACAAAAATGCCGGAAAGCGGCCGGCCCTGAAGTTGTTCACGCGAAAATCCGAGCAGCTGCTCACCGGCACGATTGATATCCGTCAGATCGCCCTGAAGGTCCAACGCAATAACCGCATGGTTCACACTGTCCGTGATTCCGTCCAGGCGGACGGTGGTTTCGGGAGATGCGAGCTGACCGGTGATATCCCGCATAAAACCGTCCAGATGGACGACCACGCCGTCATCATCCAGAACCGCTTTGGCGGTTACTGCACACAAAATAGGTGTACCGTTTTTCATTTTAAAGGCAAGGGGCAAATCGTACAACCGACCCCGCTGCAAAAGGGAATGAATAAACAGTCCCCTGTCTTTCTTGTCGCGATAG
>JASJCE010000508.1 GCA_030066155.1 Desulfobacterales bacterium | reverse complement strand
CGACGTTAAAGACTTTGAGAAGATAATCGTACAGGAAGAAGCGGTTATCAATGAATTGAATCAGAAATATAAGACCTGTGAAACTGATGTTCAGATCAATCTGGAACGCATTTCAAAAAGTAAGGAAAAGTTGCGGTCCGTAAAAACAAACAAGGAATATCAATCATCGCTGAAGGAGATTGAAGACCTTGAAGCGATCAATTCCAAAATCGAAGATGATATGCTGGAGTTCCTTGATCACATTGAAAGTGCTGAGAAAAAGCTTGGAGATGTCAGATCCGATTATTCGTCAAAACTCGATCAGGCCAATGCTGAAAAAAAGGAAATCCTGTCGCAAGCTGAACAGGGCAAAAAGGAGTTGACTGAACTTAATGCAAGCCGTGATGATATTTCACGGGGGATCGAATCTGAACTGCTTAAAAAATTTACGGAAACCAAAGCCAAACAAGCTAACAGAGTTGCGATTGTGGCGGTATCAGACGCCGTATGCCAGGGATGTAATATGAATATTCCCCCGCAGCTGTATAATGAATTACATCGTTTTGACAGCTTGCAGTATTGTCCAAATTGCCAGAGAATACTCTATGTGGATGACCGCAATGGACGGTCGGAGTAACTCAAACGATCGCCGGATGGATTGATCTGTCCGGAGGAAAGTCCGAACACCGCAGGGCAGGGTGCTCCATAACGTGGAGTCGTGGTGACACGAAGGAAAGTGCAACAGAAAGTATACCGCTGAGCCCAAAAACAATTCTTATTGTTTTTGGGCCAGTAAGGGTGAAACGGTGCGGTAAGAGCGCACCAGTTCCCCGGGTGACCGGGGAAGCTCGGCAAACCCCACCCGGTGCAAGACCAAATAGGGAAGCGTCAGAGGGCGGCCCGCCCGAGCTTCCGGGTAGGTCGCATGAGGTGCCGGGTAACCGGCATCCATAGATGAATGATCGTTGCCCGCGTCGGGGAGACCCGATTCGGGAACAGAATTCGGCTTACGGGTTGCTTCGACCTTTATCTGGATTGCTGGATACTTGATACTGGATGCTTGATGCTGGATACTGGATACTGGGTGCTTGATGCTGGATACTGGGTGCTTGATGCTGGATACTGGATGCTCGATACTGGATGCTCGATACTGGATGCGGGATACTGGATGCTTGATACTGGATGCTGGATAAATGGCGAATGGCGATTGACGAATGTCGAATGATGGAATGGATTCGATTTTTATTATTTTTATTTAGACAGGATCAACATGATCATCAGCCCCAGTTAAATGTTTTTTGAACTATTGATATGGACATAGCACCTGCTGTTATACGCTGTAGATATTTCACGGAGTAATGATTTAACGGGGTAAAGATTTTTTTCGCCTGCGGCGAGTGACCTTTCGGCCGAAGGCCGCATTATCCTAATTATCCTGTTGATCCTGTCCGATTTTTTTCTTTAAAACAAGAATCCATTCCTCTTTTTCTTTCAAAATATAGAGTTTCTTTTTCGATTTAACAGGCTTTTTTTTGGCCGGCGGCTGGGCTGAACTCTGAACCCAGAACCTCTGAACCCCTAAACCCAGAACCCTAAACCCAGAACCCAGAACCCTGAACCCAGAACCCTTATTTCCCATGGAACAGTTTCAGACCACAGACGGCGGTGCCTTCGATAAGAAAGTTCGGCTTTTCTCCCGCGATTATCTCAAGTGTTGCATCTATCTGTCCGGAGCGCTTGATCCCAAAAAAACGTTCACCAAAATGCTGTATTCAAAATTAATTTCGTCATCCATGCTGCTCGAGGACTTTTTGGATTATCACGGAGCCAAAAACAACAAATACTGGTATTTTTATCGTGAGCTGTCGGCTGCAGTGCGGCACCTGAGCCTGGCGGCCAATTTTCAAAAACACGTATCCAACCGCCTGTTCTTCTACGACCTGCCCGAATCCGGCGACTTTCAAAAGCAGGGGGATATCACCCTCGATTTTCTAACCGACACGCTGATCAACATGGCGCCTGCCATTCTGGAAGAGGCCCGGCTGCTCAACATACCGATTCCCGAAGACAACTTTAAAGCCGATGACTTTCCCAGCACGACGACCGAGGACCTGCTGCACTACGACATTGATGATCAGGACAAGGACCTTCTGAAAAAAAACATCGTCAAGATTGCCAGCGAATTTCTCAACATCACCAAGGATTTCGATCAGCTTAAATTTTACGAGACCTATGACAAGGATGAATTGGTCAAGATCGTCCCCGACAAAGTGAACGAAGTTGGGATCCGGCGCCATGAAATGCTGGTTCACAATCTCCAGTCCTCGTTTGATACCTATGTCATTCATGGCGGATTTCGTTACGGCAATCGCAAGCTAAAACAGCTGCGCGGTTTCTTTTCAGTCGTATTTCATTTGCTGCAAATGGTTGGGCGATTGCTTCATTTTTACGAACGCCATCTACATCAAGCCGGCTATAAGAACACCTACAAAATGGTTCAGGAGCGGTTATCCTCTCTGATCAATCCATCCTTGCTGCTGGACCGAACTATAAATTACGGCCTGTTCTATGCCTGCCATTTTCTGACGACCGGCCGGGAGTTGGCCGGAGAGATCCTCAACGAAAACATTGAACGGGCGCGTATTCAGGTCGGGATTCCGCAAAAACTCGGATTTCATGCCCGCCCGAGCCTGCTGGTGGCCAAGATCGTACAGCACTACGGCGGACAGGTTGAATTGTGCGTTGGTGAAGACCGGTTTGATGCCAGCAGTGTCCTCGATATTCAATGGGCCGGCGGCAAGATTCAGAAAGAGAATCTCAAGGAAGTGGCTTTCGAGGGTGATGCCCGAACCTTAAAGGACATTGAGATTCTGGCAGGCGTGAACTACGGCGAGGATACGATGGGCAAAGGCGTTCCGCTGCCGGTTGAGTTGAGGTACTTGAGTTAATATGGTCACTGCCATCATCGTCGCCGCCGGCAAAGGTCTCCGGAT
Source organism: Desulfobacterales bacterium (assembly GCA_030066155.1). Lineage (GTDB taxonomy): Bacteria > Desulfobacterota > Desulfobacteria > Desulfobacterales > JAFDCJ01 > JAFDCJ01. The sequence goes on along the minus strand of JASJCE010000508.1, from coordinate 2,306 downwards.
GCGGAGCCATCGGCCCAAGCAGTATCTGCCCCTGTCCGGTTTGCCAATTTTAGCTCACACCCTCAGGGTTTTTGGCGAGTGTGAGCGCGTCAGTCGGATCAACCTGGTCATACCCCGGGATGATTCTGACTACTGCCGCAACCAGATTCTCGATCGAATGCCATCCTCCCGCAACGTTACCTTAATGCCCGGCGGAGACCGGCGCCAGACATCGGTTTACAACGGTTTACAGCAAATCGGCTCCAACTGCAGGATTGTCGTCATTCATGACGGCGTGCGACCATTCGTGCGCCCCGATGAAATCAACGCCTGTATCGACGGCGCCCTGGAATTCGGTGCTTGTATCCTCGCCGTTCCAGCCCATGATACGCTCAAACGCGTCAATCGGTCCGGACGCATCGTCAATACCGTTGCCAGAGACACGATCTGGCTGGCTCAAACGCCCCAGGCCTTTCGCCATGACCTGATTCAGAAAGCTCACAGGCGGGCCAGGGTGGAAGGATTCGAGGGTACCGATGATGCATCCCTGGTCGAGCGGTTAGACGAAACCGTTGTGATTCACCCTGGCAGTCGGCGTAACTTAAAGATCACGGATGAGGAAGATCTGATAATTGCCCGGGCATTGCTGGACGCACATTAGCGATAAATGTTGCCAAAAAGAGGCATCGGTTCGATCTTATATGAAATAGATGAAAGGAATGTGGAATGGATTCGATTTTTATTATGTATATTTAGACAGGATCTACAGGATTATCAGGATTTTTTTTCGCCTGCGGCGCGGGGTCTTTCGGCCGAAGGACGCATTATCCTAATTATCCAGTTGATCCTGTCCAATTTTTTTCTTTAAGATAAGAATCCATTCCTCTTTTTCTTTCAAAATATAGAGTTTCTTCTCCGATCAGACCGGCTGTATTTTAGCCAGAGGCGGCGCTTATATGAAACTTCGTGAAGCTTAAATTACAAAAAGATTGAACGTTCGATGTTGGACGTTCGTTGGTTACTTTTTATTGATCAAACCGGACGGTTGCGGCCGGGGGCGGTGCTTGCAGGGAAATGGCCCGGATTGTTGACACCGGTTGATCCCAGACTTAACATAACTGATTGATCGGACAGGCTGCATTGCGCAGTCGACTTTAAATCAGACAGATTTCAGCAGAAGGAGTTTTTGAGATGCAGGACAACGTACAAGCAGCGGCACCCCAAAACGAAATGGCCAGTCAGGCTTATTTAAATCAGCTTAGAGCGACATTTGAACAGTTGCCGAATGATATTATGCTTTACCTCTTCACAGCCAAAGGACACGAGGATGCGTTTACCCATGCCAATCGCCAGGTAATCCGGGCTTTTCGCGAACTCAGCGCAAGGATTACATTGCGGGAGTACGACTTAGACCATGAGTTGGCTCGAAAGCATAATATTACCAGTTCACCTACCTTGCTTATCGCGCCTGACATGTTCAATATCCGATGGCTGGGTGCGCCCATGGGGGAAGAAGCGCGAACTCTGCTTGAAACACTGATTCTGGTCGGTCTCGGGAAGAGTCAGCTTAGCGATCAGTCCCTCAAAGTTATCAAGAAAATTGACACTCCGCGCCATGTTAAAGTGTTTGTCAGCCCGACATGTCCCTATTGTCCCCAGCAGGCGGTCAATGCGGTTAAAGCGGCCGTGGAAGCACCTGAATATGTATCCCTCGAGATCATCGACATTCAGAGTGAGCCGGAAATCGCCAACCAGTATGCCGCCCAGAGTGTTCCTCAGGCATTTGCCAACGACGTGCTGATCGGCCAGGGTGCCCAACCGGAAGAAGTTTTCCTGTCATCGCTGCAAAAACTGGAGGCGCAGACGATCTTTATTCCGGAGAGCGATGCCGAAATCGTCGAGACGGATCTCGTGATCATCGGCGGCGGTCCGGCCGGATTGACAGCCGGCATCTACGCTGTCCGCAGCGGTTTGCGAACGGCCATTATTGAGCGTGAGGCGCTTGGCGGACAGGTTGCAACGACGCCGATTGTCGAGAACTACCCGGGCTTCACTTCCGTCGGGGGCAAAACCTTGGTCGATATTATGGTCAGTCATGCCCTGCAATACGTTCAAATTTTCCAGGGCGAAGCGGTGGTCGACGTGAAGGTCGGAAAGCCCATTGCCGTCACCACGAATCGTAGAAAGTTTACGACCAAGTCCGTTTTGCTTGCTACCGGTGCAACCCACCGGCATCTGGAAATTCCAGGCGAAACGAGATTAAGCGGAAAGGGCGTCAGTTACTGCAGCACCTGTGACGGACCCCTGTTTAAAGGACGCAAGGTCGT
>JASJCE010000057.1 GCA_030066155.1 Desulfobacterales bacterium | reverse complement strand
GCATCCGTCGTGTAGTCCGATAGTGCCGGATCATCAGCCACTAAAATTTTATCGGGACCGTATTTTTCGAGTTCGGCGGCAATGCCCTCGACTCCGGATCCGAGGACGACCGCGGTCAGATCAGCGCCCAATGCATCGGCCATTCGCCGGCCTTCGCTGACGGCTTCAAAGGACACTTTCCTGAAAGCATTATCTCTTTGTTCCGTAATAACAAATACACCCTGTGCCATTGTAATCTCCTTTATGATCTAAGCAGATATTAAATCTTTCATTCTACTTTTTTTATCACTTAAAACTGTAACTATACCACCTTCACTTCTTCATGCAGAACTCTGATTAATTCGGCAGCTTTCTCCTGGGCCGACTCGCCCTCGATCATTTTGACGGCCTGTCTCTCGGGCGGAAAATTTAAGGCCTTTATCTTGACCTTGCGATTTGCCTGGCCCACAGATGCAGCATCGATCCCCAGATCTGCGACGGTTTTGACGTCCACCGGCTTTTTCTTGGCTTTCATGATACCGGGCAGCGAGGCGTATCGCGGCTCGTTTAATCCGCGCTGGGTGGTAAAAAGCGCCGGCAGGGGCGCTTCGACCGCCACCGTGCCGCCTTCAATGGTCCGCTCGCATTTAATTTTGCCGTCCAGCAGTTCAGCTTTGACCACCATGGAAATCTGGGGAATGCCCAGATACTCGGCAACAGCGGCGGCGACCTGATAATTATCTTCGTCCACGGCGCGGTGCCCGGCAATGATCAACTCATAGGGATTTTCCTTCAATGCAGCTGCCAGAATTTTGGCGGTTGCGAGCGCGTCACTGCCTTCGGCAGCCGGATCGTTGATGTGAATGCCTTTGTCGGCGCCCATGGCCAGCGCGGTCCGAATGGTTTCCACCGCTTTCTGGCCGCCCATGGAAACGATCGTCACTGCGCCGCCCTGTGCATCTCTGATTTGCAATGCCTCTTCAACGGCGATTTCATCATACGGATTCATCACCCATTTGATATCCTGCTTTTTGATCGACACCCCGTCGTCTGCTATTTCAATCAGCGACTCGGTGTCCGGCACCTGTTTAACCAAGACAACTATTTCCATAACTGACTCCTTTCAAAATGGTAATATCAATGACGTTATATTTTTTTTATGGACTTCAGCTTAGTCATATCCGCTATAAAATAACAAATCTCAAATCCCAATTATCAAATAAATCACAATGACCGAAATTCAAAATTCAAAACCAGAAATCGCCTATATCTGTTACGATACCGACCTGAGCATAGAAAGACAATGTTTTGGTCATTGTATTTTGGAATTTGAGATTTATTTGTAATTTGGTGCTTGTTTTTTGGGATTTTTGATCTCGCTGCTTTGTTCAAATCATATTCGGTAAACCTTTCCCGGCGGGATCCTTTATCTGTTGGCTTTCCTGATCCCCAGCTGATCCAGCGCAATGATCCATTTGCAGATATTGGCCGACCCTTCCACCATGCTGTAGGTGGGTGCGTCCCGGTAAAAGCGGGCAACCGGATACTCGGTGGAATATCCGTAGGCACCCAGAATGCGCATGGCATAGTTGGCGCATTTGGTCGCTATTTCACCGGCCAGATATTTGGCCTGGGCAACGTCTAACCCATTGTTCAAGCGGCCCTGGTCTTTAGCCCAGGCGGCTTTGTATACCACCAGCCGGGCGGCTTCGAGCTCGGCCGACATCTGGGCGATCAGGTCCTGATTCATCTGAAACTCACCGATGGTTTTGCCGAATTGCTTTCGTTCTTTGCAATATTTAATGGCTTCGTCCAGAAGGGCCTGGGCCACACCGATTCCACCGGCAGCAGCCGAAAGCCGGGTTTGATTCAGCGATCCAAACAGGATTTTGGCCCCGTCTCCCGGTTTTCCCAGAATATTTTCTTTGGGTAGTTTCGTATCCGTCAGATAAATTTCGCCGGTCGGAGACGAGCGGGAGCCCATCTTGTCCAGTGCCGTCGTCCGGATATCGTTGAAATTCTTGACTTCAACCACAAATGCCGACATCCCTTTCGCACCCTGGGAGGGATCGGTGTAAGCATAGTAGATAATGGCATCGGCAACGTCGGCGTTGGAAATCCAGGTTTTGGAGCCATTCAACAGCCAGTGGTCGCCCTTGTCCTCCGCCTTTGACTTCATGGCCATTACATCGGAACCGGCGTCCGGTTCCGTCATGGCAAAGGCGCCCATGTACTCGGCGCTGACCAGTTTGGGAATATATTTCTGTTTAAGTTCATCGCTGCCATAGGTCAGAATCGTGTAGGCACAGCCCAGAGTTTGCATGTTGATCTGGACCCGCAAAGAGCTCGACGCCCGGGCGATCTCCTCAGTAACGATCATTGCAGCCAGCCAGCCCATCTCGGAGCCACCGTATTCTTCCGGTATGACGGTGCCGAAGAGTCCCAGCTCTCCCATCGGTTTGACAACCTCCTGATACGGGAAGTAATGCTTTTCGTCCCACTCATCGGCGAACGGTGCGATTTTTTCAGTGGCAAAATCACGCACCATATCCCTGAGCATCTCCAGTTCTTCCGGCAGACTAAAATCCATTTTCCGTCCTCCTGATTTTTTTATATGAAACAATATTTTAAGGGATGAACTATAGAAGAAGGCCGATGGGAAGTCAAGCTAGAAAGTAGCTATTATACAGCTACATTGTATAAAATTTTGAAAGAACTTTACTCGATTAGGCCGCAATCAACGTTTGACGGTCGAAATGCTTTAGATGCCTTTATCGAGAATTTTCCGATCGTGTTTAAGGCGCTCCTGGATCCCTTTTCCGATCTGATAGGACCGGCTGAATTTAGACCAGAATTCCTGATCTTTTTCTTTCCATTCGGGACCGAAACGTTTGTCGAAAAAGTCCCCGAGTTTTTCAAACAGCAGTTTCCAGGCCGGCTCGCCCCGATGGTGGGCTTCCAGCAGGTCGTTCAGCAATTCATCGAGATCGGCCAGACTTTCCTTGGGCAGATATGATAACGCGCCTTTTTGGATCGACTCCATCAGGGTTTCAGGGCTGATGGCGTGGGCGGTCAGCATTACGGTGGGAATACCCCGTTCCACGGTTTCTTCCAGCAGTTGCAGGCCATCGACCCCCATGATATCCAATATGGCCAGGTCATAGTGCCGGTCTTTTATTTTGGCTGAAGCGGAATAATAGTCGCCGGCGGTATCCACGTCGGATTCATCCAGAATATCGACGATCGTCTCCAGAATGTCCTCTTCGTCATCCACGGCCAGAATCTGTTTGTTCTTTAAAAATGATTCCTTTTCAGTCATTTTATTCATCTCCGAATTTGGCCGCCCTTATAGATAAATGACTCAAAATTAAAAATATGTAATTTATCCGTCCGATGCGGCGTTTGAAGAAGTCAGCATTTCCTGCGTTACAATTCGTTTTTGTACATTTCTATCACGATGTGTTCGGACGGAGAAATTACTCCATGAACCCCATCAATTGCGGCAGCCAGAGTACGGCGTTCGGGAAATAGGTAATAAAGAACAGCACCGCGATCTGGATGGCGATAAACGGGATAACGGCCTTGGAAACATAAATAAGATTTTTATTTGAAATGGCGCCGGTGATATACAGACTCACGCCCATGGGCGGCGTACAGTAACCGATAGCTAAATTTACCGTCAGAATCAGCCCGAAATGCATCCAGTTCACATTGAACGCGTCCAGCATCGGCAAAAATACAGGACCCAGGATCATGGTGGCGGAAATGATATCCATAAACATCCCCACAACCAGCAACAACAAATTCATTGCGAGTAGAAACATGATCGGCGAATCGATGGCAGCCAGAACGGTTTCGGTTATTTTGCCCGGGATGTTCTCCAATGTCAGCAAGCGGCCGAAGCAGGTTGCCCCGGCCACAATAATCAGCAGGGTGGCCGACGTCACGGCAGAATTGACGGTTATTTTCTTGACATCTTTTAATTTAACGGTGCGGTGAATAAAGAGCTCGACGATAAACGCATACACGCAGGCGACGACAGCGGCTTCATTTGCTGTAAAGGCACCCGAAAAAATTCCGCCGAATATGATCGCCGGCAGCATCAGGGACCAGAAACCATCCTTGAGCACCAGCAGCAGTTCCCGGGGGCTGGGGATCGGTTTGCGCACGATGTCCGGTTTTTTGAGGAATACAAAATAGGTATACACACAGACTCCCAGCATAATTAAAACACCCGGCAAAAATCCGGTCAAAAAGAGCCCCTCGAGAGAGACATTGCTGATCATGCTGTAGAGAATCATGCCGATACTGGGCGGGATAATAACCCCCAAATTCGGGGAGGTGGTCATCAATCCCAGGGTGTATTTCTGAGGATAGCCGTTGTCCATCAAGGCCGGAATCATGAATCCGCCGAGGGCGACCACCGTGGCTACGGTAGACCCGGAGATGGCGCCGAACAGACCGCAAGCCAAAACGCCGGCCATACCCAGACCGCCTGGCAACCAGCTGACGATTGAATTGGCGACTCTGATCAGCTTCTCAACGATCGAGCCAGCTGTCATGATATTGCCGCAGAGGATGAAAAATAGAACCACCACCAGGGCGAAGTTGTCCATACTTTTAAAAAGGCTCTGGGTCAGCAACAAAAGCGGCAAATCGGTGAACAAAATAAATCCCAGGACTGATGTAAAAAAAAGACACATAAAAACCGGGATATAGGTCGCCATACACCCTAATAGAATCAACATAATCACCACATGGCTCGTTTCCATAAACGGCTCTCCTTACTTCGAAAGGGGCTCTGATACCGTTATTCCGCTTTTGCTGCAGATCTCTGTTCGACGATGTCCTGATAAACGACCTGAATCGCCCGAATCAGCATCATCGTTCCCATCAGTGGCAAGATTGAATACAAAACAACATATGGTATTTCCATAATGATTGTCGTTTGCTGGGTACGATGCTGCATTTCAACCATCAATGCGCCGTAATAAATCATCATCACGGCAAATATCATGATGACGAAATTGCTGAAATAGGTGAGCGGCATTTTCAGCTTTGGCAGGAGCTGAACGGATGCGTCAATCTTGATCATTGACCGGTTTTTTACGGCTGCACTGCATCCGATAAAGGTCGTATAAATAATCACTTCTCTAACCAGCTCTTCAGACCACGCCAGAGAGTAGTTGAAACCGTAACGCAGAACCACATTAACAAAAAGCGCGATCAACGCCACGATCACACTGATAAACAGGGTCCACTCTTCAAAAAATGTTAGAATTTTGTCCAAGCGCTCAAGTACTTTGCCAAACATTTAATCGTTCCTCTTTGAATGTATCTTCGCGTCAGCTAAACCCCTTTGTTGGGGTAAACTGTCGCCGCATAAAACAATAAGAGGGGGCCTGTAAGCCCCCTGCTATTGAAAAACCGGAAATAAATCCGAATACTATGCTACGGCTTGTAGCCCATATAATCCTGGACTTCTTTCAGAAAATTGGCCGGTTTGTATTGATCCCCGGAATACGTCTTGTTGATTGCGGGGGCAAATTTTTGATGAACGGAACTGGCCTCTTTAATTAAAGTCTTCATTTCAGTATCTGACAGTTGAAAGTATTCGACCCCGTACTTTTCTTTCGCGGCATTGCGTTGCTCCATCTCTTGCTGTTTGGCGGCCGCACGGGCTTCGGCACAAACATCTTTCACAGTTGCCATAAGTGTTTTCTGAAGATCGGCCGGGAGTTTATTGAACCACGCTTTGTTAAATATCCAGATGAAAAGTCCCTGGGCATAGTTCAATTCGGTGAAGTATTTAGCGACTTCGAATTTTTTGGTGATGCTGCAAACGGTCAGCGTGTGGTCCAGGCCCGTGATAACACCCTGCTTTAACGCCACCGGCACATCCGGCCAGGGCATCACCACGGGATTGAAACCCCAGGCCTTGTAGGAAAGCTTGTTCACGGCAGCCTCAGCGATTCTAAATTTCACCTTTTTTGCATCGGCTATGGTTTTGACCGGGACGGTGGTTGCCCATCCGTAGTTGCCGTAGCTGCAGATATCAACCCCGATAATACCCTGGTGATCCATGGCCATCAAAAAGTGATCAAAAAGCTTGCCGCTGTTGACAAATTTATCCAGCTTATCAAACGAATTGATCAGAAACGGCAGGTTTACCAGACCGAATCTGGGTCCCAGGTTTGTTGAGGCGACAGAGCTGACGGCCATTCCCTGAATCGCGCCCATCTGCAGCTGATTCAGGACTTCCACTTCACCCCCCAGCATGGAGAAGGGTTTGTAATCAAGGTACATTTGCCCATCGGTCCGCTTCCACAACTCGTCCCGGATGGCAAATCCGGTATAAACACCCTTTAACACCGGATGAGACACATTGGAAACGATAAATTTATATTTCGCTCCTGATGGATCGAAAGCCGGTTTCCATTTATCCAGCGAGGGACCCTTAGCGAGCGCAGGGGCAACCATCATTCCACCAACCAGCAGCAGCACAATACAGCTTAACATCCTTTTACGTTTCATTACTCCCTCCTTAGTTTGATTTTCGAAATTAAACCTATACCTAAAACTTATTCATTTTCCAAAGGGCGTTTAAATATTAGACGCTATATCACATAATGGAATCTTAATACAAGGAAAAATTGTATACAATAATGAAGGTTCAACGTTCTAAGTTTTGGGTTTCCTGCTTCGCAGTTGGCTACGCAGGACAGGCACGGTTCAGGGGTTCAGAGGTTGATGGTTCGGGGTTCTGGGTTGAGGAGTTCAGGGTTAGGGAAATAGCCCGGCTTGTGGTTGCCAAAAGGAATGGTGAATCGAGAACGAAACAAATGAACGTCCAACGCCCGCCTGCCATGCATAAAGAGTTTGATTCACCTTACCATTGAGTTATGAACCTAATACCATTAGCAATCTGACAGCCGTTTCAAGGCATTGCGGGCAGGTCGAACGCCGAACGTTCAATGTTGGACGTTCAATCAGTTTACTCCCTTTATCACCACCAGACCGCTTTTTAATCAATCAGTCTCCGGTCCAGTAGCCTTCGGGATCGAATTGCCGGATCATGGCCTGCTCCTGCGGGGTTGGCGGCGGTGTGGTTTCAAGATCAGGGGCAATTTTTATCGGCCAGCCGGTATTTTGGCGGACTCGGTTGACAGACACGCCCGGGTGAATCGAGCTGAGCACCATTTCACCGGTATCCGCCTCGAAGCGCATGATGCCCAGGGTGGTGATTACCGCCGATGGCCCGCCGCGGGGAAGTCCGTTTTGCGCCCGCCAACCACGACCGTTGCCGAAGCCGGGAGACGTGATATAGTCCACCCGGGGTAAAAAGCGCCTTTTTTGATGATTCATGACGATAATATGGCGCTTCGCCAAACAGGCCAGATCGCAGGCGCCGCCGCTGCCCGGCAAACGGGTTTCGACCTTCTTGACACCACCGATATAGCTCGTGTTTAAGTTGCCGTAACGGTCCACCTGGGCACCGCCGATAAAACTGACATCCACTGCGCCTTGCTGAAGCAGCGCCATGGCATCCGACGTATCCGCCAGCCACTGGGCGCGATTCAAGTTGGGCAAATCCCCCATGGTCAGAATCGGCTCGGGAGCGACCGTATCGCGCACGATACCCAATTCATAAACCCCGATGGCACGGGTGGCATGGGTGCTTTTGGCGAGCAAAAAGCCCAGCAACGGCAGCCGCATCCCGACAAACACCACCTCGCCATCCGCAATTTCCCGCGCCGCCGCAGTAACCATCAGTTGGGACAGATTGTATTCGATGGTGTGGTTATTTTTGCATTTCATGAAATATCATATTACTTGATCGGTAAACGGCTTGAAGGTTGTAGTTGTAGGTGTCAGGTGTCAGGTTTCAGGTTTCAGTCAAAAATTGATTTTCGTGTGGAAACCACAATAAAAAGCGAACCGTAGAATACCCGCCTGCCATGCATACCCTTTAATGTTAACGCACATACTGATTCATTGACCAGAACTGTATTTTGCCCTGAATGAGCGTTAAGGCATTGCGGGCAGGTCGAATCATGAATATCGAATGTCGAAGGAATGTATCCTGTCTAATTTTAAAAAGATAGAGCGCAGCGAATCCAACATTTGTCATTCGTCAATATTCATTTGCCATTTCAAACATTCGCCATTCGTCAATCGTCATTCGTCATTCCTAATATCCATAGTCAACCGTCTCCGCATAGTCGTGATGTTTGATATTCAATTTCGCCAACCGTTCCGGGCCTAAGCGTTTACGGTATTCTTTGGAACTGCAAACGCCGTCCACCCAATCGCTTCGCCATCTGGCGTACTGTTCCGGCGATTTACTGGAATTGCGATAGTCGATAAAGGCCTGATGATCTCTATTGTAATAGCCCGGAACCGGTGAGGGATGACCTCCCCACGGATAGTGCACCACCGCGCTGACCCGAAAACCGGGGGTGAGGACCCGGTTCGGATCCCGGGCAATTAGATCCGGGGAGACGATGTCTTCCGCCGTCAGGATAACATGACGGCTTGCCAGACAGGCGTCCCGGGTTATCCCGAGATTGCCCCAGGCATGGGCATTACCAAATTCATCGGCTCGTTGAACATGAACGATGGCAACGTCGGGGGTTATTGCTGCCACGGCTGTTAAACGATCACCGGTAAATGGGCAGCGTATCTGCTGCAGACCCGGATTGGTTTGATATAGATCGCTGCCCGACGCGGTTCGCACCGGCATGAATGGAACCCCCATGGCACCGGCTTTAAGGGCCATGGCAATGGTGAGGTTAGAATGGTCTTCGATGTGTAAGCGCCCGGACTCGATTCCTCGTCGGAAATTGTAGGCGGAACCCGTAATGACATTACCGACCCACGATGCCCGGATTTTAGCGGCGCATCCGGCACCAATGATTTGATCAAATAAAATATCTGAAATCGGCCCGATCAGAGTCAGGTTTCGTTTTTCCTGGCGAATAATCTCATGGGCAGCGGCAAACGGGATCAGGGATTCTAGTGATAGTCCCAGCGCAATAGAGCTGCCATCCGGAATAAATTGATGAACGGAATCGGAAAGGGAGAGAACTTTGCTGTCGGGCAAGGAAATATTGACCTCCATTGACACGACTTTTATCCTAAATGAGCGAAAAGCGCTTATTCAGCCGTTATTTGTTATTGATTCGTCAGCTGGATTGGACGTCCCGATCTTTTTGGATTGATTCTTGGAATTCTTCGAAAAACTCGTTTCGCTGTCTCCAATCCGGCCCGAATTGTTTCGAGAAAAAGCCGCCGAGTTTATCGAAAAGCCTGCCCCACACCGGCTGACCACCTTTAAGAACGACATCGGCGATAAAATCATCCAATTCACTCATTTTCTCCTTAGGCAGAAATGAGACTGCACCCAACCTGATTGACTTTTCGAGAGCCTCCGGCGTTAGCGCATAGGCCGTCAGCATGATCGTGGGAAATCCGCGTTTAACAGACTGCCGCAACAGCTCAAATCCGCTGACCCCCATTATGTCAAGTATGACGATATCATACGTAAATCCCATCAGCAGCTGACGTGCCGTATCATAATCGTTGGCCTTATGGATGTGACACATATCCAGAATTTCTTCCACAGTGTCGGTAACATCCACCTCGTCATCGACAACCAGAACCACCTTGTCTTTTAAAATTTTTGACGTATCCATCGATCCGGCCCCTTTCCTGATGTCGCAGCTGAACCATAACACTGCTAAAAGGCTTTAGTCAACGACCATCGCAGGGCATAGGATTCCCCTTCGCCAGGAAGGCTACGGAGGGCAAGCAGAGAACAGATGACAGAGGACAGAAAACAGAGGGCATAGAGCATAGGGCATAGGGCAGAGGGCAAAAGGAGAGGGACTAAGAACAAGGGAAAGAAGGTGAGAAGGTAAGAAGGTGTGAAGGTGGGAAGCAAATAAGCTCGTAGCTCAGAGCTGATAGCTCACAGTGAAAACGAAAGAGGGCAGACAGCATAGGGCAGAGGGCATAGGGCAGAGGGCGGATGGCAGATAACAGAAGACAGAGTTCAGATGACGGAGGACCGTTAGGCAATTGTTGGGTTTCGCATTCGCCATCACACCGGCAACATGGAAGTTGGTCCGCCAGGCGGAGAAACCCAACAAAGACTTCAGTGAGCTCAACCCAACCTACAAAATGAAAAGAACCTTAAGATCAAACCAACTTAGGTACCTATATATTTAAATCAAATCATGTTTGCGTAAGATTTGAGTATTGACAACAGAGGTGAATTCAGATCGATCCGCCGGAGGCGAACCACAAATAATCAATATTCAATATTCATTTCCCCGATAAATCGGGATTAAGCTTCGCTAAAACCGGCTCTGCCGGCTTCACCTTTTTGACTGACTTTTCTTGCTATACCTTAATTTGTGGATTACTATGGCGTGTTGCCAATAATTTATTCGGTAGGAACCAGAAAACTGCTTAAGGATTATTCATGCATAAAGAACAGGTTCGAAAATTCTATGAAGTCCTCTGGGATAATCATGACACGGATGCGATCCCTTCAGTGCTCCACGAAGATTTTACATTCAGAGGTTCTCTGGGTCAGGAAAAACGGGGACACGGTGGCTTTGCAGAATATGCTGACATGGTCCACCGGGCACTTGGGGATTATAAGAGTATCATTGAAGAAGGGACCCATTGAATGTTTACTTGCAGATTGTTATTCCTTCCAGCATGTGGTACGCTCATTCGCCTGTTAAATTCGCAATTCTACGAATACTCGTGCAGAAACCAATCAGCCATAAATTAAAGGAAACCTTATGTCCACCAATTTAGCGGAGAAGCAAATACTTAAACTGAATGACCGACTATCCCGGGACATTTCCATCAGTCTGACCAAATCCGAGCATCCCAGCTACCCATCGTTTGAAGATTTTTGTGACAATTTAAATCGCCTGGTACCCGGGGTCAAAATCGCCCGGGATGGCGATTCTCCCGAAAATCCGCCGCAGATTGTCATCGGCAACGGGCTGCGATATCAAGCTGTACCGAAGGGTCTCGAACTGCCGCCATTTCTGGACGCGTTGACCGAATTCAGCTCGGATACATCGAAGGCCGGTATGCAGGCCAGAGATCTGCTGAAAAAGGAAAAGCTGCCGGCCACACTGACTCTCTTTATCGCACCCCAGTGCGGTTTCTGCCCTGCAGTAGTCCGCCAATTGATGCCGCTGCCGCTGGTCGATAATCAAATTCGACTGATCATTATTGACGGATCCCTGTTTCCCGAAGTAGCGGAGACGCATAAAATTGAAGCGGTACCAACCCTGTTGCTGGATGAAGAATTTCGCTGGACCGGCTCCGTTCCACTGAAAGAAATTATTGACACCATCAATACGCGAAATCCAGCTTCACTGGGATCGGCCTCTCTTGAAAATATGCTAAAAGACGCCCAGGCCGGGCGACTGGCAGCCATGATGCTCGATGCCGGGCAGATATTTCCGGCTTTTTATGAATTGCTCTTTCATCCCAAATGGCACATTCGACTGGGCGCCATGGTAGTTGTGGAAGAGATCGCCGATCAAAATGCGGACATGACTGCAGAAGTAATCAACCGTTTGTGGGATGAGTTCGGCCGCTTGTCCGATCAGGTCAAAGGTGATATTCTATACCTGTTCGGCGTATCCCGGGACGGCAGAGCGATTGCCTGGCTGGAAGAAGTTCTGGACGGCGTATATAACGAAGAAGTCAAGGAAGCGGCCAGAGAAGCGCTTGAGGAATTGGGTTCCGAGTAGAGTATCCGAGGCCAGAGCGGTAAAGGGGTGATTAGCCTGCATAGCTGTGTTCAGGTTTCAGGTGTCGGGTTTCAGGTTTCAGAAAAAGAAGTCAACCCGTTGGCTCCCAGTCTCGCATAAAATGGACTTTCATTCCACGGTGTTGGCCTTCAGTTTTATCCTGATTAAGGTTAAAAGTTGAGGATTCAGTAAGCACTGAAACCTGAAACCTGAAACCTGAAACCATTTGTCGGTTTGCCCAATGGCAGAGCCGGTTATCTCTGACCAAGCCCTGATGACCAGGTTTTCGATGTTGGAGCAAAAAAGCCCCGCCGATTCAACGACGGGGCTTTTCTGAAGCAAATTGATGCAACAGCTCGTCCGCGGCCTATTCCGTCTTCTTGGATTTATCCTGGCTGCCGCTATCTTCCGCTTCAGCCTTGTCATCCTTCTTGGCGGCAGCCTTTTTTGCGGGTGCAGATTTGGCCGCTGACTTTTTCTCTTTTTCATCACCGGTGTCCGCTTTCGGAGCCGGGGATTTAGCCTCAGCTTCCTCAGCGGTTTCTTCGACCGCAGCGTCTGCTTGCTTTTCAACCATTGCTGCGGCTTTTTCAGCAGTTTCTTCCTCTTTTTCAGAGGGAGCAGGTTCGGCTTTGACCTCTTTTTTTGCCTTCGCTTCTTCTTTGGCCGCTTTTTCATCAGCGGCTGGTTTAGCGGGCGTGGGGTCGGCTTTTACTTTTTTCTTCTTGGATTTTTTCTTTTTGGTATCTTGCCTTACCACCAATTCGATCATGGAGATGGGCGCTGCATCCCCGGCACGCCTTCCCAGTTTTACAATACGGGTATATCCGCCGGACACCGAACCAAAACGCTCGTTTGCGGTTTCAAACAATTTATGCACAACGTCTTTTTCTCTGACAATTGCCAGTGCCTGGCGACGGGCATGCAAATCTCCCCGTTTGGCCAGGGTTATGACATGATCCGCCCAGCGTCTGAGTTCCTTTGCCTTGGGCCCGGTCGTGCGAATGCGCTCATGCTTGAGCAATGACGTCACCATGTTTCTGAACATGGCATTACGATGACTAGGTGTTCGATTCAATTTTACACCGGCTTTTCGATGTCTCATGGTACTGCCTACTCTCCTTCCTCGGTGTCATCCTCAGGCGGTACGAATCCCTCAAGCTTCATTCCTAAAGTGAGGCCCATCTCCGTCAAAACTTCTTTGATCTCATTTAGTGATTTTCTGCCAAAATTTTTTGTTTTCAGCATTTCGGCTTCAGTTTTGCTGACCAACTGATAGATTTTGTTAATATCGGCATTCTTCAGGCAGTTTGCACTACGAACGGAAAGCTCGAGCTCCTCTACGCTGCGATAAAGGTTTTCATTGAACTCCGGCACATTTTGATCTTCAGCCCTTTTGTCGGGCTTGGGTTCCATCTGTTCATCGAAATTGATGAATATGTTCATCTGCTCTTTCAGTATCTTGGCCGAATAAGCTATCGCGTCCTCCGGCAAAATGCTTCCGTCGGTCCAAATCTCCAGCGTTAGCTTGTCGTAGTCTGTGCGTTGTCCGACACGCGCATTTCCGACATTATAATTGACCCGCTTAATCGGAGAAAACACGGCATCAATCGGTATGGTCCCGGCCGGTGCGTCTTCATCCTTGTTCGCTTCCGCCAGGGAGTAGCCCTTCCCGACCTGCACCTTCATTTCCATTTTTAATTCAGCCTTATTCGAAAGGCTGGCGATGTGCTGTTTCGGATTGAGGACTTCGCATTTTCCGTCATCACTGATGATGTCGCTGGCGGTTAGGTCTCCCTCACCCGAAGCGTCAAGACGCACAACCTTGGGCTCCGGGTCGGCTACTCTGAAGCGAACTTCTTTGAGGTTCAGGATTATTTCGGAAACATCTTCCAGGATACCGGGAATAACACTGAATTCGTGCATCACGGTGTCAAACTTAACCGACACGATCGCAGCACCGTAGAGGGAAGATAGCACGATCCTTCTTAAGCTATTACCGATTGTAATTCCAAAGCCTCTTTCAAGGGGTTCACAAACGAATTTCCCATAAGAGGGATTACTGTTTACCTGAACTTTTTCCGGCATTACCAGGTGTTGCCAGTTCATGTACATAAGTTCATCTGACGGCATTTTTAATCTCCTGATTATTTTGAATAAAGCTCGACGATGAGCTGCTCCTGCATCGGCATTGTAAGATCTTCCCGCAGCGGAAATCCTTTTACAGTGCCTTTCATGCCATCTTTTTCAAGATCGAGCCATTGGGGGACACCTCTGCGAACCACAGCCTCTAAAGATTCCTGAAGTGCCTGAACTTTTTTACTTTTCTCACGTACTTCGACCGTATCGCCGATTTTAACGAGAAACGACGGAATATTTACCCGTTTACCGTTGACCAGAAAATGACGGTGACGCACGAATTGTCGGGCCTGGGCGCGGGAATTGCTGAATCCCAATCGATACACGACGTTGTCGAGTCGTCTTTCCAATAAGACCAGCAGATTTGTACCGGTGATCCCCTTTTGCCGTTCTGCCCGCTCAAAAAACAGATGAAACTGTTTTTCCGAAAGGCCGTACATTCGCTTTACCTTCTGTTTTTCACGGAGCTGAATTCCATAGTCCGACAGTTTGCGTCCGCGACGTTCACCATGTTCTCCAGGCGGATACCCCCGGCGATCAAAGGCACACTTGTCCGAATAACAGCGATCTCCCTTGAGAAAAAGTTTGAGATTTTCCCGTCGGCAATGCCGACAAACAGAATCTGTGTATCGTGCCAAATTTTTCCTCCCATATGTTTGGTTGACTAGTCGATTGGTTGAATGGTGAAATCGGAAAAAGGGGTCACATTCTGACTAATTGTTGATTTTATAACCAATTCTTAAGTTAGTCTGTTCAACCAGTTTACCAGTCAACTATTTAACGATTTGACCAAATTAAACTCTGCGACGTTTCGGTGGACGACAGCCGTTATGCGGGATGGGGGTTACATCTTTAATCATGACGACGTTGAACCCGGTTGCCTGAAGGGCCCGCAGGGCGGACTCCCGTCCGGGACCGGGGCCTTTGACATAAACCTCAACGCTTCGCATGCCATGTTCCATTGCCTTTTTGGCTGCATCCTGGGCTGCCAGCTGAGCGGCAAAAGGCGTACTTTTGCGAGAGCCTTTAAACCCCTGAACACCGGCACTGGACCATGCGACCACGTTTCCCATCGGATCGGTGACGGTCACAATCGTGTTGTTAAACGTCGATTGAATGTGAACAACGCCATTGGCGATATTCTTTTTTACCTTTTTCTTAGTACGAACCTTTTTAGCCATGAATTTTTACCTTCAGTAATTCTCTTATTTGCGCACTCACCAAATTTGATCAAGACCGCAAATTATAAATTCGATTTTATTCGCCGCAATCAATCCGCAATCCGCATTCCAAAATCCGCAATCAACATGCTTATTTCTTCTTCGCGCCGCCCTTTTTCTTGACTGCGGCCCGCTTCGGACCTTTGCGTGTACGGGCATTGGTCTTGGTTCGTTGCCCGGCGACCGGCAGTGATTTTCGATGACGAAGTCCACGGTAGCTCCCGAGATCCATCAGCCGCTTGATGTTCATGGAGACTTCCGTACGAAGCTCGCCCTCAACTTTGTAGCTGTCATCGATGACTTTGCGGATATTGTTGATCTGCTCTTCGGTCAAATCATCGGTCTTGGTGTCCGGATCAATCTTAAGTCCTGATAGTATACTCTGAGACGACGTCTTGCCGATCCCGTATATATACGTCAGGCCGATCTCAATCCGTTTTTTTCTGGGTAAGTCAACCCCCGCAATTCTTGCCAAAACGTATCCTCCTATCCTTGTCGCTGTTTGTGTCGCTTATTTTCGCAAATAACCCGCACGACGCCTTTTCGTTTAACAATCTTACATTTGGGGCAAATCTTCTTGGCCGAGGCTCTGACTTTCATTTTAACTCCCCTGTACTATTGAATAATGAGAATTGAATATTGAAGAATTATGGAATTCTGTCGTTTTAATTCAAATATGCCTGCTGTTTTTTCCTGAACGAAGTGACAGCAATATGACTTTAGACTAATATAGAGTGTTATTCACGTTGTATTCATTGCTTGAAAGAAGATCAAAAAATAGGATGATAGAATGCCTTAAATTTTCAATCTTCAATCTTCAATTTTCAATTCCCTCACTTTGATCTGTAGGTGATTCTGCCGCGCGAAAGATCATAGGGTGAAAGTTCGACAGTCACCTTGTCACCGGGCAATATTTTGATGAAATGCATTCTCATCTTGCCGGAGATGTGTGCCAGTACCTGATGTTTATTTTCCAGCTCAACCTTAAACATCGCATTGGGTAAAGTTTCGAGAACGATACCTTCCACTTTGATTGCCTCTTCTTTCGCCATATTAATACCGCCCTTTCATCTTGCCGCCGCTCTTTTTCAAAAAGCCCTCATAGTGCCGACTCAACATATGGGATTCCATCTGGGCTACCGTGTCAATTGCCACGCCAACCACGATCAATAGTGCTGTTCCGCCAAAATAAAACGGCACATTGAATTTGGTGATCAATACCGACGGCAGCACACAAACCGCCGAGACATAAATTGCCCCGCCCAGGGTAATTCGGGTAAGCACTTTGTCGATATAGTCCGCTGTGCGTTTCCCGGGTCGAATCCCCGGAATGTAGCCGCCGGCCTTTTTCATATTGTCAGCCACATCGACCGGATTGAATGTCACGGCCGTATAAAAATAACAGAAGAAAAATATGAAGCCGACAAACAACAGTTCGTAAATCAGATTACCGGGCGTCATGGCGTTGGTGATATTCTGAATCCACTCGACTTTGACAAAACTGCCGATCGTTGCCGGAAACATTATAATTGACGAAGCAAAGATCGGCGGAATCACGCCGGATTGATTAATTTTTAAGGGCAGATGTGTACTCTGGCCGCCGTACATGCGTCGCCCGACCACGCGCTTGGCATACTGGACGGGGATACGGCGTTGTCCCTGTTCGACAAAAATGATAAACGCGATAACGCCGATCATCAGCACGACCAGGATCAGAACTGCAAATATACCCATCTCACCGGTTGAAAGCAGACGGGCGGTATTGACGGTTGCCGCCGGCAACCGGCAGATAATGCCGGCAAAAATAATCAGGGAAATACCGTTTCCGATGCCCCGTTCGGTTATCTGTTCTCCGAGCCACATGATAAAAGCCGTACCCGCGGTCAGGGTGATGACCGTCATCAGCCGAAATGGCCAGCCCGGCAGCAACACGACCGGTGCCCCGCCCGGAGAACTCATGCTTTCGAGACCGACACTGATGCCGAAGCCCTGAATGATACTCAAAACCACGGTACCGTATCGGGTATACTGGGTAATTTTTTTGCGTCCCTGTTCGCCCTCTTTTTTCAGCTGTTCGAGATGGGGTACGACGACCGTCAACAGCTGCAAAATAATAGAGGCGCTGATGTAGGGCATGATACCCAGGGCGAACACCGACAATCGTTCAAAAGCGCCACCGGAGAACATGTTAAAGATTCCGAAAATTGTTCCCTCAGCCTGTTTGAAAAACGAAGCCAGCGCCAGGCTGTCGATCCCCGGAACGGGAACATGGACTCCGACGCGGTAGACGATCAGCAGCGCCAGAGTAAATAAGATTCGCTTCTTTAGCTCGGGTATTTTAAATATGTTTTGAAACCCGCCACCGATCATTAGATTACCTCTACTTTTCCACCAGCAGCTTCAATCTTCTCTCTGGCGTTTTTACTGATTTGATTGACTTTTACATCCACTGCATATTTAATTTCACCGTGCCCCAGAAGTTTGATCCCGTCTCGTTTGCCTTTGACCAGCCCGACTTGAATGAGGGCCTCCGCATCAACCACGCTGCCGTTTTCGAATCTGGCGAGATCCCGAACATTGATAATGGCAATGTTCTTCTTGAATATATTGGTGAAACCGCGCTTCGGCAGGCGGCGCTGGAGCGGCATCTGGCCACCCTCATAACCCGGACGAACGCCGCCACCGGACCGGGAGTTGTATCCTTTGGTTCCGCGGCCGGCTGTCTTGCCCGTTCCTGAGCCCACTCCACGCCCGAGCCGTTTGGGCGCTTTGCGAGATCCCTTGGCCGGTGATAATTCATTCAGCTTCATTAATTTTTCTCCTCAGCTTTTACGAGATGAGAGACCACCTGGATCATTCCCCGAATAGAAGGCGTATCCTGCAACTCAACGGTTTTATTCATTTTTGTCAAGCCCATGCCCCTCAGTACCTTGCGATGTTTTTCAGGCCGACCGATCATGCTCTTGACAAGCGTTACTTTCAGCATTCCTGCCATCTATATCATCCTTTCTCCCGGTCCCTATTCTGCGATCCGACAGCGCCTTTCAGCAATTGACAGACCGCAAGTCTTTCGGCTCCGAAAGCCGCAGCGGAAAAACCGATCTTTACAGATCCTCGACGCCGATTCCACGCCGGGCAGCCACCTGATCGCGGCTCTCAAGCTGCTGGAGGCCTTCAATGGTCGCTTTTACCAGATTATGCGGATTGTGCGACCCCAGACACTTGGTCAATATATTCTGAACGCCGACTGCCTCGAGGACAGCCCGCACGGCACCCCCGGCGATGACCCCGGTACCCTGGGCGGCGGGTTTCAGCAGCACCCGACCGGCGCCGAATCTGCCGATCACCTCGTAGGGAATAGTTCCATCGACCAGCGGCACATCCACCATGTTTTTTTTCGCTTTTTCAACGCCCTTGCGGATCGCCTCAGGGACTTCACCGGCTTTTCCAAGACCGAATCCGACAGACCCGTCTCCATCGCCAACAACGACGATTGCACTGAAACTGAATCGGCGGCCACCTTTAACAACCTTTGCCACCCGATTAATGTGAACTACTTTGTCAATTAATTGAACTTCTTCAATCTCTGGTTTTAACAAGAGCCTGCCTCCTTCGCAGTCCAAAAAAAATAAATAGACGAAAAAAAATGCGGCTTAGAAAATAAGACCGGCTTCACGGGCGCCCTCCGAAAGCGATTTGATTCGTCCGTGATACAGGAATCCATTGCGGTCAAAGACAACTTTCTTGATACCCTTATCCAGCGCCCGCTCACCGATGAGTTTTCCCACAAATTTGGCTGCCTCGACTTTATTTTCGAATTTAGGGGCATCTTTCGCCTGTTGATCCACAGTTGAAGCCGTTGTCAGCGTGAAGCCCTTGGAATCATCAATAATCTGGGCGTAAGTGTGCCGAGCGCTTCTAAAAACACTGAGTCGAGGGCGGTCTGATGTTCCATGAATTTTCTTGCGTATTCTTTTCTTGCGTTTCAAACGAGCTTGTTTTCGAATGTTCATCGACCCCATTTTATTAACCCCTTTGAAATGACTAACGACTAATGAAAAATGACTAATTGTGGATGTCGCTTCGCTCCACCATTTTTTATAACTTAGATTGATCCGCCGAAGGCGAACCATAATTATTCATTATTCAATATTCATTATTCATTCTACTTCGTTCCGGTTTTGCCGGCTTTTCTGCGGATATGCTCCTCGGCATATTTGATGCCTTTGCCCTTATAGGGCTCCGGCGGTCGAATTCGGCGAATCGCCGCCGCCGCAAGACCAACCTTTTGCTTGTCGATTCCGGACAATTTGATGTTGTTGTTTTTTTCGACTGTTGCCGAGATCCCCTCCGGCAGATCAAACTTAACCGGGTTGGAATATCCAACGTGCAAAATGAGCTGCTTGCCGCTCAGTTCAGCCCGATATCCGATCCCATTGATTTCAAGGCCTCGTTCAAAACCCTGATTCACGCCGGTTATCATATTGGCCACGAGACTGCGCGTTAGCCCCTGCAAAGCCCGACTGGTTCTGTCTTCTTTCTTCATTGTGACATTCATAATCCCGTCTTCGACGTTCAAATCAACTGCGGGATGAATGCTCTGGCTCAGTTTGCCCTTGGCGCCTTCAACAGTCAACAGGCGGTCGGTGTAGTCAATTTTTATTTTATCCGGTATCGGAATCGGTTTTTTGCCCACGCGAGACATTTTTTACTCCCCTGTTTTTAGTCAAATCGTCAAATAGTTTAATCGTTAAATCGCATCATTTCGATTCGGTTATCCCCGCAACCCAATTAAACAATTAAAACTTCGATCCTTTAATTATTTAACTTATCAACCAGTCAACTATTCAACCAGTCAACTAAACCTACCAGACATGGCATAGGACCTCTCCCCCCAGTTTTTCCTGACGGGCTTTTTTATCCGTCATCACCCCTCGGGAGGTGGATAAAATCGCTATACCCATTCCATTGTAAACCGGTTTGATCTCCTTGCATTTAACATAAACCCGCCGGCTGGGCTTGCTGATGCGTTTCAGACCATAGATCACGTTGGCTTGTCCGGCACTGTATTTCAGATAAATTCTCAATATCCCCTGTTTGCCGTCTTTGAGAAATTTGTAGTTCCGGATGTATCCTTCATTTTTCAAAATCTTCGCCAGTTCGATCTTCAAAGTCGATCCAGGGACATCAACGCTGTTGAATTTTGCTTTGGCCGCGTTGCGCACACGGGTTAACATGTCAGCTATTGGATCACTAATCGCCATTTTACTCTCCTATTATTCCGATCGTTCGAGCCGGTTTCGGCTGTCCGCTAACGTCATTCGGAACTGCTTGACCGACATCCACAAACCGAATTACCAGCTTGATTTTACGACTCCAGGCAATTTGCCCTGAGAAGCAAATACCCGAAAGCAGATCCGACAAATACCGAATTTTCTCAGATACCCGCGGGGACGGCCGCAAATCGGGCATCGATTGTAGGATCTGACTTTAAATTTGGGTTTTCGCATGGCTTTATTTCTGAGCGCTTTTTTCGCCAAAACTTCCTCCTGATTTGAATCTCTGGGCTTAGAACCCTGTACCTCCTTCGGTCACACTGCTAAGCGGAAGGGATTCTTATTTTATTTCTTTTAACCACAGATTTTTCACTAAGTTTCACAGAATTATCAAGGCGTCTGCTGCGCAAAACAGAAGATTTCTTTTATTTATGTTTCAGTTTCCGTGACTTTCCGTGAAATTCCGTGGTATTCTTTTGATTCTAAGCGTTGCGCTTTCAACACTGAGCTTTTTAACTTTGAACCTTAATTCCGAAATGGCATACCCAAAAGCCGCAGAAGTTCCTTGCCCTCTTCGTCGCTCTGGGCACTTGTGACCACGCTGATGTTAAGCCCCTTAATTCGATCAATTTTATCGTAATCAATTTCCGGGAATATAATATGCTCTTTTATCCCCAGAGAGTAATTTCCGCGTCCATCAAAGGCTTTGCCTGAAATCCCCCTGAAATCGCGGACACGGGGTAGTGCAATATTCACCAGTTTATAGAAGAAATCGTACATACGCTGTCGCCGCAACGTCACCATACAGCCGATGGGCATCCCTTCTCGCAGTTTAAAGGCTGCAATGGATTTTTTGGCCCTCGTAACCACCGGCTTTTGGCCGGCGATGGTCTTAAGCTCCTCGGTTGCCGCATCCAGCAGCTTGATGTTTTGAATGGCTTCACCCAACCCCATATTCAATACCACTTTCTTCAGCCGGGGCACTTCCATAATATTTTGGTATTTGAAAGCTTCAATCAGCTTGGGTACTGCTTCTTTCTCGTAAAATACTTTTAATTGTGACATTCTGATCCTCCGGCAGATGGTCCTATGTATCGAGAGCTTCGCCGCATTTGACACAGGCCCGAATCTTTTTGCCATCCTCCAGCCGTTGCATTTTGACCCGTGCCGGTTTAACGCACTTACCGCACATTACCATTACATTGGACCACTGGATCGGCATTTCCTTCTCGACTATCCCGCCCTGTCGGTTTTGCTGGGTTGGTTTACTGTGGCGTTTAACAATATTTATCTTTTCAACGAGAATCCCGCCTTTTTTGCGGTCGACCTTCAGAACTTTTCCAATTTTGCCCTTGTCCTTGCCGACAATGACTTTGACCTTGTCATCTTTCTTTATGTAGCACTTGTCTGCCTTCATGAATTTATCTCCAAAAAGAGTGAAGATCGTTATTCGTTATTTGTTATAAGTTATTGGCTAAAGGTTTTCTAACTTTCCCGTTCGAATAACCAATAACAAATAACTAATAACTAAACTCTACAACACCTCCGGCGCCAGTGAAATGATTTTCATAAACCGTTTGGCTCGCAGTTCACGGGCCACGGGACCGAAAATGCGGGTGCCAATAGGTTCTCTGGCCGCATTGATCAGCACAGCTGAATTGTCATCGAATCGGATGTAGGAGCCATCCGGCCGACGAATTTCTTTTTTGGTCCGCACAATTACGGCTTTTAGCACATCTCCCTTTTTCACCTTGGCATTCGGTATGGCTTCCTTTACGGTTACGACGATGATGTCACCGATAGATGCATACCGTCGGCGGGAGCCTCCCAGCACCTTAATACAGTAAAGTACTTTGGCGCCGGAGTTGTCAGCCACGGTTAATCGAGTTTCCGCCTGAATCATATTTCAAGTTCCCTCTGTAATCAAACAGCTTTTTCGACAATTTTGACGACCCGCCATCTTTTCGTTTTGCTAAGCGGACGGGATTCCGAAATCAGCACCTTGTCACCTATCTGACAATCATTGTTTGCATCATGGGCTGCAAATTTGGCGCGCCTTCTGACATATTTGTGGTACATCTGGTGTTTGACCAATCGTTCAACCAGAACCGTCGCAGTTTTATTCGCCTTGTTGCTGACCACGGTTCCAATCAATTGCCTTTTCATTCCTCGTTGTTTCATGGCAGCCACTACTCGCTATCTTCCTTTTGATTTTGGGAGACCTCTTTAATGATCGTTTCTATTCTGGCAATATCTCTTTTGGTCTGCTTCATCCGCTGCGGATTTTCGAGTTGACCGATCTCGTGCTGAAATCTCAGATTGAACAGCTCTTCTCTCAAATCAGAGATCTTGCTCTGCATTTCATCCGGGTTCATATCCCTGATCTCGCTGGCCTTCATAAGCTTTCGCTCCTCTCGACGAATTTCGTTTTAACCGCAAGCTTATGGGACGCAAGCCGCAGGGCTTCCTGAGCCATTTCTCTGGAGACACCCTGCATTTCGTAAAGGATTCTGCCCGGACGAATCACGGCTTCCCATCCTTCCGGCGCCCCTTTACCCTTGCCCATCCTGACTTCAGCGGGTTTTTTCGTAAATGGCTTGTCAGGGAAAATACGGATCCAGATCCGCCCCCCCCTTTTTACATGGCGGGTCATCGCGATACGGGCGGCCTCAATTTGTTTGGCACTGACTTTCCCGCATTCAACTGCCTGCAGTCCGAATTCGCCAAAATTCAATGTGCAGCCGCGGCGGGCAACGCCACGCATTTTTCCTTTTTGCTGTTTTCGGAACTTTACTTTTTTTGGGCTTAGCATTTCCTATATCTCCAAAGTAAATAATATCCAATAACAAATAACCAATAGCCAGTAGCTATGCTTGCGCTTCGGTCTCCAAATGATCCTTTTTCAGTATTTCTCCTTTAAAGATAAAAACCTTAACGCCGATTATCCCGTAAGTGGTGCGTGCCTCAATAAACCCGTAATCGATATCCGCCCGCAGCGTGTGCAGCGGCACACGCCCTTCCCGATACCATTCGGTGCGAGCCATTTCCGCACCACCCAGCCGGCCGGAGCAGATGATTTTGACCCCCAGTGCCCCGAAACGCATGGCGGAAGAAACCCCCCGTTTCATCGCGCGCCGGAAGGCGACCCGTCGTTCGATCTGCAGGGCCACATTTTCAGCGACGAGCTGAGCCTCAATTTCCGGTTTCCTGACCTCCTGAATGTCAATCATTACCTCATGGGCCGTCATTTTCTCGAGGTCTTTTTTCAGCTGAGAAATTTCAGCGCCTTTTTTGCCGATTACGATACCCGGTCTGGACGTAAAAATCCGTAAGCGAACCCGCTTGGAGGAACGTTCGATCTCAATCCGCGAAACACCGGCATGGAAGAGCTTTTTCTTGATAAACTTTCGCAGTTTATGATCTTCCAGAATATATTGGGCATAGTTTTTACCGCCAAACCAGCGCGACTCCCAAGTTTTCACTATTCCCAATCTGATTCCTATCGGATTTACTTTTTGACCCAACCTATACCTCCTTTATGATAGCGTGGAATCTTCAGCCAACGTGACGGTAATATGACTGGTTCTTTTTAAAATTCGCGTTCCCCGTCCCCGTGCTCTCGCCTTCCAGCGTTTTAGACTCGGTCCCTGATCGGCCGTGATATTTCGAATAACCAGCAGATCAACATCGATGTCGGCATTCTGGTCGGCATTGGCCACGGCAGACCGGATAATTTTTTCCAGGATTCCGGCCGCCTTCTGCGGCATAAACTGAAGTGCCTGCAGCCCGCTTTCAACCGGTTCGCCTTTGATGGCGCCTACCAGTTTTTGCACTTTCGTCGGCGAAATACGAACATATTTCGAAACGGCTCTAACCTCCATGATTCCTATCCCTTGTCTTCTTGTGTTCAGGTGTCAGCAATAGAGAATTCCGTTACCGACACCTCGTATGAAACTTCAACTAGATATCTCGCAGAGCCCGCTGAGCACACAGAGCTTTTAAGGTTGTTCTCTGAGAACTCTGTGAGCTCTGTGAGAGATAAATTTTCTTAA
This sequence comes from Desulfobacterales bacterium, assembly GCA_030066155.1. Taxonomy (GTDB): domain Bacteria; phylum Desulfobacterota; class Desulfobacteria; order Desulfobacterales; family JAFDCJ01; genus JAFDCJ01. Next base: position 3,536 of record JASJCE010000057.1, on the reverse strand, counting down.
GTTTCTTTTTCGATTTGACCGGTCGTTTTTTTGGCCGGCGGCTGGTCTGAAACCTGAAACCTGCTGTGGTGGTCTACCTCTTCAGCTTCGACTTCTTATCCCCTGCATGTCCGTAAAATGTGCGGGTGGGCGAGAACTCACCCAATTTGTGACCCACCATGTTTTCAGAGATAAACACCGGCACAAATTTGCGGCCGTTGTGAACCGCCAGGGTAATCCCAACCATCTCCGGCACAATCGTCGAACGCCGCGACCACGTTCTAATCACACGATTACTGCGTGTTTCCTGGGTTACCAGGACTTTACTCATCAGCTTCTGTTCAACGTACGGACCTTTTTTTAAAGATCGTGGCATACTTAACCTCGGTAATTTGTTATTAGTTATTTGTTATTTGTTGTTGGTTGATAACGAATAACTATTTTCTATTACGCCGTTTGACAATCAAGCGATCACTACCTTTATTCTTTCTTGTTTTGTAACCTTTGGTGGGCCAGCCCCAGGGACTGCAGGGATGACGACCGCCGGATGAGCGGCCTTCACCGCCGCCCATGGGATGGTCAACCGGGTTCATGGCAACGCCCCTGACCTTCGGCCGTTTACCCAGCCAGCGTTTTCGACCGGCTTTGCCCAGATCGATATTCTCGTGTGACACATTGCCCAGTTGACCGACGGTGGCCTTGCAGTTCAGTAAAACCATGCGGACTTCCCCGGAAGGCAGTTTTATCAGCGCATAGCGATCTTCCTTTGCCACCAGCTGGGCGTAGGTACCGGCACTTCTGACAATCTGACCTCCTTTGCCGGGGCGCAGTTCGATGTTATGAATTTGCGTACCCAGCGGAATATTGCTGAGCGGCAGTGTGTTGCCCGGCTTGATATCAGCCTCGGGGCCGGACTGAACCATATCATTGACCTTGAGGTTCAACGGTGCAAGGATATATCGCTTTTCGCCGTCGACATAGTGCAGCAGCGCGATCCGGGCCGATCGATTGGGGTCATATTCGATTGACGCCACTTTAGCGGGTATACCGATTTTGTCCCGTTTGAAATCAATCATCCGATAATGGCGTTTGTGCCCACCCCCGCGATGCCGGATGGTGATGCGTCCTTTGGAGTTGCGCCCACCTGACTTTTTGATTGCCCGCAACAGTCGTTTTTCCGGCTCGGTTTTGGTGATCTCCTCGAACGATGCATACGCCTGAAAACGCCGCCCCGGTGACGTCGGTTTTACCTTTTTAATTGCCATTCCTAACTCCCCTGCAATCGGCTATCGCCGATTGATTGTAAATTGACAATTGAATATTGAATATTTGCGGTATGCTGTCCAATTTATTTTTACCCCGTTGTGATTGCGGAATCGAAAAAAATTGGATCGATAGAATACCACAATTCTTCAATCTTCAATATTCATTCCCTAGACCCCCTCGAAAAAGTCGATTCTCTCCCCCGGCATCAGTTTGACAATCGCTTTTTTCCAATCGCGACGCTTGCCGACGATTCTACCGCGCCGCTTGGCCTTGCCCGTTATCTGCATTGTCTTGACCCCGGCAACCCGGACACCGAAAATCGATTCAACCGCTTTTTTGATCTCGATCCGATTGGCCCGCCGGTCAACCTCAAAGGATACCTGGTTGAACAGCTCTTTCTGGATACTGGTCTTCTCAGTGATTAGGGGTCTCTTGATGATTTCATGTGCCATCATGCGCGCAGCCTCCCCTCGATGTTCTTTACAGCAGGCTCCAAAAGTACCAGGGTCTGATATTTGAGAATATCGTAAACATTCAAACCTTCACTTCTAAGGACTTTGACATCCGGCACATTTCTGGAAGAAAGCTCCAGCTGCTCGTTTTGGTTGTCGGTAACGATCAACACATTATCTAGTTTCAGGGTATCAAGTGCACTTACAAACGCTTTAGTCTTAATTTGGTCAAGGTCGAATCGGTCCAGAACCATCAGTTCATTTGCATTTAATTTACTGCTCAGCGCCATTTTCAAGGCCAGGCGCCGAACCTTCTTCGTGACCTTCAGCGCATATTTCCGTCCATCCGGGCCAAAAACAACCCCGCCGCCCCGCAGCAGAGGCGATTTAATATCACCGCGTCGAGCCCGTCCGGTGCCTTTCTGTCGAAACAGTTTTCTGCCGCTGCCCCTCACATCACTGCGGTGTTTGACGGCAGCCGTACCGGCACGCCGGCGGGCCAATTGCATCTTAACGACTTCGTGCAAAACGCTTGATTTCACGGGTACGTTGAAAATATCGTCTGCCAGTTCGATCGTTGAAATTTGCTTTCCTTCTACATTTTGAACATCTAAGACCGGCATCTTTTCCCTCGTTTATTTCTCATCGATATGCGTTGACAGATTTTTATTCGCTTTTAAATTTGAGCTTCTTGACGGACACCAACCCGGCTTCACCACCCGGAATCGCGCCTTTTACCAGGATCAGATTATCATCGGATCGAATATCAACGATCTCAAGATTGCGGATCGTCTTGCGATCATTGCCATACCGACCCGGCATTTTTTTGCCTTTGATAATTTTAGCCGGCCACGCACTGCAACCCACAGAGCCCGGTCGACGGACGTTGCGGCTGCCATGGGTCATGGGTCCGCGGTGGAACCCATGCCGTTTGATCGTGCCCGAAAACCCGCGCCCCTTGGATGTCCCGACCACATCAACCCGCTCGCCAACGTTAAACATTTCCACGGTAATTTCCTGGCCGAGACTGTATTCAGCGGGATTATCCACGGCAAATTCTCGCAGATATTGGAAGCATTGATCGCCGCTTCTTTTGAAATGACCCTGCAACGGTTTATTCACACGGCTTGACTTTTTGCCGCCGAAACCAAGTTGAAGGGCGTTGTAACCGTCTGTTTCATTCGTCTTGATCTGAGTTACCACACAGGGTCCGGCTTCAATGACCGTGGCCGAAACATATCTGCCTTCGGAAGTAAAAATTCCGGTCATCCCCAATTTTTTTCCTAAAATTCCTCTGCTCATAGCCAAACATATCCCTTATGCACAGCAGTTATCGACTCAATCGCCTCTGCTTTATAACAGGTTTGATTTTTTATCTTGACGGGAACCAAGAATCCAGGGGCTCGATATAAGAGTAATCCTGGTACATCACACTTCTTACCCCTGAATAGAGGATGGCAAACTAAAGCTTTATCTCAACATCGACACCAGGGGAAAGGTCCAATTTCATCAGCGCATCGACAGTCTGCTGCGTGGGCTCAAGAATATCGAGCAAGCGTTTGTGTGTCCGCATTTCAAATTGCTCGCGTGATTTTTTATCAATGTGGGGCGAACGCAAAACACAGTACTTGTTGATCCGGGTCGGCAATGGAATCGGCCCCACAACCTTGGCGCCGGTCTTTGCCGCCGTATCAACAATGTCCGATGCAGACTGATCCAACAGCTTATGATCGTACGCCTTAAGCCGGATCCTGATCTTGGTATTTGTTATCATTACCTTAAATCTCTTTCCTAATTATTCGATAATTTCGCTGACGACGCCTGCGCCTACCGTACGGC
>JASJCE010000056.1 GCA_030066155.1 Desulfobacterales bacterium | reverse complement strand
TTGGACGTACGGTGGCGGCTATTCTCGAAAATTGCCAGCAGCCGGACGGCTCCGTCGTCATTCCGCGACGGTTACGGCCCTACATGGGCGGACTGGAGAAAATATCAACATGAAAGCCGAAGATTTTCCACGGGACATTCGCTCGCACCTGATGCCCTCCCATAATGGCCACTTGATATATCGCTGTCTGGGCTGCGGTAAGGAATACGGTATCAAGGAGCTTCTCTACATTTGTCCGGAGTGTCGACAGGTTTTACTCATATACGACGAGAACTTTGACCGTCTCAAAGATATATCGGGAGAGCAGTGGCAGCGAATTTTCGACTATCGCAAGATGCTCAACATCGATGCCTTGAAAGGCATTTACCGCTATCATGAATTTATCGGACCCGTCATACCGCTGGATTCGATTGTCTACCTGGGAGAGGGACATACTCCGCTGATCGCCGCCAATCCGGCCATGCAGGAAAAAGTGGGCGTGCAGTTTTTCTTCAAGAATGACGGCCAAAATCCGAGTGCGTCCTTCAAGGATCGCGGGATGGCGAGCGCACTGAGTTACATCAATTTCATGGTCCATCAGGGTTACCTATCGGATGTTCTGGCCGTCTGTGCATCAACGGGTGATACATCCGCTGCAGCTGCGCTATATGCGTCCTATTTACAACCGAAGGTCAAATCAGCGGTGCTGCTGCCCCACAAAAAGGTGACGCCGCAACAACTGTCTCAGCCCCTTGGCAGTGGTGCCGCCGTTTATGAAATTCCCGGTGTTTTCGATGACTGCATGAAAGTCGTCGAAGCGTTGTCGGAACACTACAGCGTTGCCCTGCTCAATTCCAAAAATGCCTGGCGGATTCTGGGGCAGGAATCCTATTCGTACGAGATTGCCCAGGAGATGGAGTATGACCTGTCCCGGGCCGCGTTGGTGGTTCCCATCGGAAATGCCGGGAACATCACGGCGATCATGAGCGGGTTCTTGAAGTTTTTTGATGCCGGCATTATCGACAGCCTGCCCAAAATCATCGGGGTTCAATCCCGGCATGCCAATCCGGTTTACCGCTACTACCTCGAGCCGGAGGCCGCCAAACGTCATTTTCAGCCCGTGACGGTGAAACCCAGCGTGGCTCAGGCCGCAATGATCGGCAATCCGGTTTCAATGCCCCGGGTGATTCATCTGGTTCAGCGTTATAACGAGGCGGCCGGTGGCCAGAGAACTTTTTTTGTTGAGGTCAGCGAGCAGGACATTATGGATTGGGAGATCGCAGCCAACCGCAATGGCCATATTGCCTGCACCCATGGCGGAGAATCACTGGCCGGGCTGCTGGCAGCCAGGGACTGCGGAGCGATCGACGCTCAGGATACCGTGGTTCTGGATTCCACTGCGCACGCCCTGAAATTTGCCGGTTTTCAGGATATGTACTTTGAAGAAAACTTTCCGGCGGACTACCATATTTCTCCGAGAAAAGAACTGATCAATGTGCCGCATTACATTCAGCCGCAGGACCTCGATCAAGTGCCTGCTCCCGGCAGGCCCCTGACGGGAGAACCGTTTGAACAATTCGTAAATCGAACGGCCGAGGAAATCGCCAGCCGGCTAAATCTTAAACGAAAAGGAAAATAAAATGAAAAAATTCTGGCTTGTTGGGGCAAGCTGTATTCTTGTTTTTACCGTAATTTTATCCTGCACTTCCAAGCCGGACCCGGAGCAACAGCGGGCGCAGGGAGAAGCTGCCCGGAATCTGGGAGAAGCGTATCTGCGGCAGCAAAATTACACGGCCGCCTTGAGAGAGTTTTTGAAAGCCGAGAAAATGATCCCCGATGATTATTTTCTACAGAATGATCTGGGTCTTGCATACTACTACAAAGGTGAACCGGATAAAGCCATATTCCACTTCAAAAAGGCGCTGGAATTCAAAGAAGACTATGCGCCGGCGCGCAATAACCTGGGAAATGCATATATGCTCAAACAGGAGTGGGACAATGCGATTGAGCAATATAAAATCGTTATTTCGGATCTGCTGTATGCCACGCCACAATTCCCATATTCCAATATCGGCTTCGCCTACTACCACAAAAAAGAATACCGGCTCTCGGAAAAATATTTCAAGGAGTCCTTGAAAATTGCCCCGGATTTCGCAAATGCCCTGTATGGCCTGTCCAGAACCTATATTGCTTCCGGAAGGGTGCCCGAGGCGGTTCAGAAGCTGGAATATGCCGTATCAAAAGCACCGGAGCAAGCCCAACTGCTGTTCGAACTGGCCGAGGCCTATGTCTTGATGCGTGATTACCGCAAGGCCTATGGGGCCTACATCCAGGTGGTGCAAATCAACCCGGACACGCCCCTGGCAGAACAGGCCCTGAAAAAAGCGCAGCGGATCAAGCCGTTGTTGTAAAATTTGGAACAGCGAACCGCAGAATTTCGAAGGGTGGTTTCGCTATAAAAAAATAATATATGACAATTCTTTAATAACCGGCCTGCCGGTGGATGTAGAGGCAACTAAAAAAGCGAATGACGGCAATTCTGTCGTCATTCGCATTTTTATGGGTGAGTTTTCGGGCTGCGGAATCTGCCCGGCTGCCGCTTGAGATCATCGGCGCCGTGCATCCTGCGGTCTTTTAGCCGCTAAATTTCCAGGCCGCTTTTTTGCTTGAGCGTAACGATGCGCGGTGTGATGAATATGAGCAGCTCGTTTTTAAGGTCGGTCTTGCTCTGGGACTTGAACAGCCAGCCCAATACGCCGATTTTGCGCAGACCGGGAATTCCTTTTTCGGCGTAGGTAATGGTGGATTTGACGATACCGCCGATCACAATGGTATCGCCGTTTTCAATCAGCAATTCGGTTTCAGCCTCATTGGTGGACAGGGCCGGACCTTCCTGGGTCTGTTCGGCCACATCGTTTTTCGTGACAAAAATCTTCATCACAATGCGATCGTCCGGCGTCACGTTGGGGGTAACTTCCAGCAGCAGGTCAACGTTTTTAAATCGAACCGTCGCGTTGCCCGAAGAATCGCGTTCCAGGTAGGGCACCTCCAGCCCCTGCTTGATTTTGGCTTTTTTGTTGTCCAGCGTTACGACTTTGGGCGCTGAAATAATATTAGTCTTGCCTTCGGTTTCGCTGACCAGCAATTTGGCATCGATGATTGTAAATGGGGTGCCGGTCAATTTGACAAAATCGAAGCCAACCAAAGCGCTCGGGTCAGCGGCCGGCAGGTTGGATGCCACTCCCCGGAGGGTCAGGTCGGCGTCGCCTACTTCAAACGGTCCGGCGGTAATTTCGCCCCAGTCGAAACCCAGGTCCCGGGTGAAGTTCGTGTTGGCTTCAACAATTCTGGCTTCGATGACCACCTGGGGCGTAACCTGGTCGATGCGCATGACGATTTCACGGATCTGTGCGATTTTCTCCGCCGTATCGGTCAATATCAGCTGGTTGTTGCGGGTATCGACACTGGCTTTACCCCGGCCGGCGGTCAATATGGTTTGAATATGGGGCAGCACCTCGCTCTGGGCATTGGAGTAGCTGACCGGAATGTATGCCGTAATCAGCGGCTCCAGGGCCTTTCTCTGCTTTACGGCCTGCTGGGTCGCCTTCATCTGTGCCTGTTTTAACTTTTCTTCCTGGGCCAGGCTGTTCAGGGTAGCGATACGGATGATATCGCCTTCCATCGTCATTCCCAGCTGATTCATTTTCAGCACCAGGTCGAGTACCTGGTCCCAGGGGACCGGTCTATCAAGGGTCAGCGTGACTTTTCCGGTGACGTTTTTGTCGATGGCAAAATTTTTGCCGCTGATTTCCCGAATAATCCTGAAGACATTCTTGATGTCCGTATCGTAAAAATCGAGGGAAATTTTTTCACCGGTATATTTATCCTCTGGAGCGGTGGCACTGCTCAAACGCTCGGCAAGCGATTTCTCGCGTTTTACCGGTTTGGTTGTATTGGCGGCGGCCGGGGCCGGGAGCGGTGTGACCGGCTCCATCTTGTCCGCGGTGGGCATGGGTGCAGCCGCGGCGGGCATTTTTTCCGCCACGGTCTGCGCGTCGGCGGGTGCCGCTGTCACCGGTGCCGCAGCTGTGGTCTCGGCTCCCGGTGTGGCCGAGGGATCTTCCAGCGTCTGTTTCCAGGCGGGCAGCTCAGCATCCGCATAGGGTCGCGGCGGTATTTTTGACGGCGAAAAGTTTACTCTGATGGTCTCATCGGTCTGTTTGACGACATACGGCACCCCTTCACGCAGTTCAATGTCAACGATCGTCTCTTTGGATTTGGGCAAATAGGTCGGCGTGATGCGATCCACTGCGCTTTGGAAGCGAGTTGTGATCAGGGCCCGCTTGCGATACTCGGGCAAATTGGTATTGATCAGTTTGAGATGCAGTCTCTTGGGGTCGACTTTCATCACTTGATATTCAACCGGGCGCGTGGTGCCGATGATAACGACTGACTTGCCGGCCTCTTCACTTGCGAAATCGATGCGGTTCAACCAGGCGGTCTTTTCGGATTTGATTGCAGCCGGCTGTTCCGCTTTAGCGGGTGGAGACGCATCGGCGGTTGTTGTCGCCGCCGGCGTGGCTGCCACCGCCGCAATTTTTGCGGGCTGGGGCTCGGCGGCTGACCTGGATACCGGAGTGCTTTCAGGTGCAGGAGCCTGCCCCACATAGATCAACAGGCCGTTATCGACAGGTTTCGCGGTATACTTCGATAGATAGGCTTTTTGGGTTTCCAGTACGACACGGACCTTGTCCGGATGCCCGAAATGCCGAATCTTGCGGACCTGATCGGATTTGACGGCAATGCGCTGCTCGCCCTTGAAAGGGCTTTTAAGCTTGTAAATATCATATACGATCCGGGGCGGTGTCTCGCTGATAGTAAAGCTCTTGAAGTCGGAGATGGTCCCGTCGGCTTTAACCGTGATGACAACATTCTCTTTAAGCGGTGTTGCCAAAATCGAGGTTATGCGTGTTGCAGGGGCAGCCGGTTTCTTGGGCGTATCCATCGGTTTAGCGGCTGCCGTTTCGATCGGCAGTGTCTCAGCCGGCTTCTCTTCTTCCGCTACCGGCATTTTTTCAGGTACTGGCTCCGCGGCGGGCGGGACCTCCGGCGACTTTTTGGCGGTCAGCTTTCCCGATTTGGGGAAAATTATATTCAGTCCGTCCGCATCGGGTTGGATGTCATACGGCATGTCCTTCTTCAAGGCAATGAATATCCGGGAGGTCTTTCCATTTTCATCGACCTGGGTTGCCCTGATAGAGCTGATCAACTCGTTTTCCGGCGGATAAGAGACGGTCTGGATGTCGTCCAGAGAAGTGTTGGGGAAATGAAACAGAACACCCAGCGGAAACACCTGCTTGATCGCCGTATATGTGAGTGTCTGATTGCCCTTTACCTTTACCGTAGCGGATTCCGCATCTTCGCTGGTGATGACGTCCGTAATCAGCCTGTTCTCCCCGGCAGATTTGCTCTGGGACGCTTTTTGTGAGGCGCATGCAGCAAACAGAGTGACTAGGCCTATTAGAATAACGCTTAGGTAAACGGATCTGGTTAACTTTACAGTTGAATGAAGCATCTTAAAACTCTCCAGGGGGTTTGGGAAGCTTGAGCTTTCTTTTTTGGGTTTGAATTTTGCCAAAAACATCTTCAAATTGTTCCTCGACAGTAATGAGCTCTTTGTCGATTTCAACGATTTTTCCGCCATTGATGCCAATATACGTTCCGGTTTTGACGACATAGCCTTTGCCGGAAGACTCCTCCACGATGGCCCGGTTGCCGCTGGTGGCCAGAATAATGCCGACCAGTTTCAACTGACTTAAATCGATTCGTTCCAGGGGCGTTCGCGGCTCGCGCTTTATCTGTTTCTTCTTCTTGTGAATCGTCGCTTTTTCTCTGAACAGCGGTTCGAACGGATCGATCTTGCCGACGGGATTATATAGCTGCGGGACACCGCCAGGGTTCAGGCTGGCAACGGTAACCGGCTTGGATGGTCGTGATTTTTTGTCGGCAACGGTGCTGCCACTGTCAGGCCGCATCTGCTTTTTAGGGGACTGCTTGATCTCCTTTTTAGCCGGCTGCTTGATTTCCGTGATATCGGACTTGGGGCTGATTGCCGGTTTTTTGGATACCGATTGAACAGCCGGTTTGCCGGAGTTCGCACCGCTATTATTCCGGCCGGCGGCCGGCTGTCGGTTCTCCGGTTTCATATCGAGAGCCGGCTGTCGTTTAACGGCCGGTGGCCGTTTTTTGTCAACTTTTGCAATAACCGTTTTGGTCTGCTGCTTGGCAATCGGTTTCGTTTTGGCCTTACGAACCGTCTTTGCGGTGCTGACCTTGACGGTTTTTTGTCTGGGTGCGACTATTTTTTTGCGTACCACTTTTGGTTTTGCCGGAACCGTGGTGGAATTGTCACATCCCCACAAAAGTAGAATGATGCATATTGTGCTGATCAAATGTCGCATGATCACAAGCTATCTTCCCCATAATTTGCTGGTTGATTTTTATAAATAAAAGATCTTTACCGTCGCTTTTTCTTTTTCTTATTTTTCTTTTTGGCGGGCGTATCGATGAACTTGTAAGTCACCGCCATACACTTGGTCGTCAAATCGCCGCTGTTCTTTTTCCCCTTGGCGCGAGTCATCTGGATGTTCTTGATATTGACGATGCGGGACATCCGGGCGACCTGATCGAAGAATACGGCCAAATTGTGGTAGTCGCCCTTGATGTTCATGGCGACCGGAATTTCAGCGTAGAATTCTCTTTTCCGCTCTGCTTTGGGTTCGAAGAGCAAAAACTCGAGACCCACCCGCTGGCCGGAGTTTGAAATGTTTGACAGCAGGGACGGTATCTCCTCCTTTTCCGGCAGCTTTTTCATCGCCATCCGGAACTGCGCTTCGGCCTCTTTCATTTTGGCCTGGAATTTTTTCAAATCCTTTGCGTTGCGCTTGGCGTTTTCAAGCTTTTTTTGCAAGTTATCCAAGCTTTTATTTAATTGGTTGATCTTCTCAAATTTGGGCCAGTACAGGAGGTAAATGAAGCCCCCGGCAATCAGCGCGAAAATAACCGCTGAAATCGCTATTCTCTGAACCTTGGTTAATTTTTCGATTTTCTCAAAAAACGGTTCAACTGATTTTGCAAGACTGTTGTCCATTCTGTTTATGCCTTAGCGTTTGCAGAGTTTATTTGGTTTTTGATTTCTTTTTGGCTAATTTTTTTTGGGGCTTCTTTTTGCAGTTGATCTGGAAGCTTTTTAAATTCGATTTTCGCACTTTACGCTGCTTGAGAGTTTTCAGATCGACCTCGCGGAAGAGCCCGCTGTTTTCAAGACGCACCATGAAATCCGCTACGGTCTTGTTGTCCAGGGCGATGCCGTTGATTTTGACGGATTTGCCTTTAGACTGCAGACTGGTAAACCACATTCGTCTGGGCACAATGACCTGGGTCATCACATCCAGCAGCCGCGTGGGTTCGAAGCGGTTGGCCTCAAGGGTGTCCATCACCGCCATTTTTTTCTTCAGATTGCTGAGCTTCTTTTTAATGGTTGCGATTTCTTTATTGATTTTATTGTATTTTTTCAGCTCAGTCTTGGTCTCATTGATCTGGGCATTCAGACCGTCAATTTTGCTGCCCAGACTCCAATTATAATAGAAGAGAACAATCAGCATAAATGCCAATGAAAGCAAAAAAATGGAAACCTGGCGGCGGATGTTCTCTTTTTTGCGGGCTGCGCGGAATGGCAGTAAATTAATTCGTATCATTTGTCGTCCACTTTTCTCATTGCCAGACCCATGCTGATAGCTGCCTGGGGACCGATTTGTTGAATGAAGGCGTCGTCAAAGTTTTTGCCATCGAGGTGAAAGTTGTGAAACGGATTTATGGATTCAACCTCAGCGGATGCCTCGGTAGCCAACAGCTGCCTGAATTCGCTGATGTTGGCGCCGCCACCGCTTAGAATAATGCGTTTGATCTGGTCTTCCGGGTAGGTGGAATAAAAGAAATCCAGTGCTCTTCTGATTTCGGTGCACCAGTCAGCCACAACTGAAGAGACGATGCCCTTCAGGTCTTCCGGCGAGAGCTTGTCCGGATTATCGCCGTATTTCAACTGCTCGGCTTCTTCGAAGCTACACTCGATCAGAGACATGATCTTCTGGTTGATTTGCCCGCATCCCAATGAGACGTCGCGCATGAACACCGAAGAGTTGCCTTTAAGAATGTTCAAAGAGGTCTTACTGGCACCGATATCGATCAGGGCGATGTTATCGTCCTGGGTATCGTAGTTGACCTCAAATGTGTTTTGCAATGCAAAGGCCTCCACATCGACGATGCAGGGATTGAGTCCGGCCATATTGACAAGGTTGATATAGTCATTGACCATTTCTTTTTTAGCCGCCACCAGAAATACATTCATTTGGTTGGGATTGGATTCGTTTTCCCCGAGGATCTGGAAATCAAGGTTCACATCACTGATGTCGAACGGAATATACTGTTCAGCTTCAAAGTGAATGGTCTCCTGCAGCTGCTCTTCGGCCATGGTTTGGACATTGATTTTTTTCACAATAACCGAATAGCCGCCAATGGATACCGCGACATTGCTTTCCCGGATGCTGTAGGATTTAAACAGCTGCTGGATCGACTCTGCGACGGACTCCGGATCGTTTATGGTGCCCTCTTCGATGGCCCCGTGGGGAATGTCCGCAATGCCGAAATGCTTCAGCGCGGGTCCGCGCTTGGACTCCACGATCTGAGCTGCTTTAACAGACCTGGATCCGATATCCAAACCAACGAGATTGTCTTTTTTTCCAAAAACCATGGGAGACGTTTAATCCTTAAAAATTTTATTTTTGTCGGCCGGTTTCAATCCCAGAGCCAACAGTATTTTACGTTGGGTGTCCATTCGACACGGCATATTATTTTCTATTCTGCTAATGGTGATCGGAGAGATATTTGCCTGTCTTGCAAGTTCAGCTTTACTCATCAACATCGATTCTCTAAACTGTTTTAATCTGTTTATGCCCATAGATTTGGCTTTCCGATAACGAGTACTGGATAATTAACTTAATTATGATTCCAAAAGCCGAATCAGCCTTATAAAAAACTGAATTTGACTTATTTAATGATTACACTTTATTAATTGAAAGTCAACATAATTAAGTATAATTTACATATAATTATATATAATTACATTATATCGTACCGTCATTTCTCCCGGTTACCATCTATTGAGCAGTCGGTATTTTAGGTCCTTTTTCAGTTGTTTTGCAATCGAGTGACTCTAGGTCGGGTATCCTTAAATTATGTTAGAATTCAGTTGTTTATTTTATCCATCGGTTTGCATTGGACGGAATATGGGCGTTGCGAAACGATCAGTTTGCCTTCTCACTTTTGCAATTTCTAAGCCAATAAATTAATATGCCGTCCCGAATTTACGAATTAAGATGCTGTTTTATTTAAATTTAAATAATTTCAATAGTCTATAAGTCGCAAAAAAGTTGCTAAGATATCTTTAATCCGATGGCAATCGTCGGTTGGAATGTAACGTATTATCTTTTTGAATTAAAACCGTCAAAAATTTGAAAATCCGTCGAACGTTTCCGTCCGCGGTTGCGTTGGGCAGCCCGCAGAGAAAAAGCTTTAAATTGGCGCTAAAAACGTATATTCTTAAACGGCCTGGATAGTAGGTGCGATTTCATATGGTATTGGGTACTTATGGTAGACCCGGATACCGTGCCACCGAACTGAAACCCGAAAGACGCTATGGACAACAAACCTGCTGAAGAGAGAATCAAGCCATTTCGGCTGGTTAAATATTTTACATTTACCGGCCTGATCGTCATTTTTCTGGTCACCATCATATTGACGGTGCTCAACACTCACTGGGTCAAATCAATGCAACGTCAAAAAAGTGAGGATTACGCTCGCAGTTTGATCGAAAATCTAAACAACCAGATTTTCGTGCAGGTCATTGTCCCGATCGGGCTGATGTTTGAAGGCAATATCCAGTTCAGCAATCCGGACGTGTTCGCACGTATGGATAAGGTGGTCCGCAATACCCTTCACAGTTTCGAGGTCGAAACCCTGAATTTCTATAGTACCGACAATACCATTTTATACAGTTTTGATCCGGAACTGGTGGGCCGCAAAAATTTTGGCGGAACCGGCTTTCAGCAGGCACTGCAGGGTAAAATCACCTCAAAACTGGTCCAGCGCGGCAATATATTCGAAATTTCTTTCGGCTCTCCCAAATTCGTCCGGTTGATTACGTATGCTCCTTTGCGCTGGGAACCGCAATTTACGCGGATATCAGGCCCCTATATTGGCGTAATCGAGATCGTGCAGGATCTATCAGTTGATTATCAGGACATATTTCAAACCCAGATATTGGTTGTGATAACCTGTACCCTGATCATGGGGGCCTTGCTGGTCGTGCTGGTTTTTGTGGTCAAGCGCGGAGAGGGGATTATTCAGAAGCGGGCCATGGAACGGCTACGGCTCAAAGAACGCTTGAACCGGGCGGAGCGGCTTTCATCCCTCGGGGAGATGGCGGCCGGAATCTCTCACGAGATCCGCAATCCGTTGGGGATCATTCGAAGTTCAGCTGAGTTGCTAAAAAAGAAAGTTACCAAATTCGATCCCTCCAACACCCTCCCGGATATCATCGTCGAAGAGGCCAATCGGTTGAATAATATCATCACGGATTTCATTAATTTTGCCAAACCCCGAAGCCCGGTTTTGGTACCCTGCCGGATTGAAGAGGTGATCGACAAAAATATCACCTTCCTCGCAACGCAAATGAATGAAAACGGCTATGAAATCAAACAGAATTATAAAACCCCCCTGCCCGAAATTCAGGCTGATGGCACCATGCTGTATCAGTCCTTCTTAAATATTCTCATTAATGCCATGCAGGCGATGCCCGGCGGCGGCACGATCGAAATCAACATCCGGGCGAATCACAAAGTTGTTGTGATTGATTTTGAAGATCAAGGTCAGGGTATTGCGAATGACGTGATCGAAAAGATCTGGGATCCCTTTTTCACGACCAAGGAAATGGGAACCGGTTTGGGGCTGGGGGTCGTTAAAAATCTGATCGAGTCTCACGGCGGCAGCATTCAAATACTCAACAGGTCACAGGGAGGCGCCTGTGTGACAGTGGAGCTGCCGGTTGAACAATTGCAAAGTCGGGCGGATTCGTAAGGAGGGGGTGCCGGTTGTGGGTTGCGAGTTGCGCGTTGCGGGGTGCGGGTTTCGCGGAACGGATTGCGGGATGCGGAGTACGGGATGCTGGAAGCCGGATACCAGATGCCGGATGCTGGGAGCGGAGCTAAGGGGCGTAAGGTGTAAGGTGTAGGATGCAAGGAAAAAGACTTCGGCGTTCGGCTTTCGGGCAGTCGATTTCGGACCAATTCCGGTAAGCGGTGGTTGATTGCTTCAATCCGAATTCCGCAATCCGAAATCCAAAATCGAAGGGCGGGGTGCGGGGTGCTGGATTTAAGGCCAGAGGGCATAGTGCAAAGCGCAGAGCGTGAAAAGGCGGATTTGGGATTGAATGAACGCTTTTTTATTTCTCTCCTCGATTGCCAGGGGGCTTGTGAAGGGAAATATCAAGATGGAAACTATTTTAATCGTCGATGATGAAAAAAACTATTTGCTGGTCCTGAGTGCGGTACTGGAAGATGAGGGATATGAGGTCTTGACCGCCCTCAATGGACCGGAGGCGCTCGAAATTCAGAAGCGCTCTGATCTGGATTTGATCGTGACCGATATGAAAATGCCCGGTATGAGCGGCATAGAGCTGCTGGAAAACATCAAGGTGATCGATCCGGACCTCCCCGTCATCATGATGACGGCTCACGGCACCGTAGATAAAGCTGTCGAGGCCATGCAGAAAGGTGCCTACAGCTATATTTTAAAGCCCTTCGATAATGATCGGCTTATCATCTACGTCAAAAAAGCCATCGCCATGTTCCAGGTTGTAAAGGAAAATCGACGCCTTCGCGATGCGGTCGAATCCCAATATCGGTTTGGAAATATCATTGCCAAGAGCAAGGTCATGCAGGATGTGTTCAAAACCATTCAGAAAGTATCGCCGTCCAATGCCACGGTGCTGATCGAAGGAGAGAGCGGCACCGGAAAAGAGCTTGCAGCTAAATCCATTCACTTCAATAGCCCCCGTCGGGATAAACCGTTTATTGCCGTCAATTGTTCGGCGCTCGCGGAAAATCTACTGGAAAGCGAGCTTTTCGGACATGAAAAGGGTGCTTTTACCGGAGCGGCGTCAACCAAGAAAGGCCGCTTTGAACTGGCAGATGGCGGCACTTTGTTTCTGGATGAAATTGGTGAGCTGTCCGCCAATCTGCAGGTTAAATTACTGAGGGTTCTGCAGGAGAAAACGATTGAGCGGGTGGGCGGCGTTCGGACCATATCGGTCGACATTCGCATTATTGCCGCGACCAATAAAAATCTGAAGGAAGAGATGGTTAACAGCCGATTCCGGGAGGACCTGTTCTATCGGCTGAATGTCGTCCACATTGTAATGCCGCCGCTTCGTGATCGACAGGATGATATTCCCTTACTGGTTGGCCACTTTATCCGGAAATATGAATCCGAACGCAAGGCAGCAGCTCCGGTAACCGGCGTCGAGCAGGAAGTGGATCGGCTGTTTTTCAATTACAGCTGGCCCGGCAATGTCCGCGAACTGGAAAATCTGATCGAAAGGGTCATGATCTTATGCTCCA
The DNA here is from genome assembly GCA_030066155.1 of Desulfobacterales bacterium. Lineage (GTDB taxonomy): Bacteria > Desulfobacterota > Desulfobacteria > Desulfobacterales > JAFDCJ01 > JAFDCJ01. The sequence continues at coordinate 14,944 of JASJCE010000056.1, read as the reverse complement.
ACGATGTTATCCGGGTAACGGATTTGCCCCAGGGATTCAAAGACAATGTACACAATGCCCTGCATCTGGAAGGCATCCCAAAGGATGCCAAGCTCTACGAAACGCTGGCCATGGTTGAAAAAGCGATGATCGAACGTGCACTGAAAATGGCCGATAACGTCCAGGCCCACGCAGCTGCCATGCTCGGCATCGGCAAAAGTGGATTGAATCAGAAAATCAAGAAGTACAATCTGGAATTAGGGTCGAAAAATTGAAGTATCGTTTCGTATAGCGCCGTCTGCCAGCCGAATTTTTTATTCGACATTCTTCATTCGCCCTTTGACACTCCGATCATCCCGACATTTTTTCCTTGACCAGATCGATATAGATAAAGTCTTGATGGTCGCTCAAAATTTTATTGAAAGCAGCCTTGCTTTTGTCCGTTTGCCCCAGCTTGTCGTAAATGCGGCCCAGGTTGAAAAGGGCCTCGCCGCGCATGGACGGCTCCTGTACCTGGGACAATTTCTCAAAATAACCGGCCGCTCCGGCATAATCCTCCCTCTGTTCAAAGGCGTATCCCAGGCTACTCAGCACCTGGTTGTATATTGCCGGATGTTTCTCAAAGTCCTTCAACGACGTCTGGTACAGCCCGATGGCCTGCTCGTATTTTCCAGCCTTGTAACAGATATTCGCAAACGTCAACCTGGCAATCTTGCCGCTGTTTTTGCTACCGTATTTATTTAAGATCAATTCAAAATCCGCTGAGACCGCTTCATATGCTTCTGCCGGATTCCGGCCGTTTAGGTTCCTTTCGTATTTGGCAAGGCTTTGGTCCAGCAGGGCCGCTGACCTGTTTTCGGAGCGAATTGAAAAGAAGCGATATCCGGAGAGAATTAGGGCCAGGACGACAATAGCAGCAACGGCGTAGCTTATTTGAGTTTTATGATCGACGGCAAATCCAATCAGCTTGCCGGAAAGCGTTATGAATTCATCTGGCTCTTTCAACAATTCTTTGCGGGTTTTTTTCGGTTTTTTGGCCATAAATCCTCCGGTTAGGGATACATGTTATTTGTTATTCGTTATTGGACTGGCAGCAGCAGTGGCGTAAAACTTGCTCAAATAACAAAAAACGGTTAACCAAATAACTGTTGGTTCAATGACTTTGGTTCTCCTGATCATCTTTAACACTATTGACCTTATTACTTCAAGCCAGTAGTTTCCGGATCCGCTCCCAACCTTCCGGTGGAATGATGGCGCCGGTGACCCGGCACACTTCGTAACCGCAGGCGGATGCCAGGTGGCCACACGTTTCCATCGAATGGCCCCTGACCAGGCCGAAAAGAAATCCGGCGGCCCATAGATCCCCCGCCCCGGTGGTGTCCACGACCTTGCCGTCACCCATCGGTTTGATGGTATCCGTATGGCCGGCATGGGAAACATAGCTTCCGCGCCGTCCGACTTTCAGAACCGCAATCCCGGCGCGGGCCGCCAGCGCCTCGAGCGCCTTCTGTTCATCACGATATCCTGTAAAGGCCTGGGCCTCTTCTTCATTGGCGATAAGTATGTCAACATATTTATCTACCAGGTAATCGAGTAATTCCCTGGAGGCTTCCACTACCGTGTAGCTGGCCAGGTCCAACGAAACCCTGACATTGGCCCGCCGGGCAGAGGACAGTATGGCTTCCATAAGATCCGGATTGAATAACAAATAGCCCTCGACATGCACAATGGCCGCATCTGCGAAAAATTCAGGAATTATTTCATCCGGCCGAATTTCGGCCGAAGCTCCGAGATACGTGAACATGGATCGCTGGGCATCCGGCGTGATGATCGATAGAACCCGGCCGGTGGGCGAATCGGTATGCAACAGCGCCGGATCGACGTTTTGCTTCTGTAAATTGTCTTGAAACAAAGCCGCCAATTCATCTTTGCCGCACTTGCCGACAAATCGAGCGCGACCGCCCAGATTTCCAACACCCACAGCCGTGTTGCAAGCTGACCCCCCCGGGACGATGCGGGCCTCACCCGATGACATGGCCCAAAAGCGTTCGATATCGTCTTTGCCCGCCAGTGTCATCCCGCCTTTGGCCGCACCCGTATTGGCCAGGAAATTGTCATCTTCATGGATCAGGATATCGACCAGAGCCGATCCGATTCCAACGATCGTCTGCCGGTCGTCGGTGATATAGGGTGTATTCTTCATAAAACCTGCTGATGCAGCCATCAAAAATGAATTCCCCATCCAAAGCATGATGATGGGGAAATGTATTTACTACGAAACCTTGAAGGATGATTAAGAAACCAGGGGGGGAATCGCCCGGGACTATTGACCTAGCGATTACCAAACGAGCGAATCATGGATCCAGCCTCGATCTTTATCGGCGTGCTCGATGTTGAGCCAGCGTCCTTTGCGCTTGATGACTTTAAACGGAATACCTTTCTCAACCGTAAATAGAATTTTATTTTTGGTTCCCGGTCCGGAGCGGATATTGCACTTGTCTTTCTTCGTGATTACCGCATCAAGTTTTCTGACCAGGTTTTTGTATACCCAGCCTTTGTCATCCTCGAAGTCTTTGAAATGGTACCAATCTCCTTTTCTTTCAATTACAAGAATAGGATAGTACTTTTCGACTTTCCACAAAATGTCGTATTTGGATCCGGGACCGGATCGAATATTGGCAATTGATGCGGTGACTGTTAAACGCTCTGCCATTGCGGCAGCAGCATTTAAGACAATCAATACTATCAGCAGAATCAAATAGCGTTTCATAATGAATATTCAGCCCATTGATTAATCCCTAAAAATTATTGCCTATTATACGATGCCGAATTCGTTTTGTCTATGCCGGATAACTGATCAGGCTGAAAAAAACTGCATATCCGGCAGCTGAACGCAGGTCAGTGCATTTCCGTATACCGCCCCGGTATCGATGCCAATTTTATTAAATTCCACCAGTGGTTTTTCCAGTGGCGTGTGACCGAAGACAACCGGTTTGCCGAAATGATATTTGCTGTAAATGAATTTGTCCCGGATCCACAGCATGTCTTCAGTTTCCTGGGATGCCAGGGGGACTTTCGGGCGCAGCCCGGCGTGAACAAAAATATGTGACTCAGTTTCGTAGCAGAGACGCAGAGATTTGAAAAAATCCATATGATCAGCCGGAATCGGAAACGAATCCGGCCGGGCGGTTTTACTCAAATAACTGTCAAGGGTTTTCTGGCCGCCGTTTAACAGATATGTAAAACGGTCGGTACCGTCCAGATATTTTTGAAGCATATCCTCGTGGTTGCCCTTCAGGAAGATGGTTCCCGGCACCCGACTTTTCAAATCCAGCAGATAGTCGACAACCTCGACCGACCCCGGTCCCCGGTCAATATAGTCTCCAATAAAAACCAACGTATCGTTGTCATAGTCGATCGGTATTTTTTGCATCAAATTTTGAAGCCGATCAAAGGTGCCGTGTATATCGCCTATCGCAAATGTTTTACTCATATAACCAGCTGCCTGTTATACATCGGGTCTCATATTTGAGCACCTTGTAATTGAAGTTTTGCACCTGACCGCCGCAGGGAAATTTATCTGCTTCACGGGTTCATCGAAACAGAAATACGCGCTGCCGCCTGTCAAATCGTGTAATTCCTTCATCCTTCGCTGCCTGAACTGCCCAATGATATTCGTCGGATTTAAGGTTTCTGCCCAGCCCCTGGACTTCGGCCGCTCTGCCGCAGGGCCGGTATTGGGACATAATGTTTACATAGGTGTTAGGCGATACCTGCCGCGCAATATATCGCATGACAGATCGAGTGCCCGCAAGTTCGCCCGGTAAAACCAGATGCCTGATCAACAATCCCCTGTAGGCGATGCCCTGTTCATCAAGTTGAAGGTCACCCACCTGCCGATGCATTTCCTTCACTGCTTTGCGGGCCACTTCCGGGTAGTCGGCGGCCTGGCAGGATCTCTCGGCCACATCAGGATCCCAGAATTTAAAGTCCGGCATATAAATATCAAATACGCCCTCCAATAGCTTCAGGGTGCTGATCCGGTCAAACCCTCCGGTGTTGAACACCAGAGGCACCGAAAGACCGTCAGCAATGGCGATTTCAAGGGCAGATAAAATTTGCGGTACAACATGTGAAGGCGTCACAAAATTTATATTGTGACACCCCTGCCTTTGCAAGGCCAGCATAATCCGGGCCAGTTCACTGTCAGAAATTACGTTGCCGCAGCCCTGATGGCTGATGTCGAAGTTCTGACAGAACAAACACATCAGGTTGCAATGGGTGAAAAAGATCGTGCCGGAGCCATGCCGGCCCACGAGCGGATCCTCCTCCCCGAAATGAGCATTAGCGCTCGAAACCCAGGCCGATTTTCCGGTATTACATATGCCGGTTTCATCCGAAAGCCGGTCGACACGGCATTTTCGGGGACAAAGAACGCAGGATTTCAGCAGACGATAGGCCTCTTCTATTTTTTCTTTGAAGAGACCTTTTTCAAAGGTTTTAATGTATGATGGAATAAATGAAGACATAATAATGACGACGCCAACTTCATTGCAACTAAATCAGCCTTGCCTGTCACCAAGCTGTTTGCAAGTTAATTTCGACCTTATTTGTCATTGTGAATAAATCGAGAGAATACCACAAATATTCAATTTTCAATCGTCAATCTTCAATTCCCAGCGTCCTGCTCGACCATTATTTTTTCAGCCAGTCCCCGACCCAGCACGTAACGCTTTAAATCGGCCGCAATGGCCAGTTGCCCCTGGTTGTGGTTGGTAATGACTTCGATTCGATCGTCCTTACGCAACCCCATGGTCAATAGCCTCATTGTGGCCGTCGCTCCGCCGGTAATTTCCCTTATCACCAGTCTTTCGCCCGGTTTGGCCAGGGTCAGCGGCATCAGTTGAATCCGTTCCTTGAGACAATCATCACAAATCCCATAAATTTCAAGCTTATGCTGCAGCATATGGAATCCGTGGGAGGCGGCTATTTTGATTTGGAGCTGTTCGATCTGATCTTCTTCAAATTCCAGGATTTTCCTGCATTTCGTGCAGATCATATGGTCGTGGTGTTGGCCCAGATGCCGGTGCTCATATAATACGATTCCGTTGTCGAACCGACTTTTGTGGGCAAATCCAAACCGGCACATCAACTTCAGCGTATCCTGGACAAACTCCGCATCCATCTGCCAGCCGGTTTTTTCAAGCCGTTCCACCAATTCCGGGACCGAGACATGCTTTTCGGTCTGCAAAAATACCTCCAGGACCTTAAATCGATTTTCGAAGTTGTCGATTTGCTCCTGTCTAAACAGCTTTTTGAATTGCTGCTTTTCCTGAACATGGATCTGCTTCATCTAGTTTCCAAACTCCCCAACCCGCCCTAAGAGGAATCGACGCGTGAGTATTGAACATTTAGCACAGTCGCTCCGATGGGTCCCGATAAACAAATCCACCCTGGCAGACCTAAAATATTCAACATTCATTCAGAAATATTCAATACTTACCGGCTGTGGCCGGGTATATCGTAAGTCGTGCAGGAGCCACCCGGACAGTTGCGGGATTTTGACTGCGCCCTGCTGCTGCCTGAGATGTCTCCACCCATGCAATGGCTTGATGCGCTGAGCACCCGTTCGAATTCTTCCGACTTGCACTTCGGGCACCTCAGCTCGACCTGTTCTTCCTTTTTCATTACCAGAAATTCAAAGCAATCATTACATTTTAGGCATCTAAATTCATACAGCGGCATCGTTTCGATCCTTTATTTATATTTTAGCAGATAATAAGTGCTAAGGGCTAAATATTATTTATCTGACTGAAATTGTCAAGAAACTGTTAGCCTCAGCTGCAATAGATGCACGTTGTAACTTCGGTCTCATATAAGGCGCGATAATTATTGTGAACGGATTGTGGTCCCCTGCGGTGCTGGAGAGCAAAAAAAGATGACAGGCTCAAATATCTGACTTACGTTGACCACATGAACAATGCGCAAACGAATACCTCATACACCACTTCATGGATCAGCCATATTTCGGAAATCGAGCGCTCTGACTGGGATGCGCTGGCATCTTCTCTGCCGACGCCTTTTCTCGAATGGGATTGGCTGCGTCTGATGGAGACATCCGGCAGCACCACGGCCAAAACAGGTTGGCTGCCGCATCACCTGGCAGTCTGGTCTTCCTCGAGACTGGTGGCGCTCGCTCCCCTATACGTCAAAGGCCACAGCGCCGGTGAGTTCGTCTTTGATCATGTGTGGGCTGATGTGGCTTCTCGCCTGGGGATTGAGTACTACCCCAAGTTGATTGGAATGAGTCCGTTCACACCCATGACGGGCTATCGCTTCCTTATCGCCGAAGGTGAGGTTGAGTCGGAATTGACCGGCCTGATGGTGGCTGAGATCGACCGCTTGTGCCGCAGCTACCGAATGTCCGGCAGCAGTTTTCTATTTGCCGATCCTCGGTGGTGTATTGAGATGAGCGAGCACGGATATCTGGGCTGGCGGCACCAGAGCTATGCCTGGCATAACCAGGGGTATGAAACGTTTGATGATTATCTTGCGGTTTTCAATTCCAACCAGCGCCGCAATATCAAACGGGAGCGTAAAGCCTTAAAAAAACATGGTGTTATCTTAAAAATATTTACCGGCAGCGATATCCCCCGATCATTCTTTCCGCTTATGTATCGCTTTTATGAGTCCACCAACGATAAATTCGGGCCATGGGGCTGCCGGTATTTGACAGATTCATTTTTCGACGGACTGTATCGCCACTATCGACATCGTTTGATGATCATCGCGGCTTTCGATGAACACAACCCGTCGGCACCCCCCGTGGGAATGTCGATGCTGGTTACAAAGGAGACACAACTCTATGGCCGCTACTGGGGCAGCTCCAGACTTATCAATTCACTTCACTTCAATGCCTGTTATTATGCCCCGATTGAGTGGGCCATCAAAAATAAGGTTCATCGATTTGATCCGGGCGCCGGAGGTGCCCATAAAATCCGACGGGGATTCGAAGCCGTACCGAGCTACAGTCTCCATCGATTTTATAACCCGCGCCTGGCCGGGGTAATGCAGACCCACATTGACGAAATCAATCGTCTGGAACAGGAGCAGATCGACAATCTGAACCATGAACTGCCGTTTGCCCGGCGGTTGAAGAATTGAACTCAAGCTCATCGCTTCAGCCGTTCAGCGAGGAATTCGTGAAACTGTTCCGATATGTCTTTTTTCCAAAACCCAAAGGCCCCGGTTCTAACAGATACCTCTGTCCAATCCGCATCGATAATCGACACATTAATGGTCTGTTCAGTGCCGTCCTTGCGTTTAGTACGAATCGTCGTTTTTTCGCCGTCAGTGGTCTTGTCGTTGATTGGCTGGCCCAGATCGGTCAGAATATCCGTGCAAACCTGCAGCGTTTCATCAAATCTGGCCTGGTATGATCTTTTCAACTCACCTTTGACATAGGTGTAGGTACCGACACCGACGCCGGCACCTACAATCACTGCCACACAGCCACCCAGCAGCCAGATGCCAAGCAATAAGAGTGCAGCTGCCAAATTACATCGTTTCGTCATATCACTCTCCATTGATTGGTAAAACACATTCGTAAATCTTGGAGCCTGCCTCCAAGAAACTGAAAGCATATGTAAAACAATTCGCCGATTCCAGGCAAAACAATATCATCAATTGTCACCCTTGAATAAACCTCCCGGCCGAAGCGAATGCTGAGTGCAGATTGATCAGGGGACGCCCCTTAAATCAGGTGGTTCGGGCGACACGATGACAATTCCATTATCCTTCTGACGTCTGACCGTGGTCTGGTATTGAGAAGAATACCAGGCTCCCAGCCGGTTGCCTTCACTGTCCAATATCCAGGCGCCTCTGGGATTGAGGCTGTAAACCTGGTCCATCCGGTAGATCAGCACATTCATTACATTCGAATTCATATCGATAGGCGTCCAGCGGCTGGGGCGGAGCTGATATTGCTGATCGATTGCGATGATGGCGTAGGGCAGGGTTTGAAACCCGCTGATATAATATTGATGGTTTGGCAGGATCTCACTATTTTGAAATGCCCGCGTGACGTCCGGACTATTTTCAAGGCGACCCGAGGGTGTGGTCGCGCATCCGGCAAAGGCCAGGACCACTGGTATGATTAGCAAATTGTGCAAGCCAGGCCATGCTTTTTTTCGGCGGACATCGGATTTTGTTTGGTGCATAATGGTTCTCCGGGCTATGGGTTGACCAACATTACCATTCGGTAAAAATTGGAATTTTAACCAATTACAGGTTTTTAGCCGTATTGATATTCATTGGCGCAAACTTGACGGCAGAGATCACCTGAGCTTCTAAAGTCAATCAACAATTCCTGAAACGCTGAAATTGATTGACGTTAACGTATCATGATCACAACAAGTGTCAAGAGATTAGCTCATCTTCAACATGTTGACACCCGGCATGCCAGTGCTTAAGATTACCCAACTTTTTAGGGGCGCGGACATGGAAGACGCATCTTGGCCGTGGTCATTCAAACCCGCCCGCAATGACTTAGACAACCATTCCGGACAAAAAAAAGCGTCGTTTTAACAATTGTCATCCAAAGACTCACAAATCCTGAAAAGAGGTAACCACAGACCGATGAGTGATACCGCTGAAAAAAGATCCCTGATCCCCCAGATGACCAAGTTCGGCAAGTATACTGTCCTCATTTTGCTGGCATTTATCCTGATCTGGCCCCTTACGGGTGGATTTTACTGGGCGGTCTATCGGGGCTACACCCTGATTGATCCGACCCGATTTCCGAATCTGGACCCCAATATGAAAGCGCTCCTACAGGCGACTACTTCTGAATCCGAGCCCGGTCAAAAGGGAGCCGCACTCTCGGAATCCATTCGAAATCGGCTGGAACAGGAAATGAACTCGGTTTTTGGATGGTCTATCAATGACCTGATTATTTCACCGACCCGCTGGCTGGACAACCGGGCCAACCGGCAACGGGGCACCATTTTTGCCACGCGCATGATGACCAACTTTTTCTCCACCAATCTGGCTAAGTACGGGAAAGTAGATAAAGAGAACACCAATCTTAAAGAGGCCCGGGAAAAATATTTCGCATTCACATCGGACAGCTGGTGGTTTCCTTCCAGTGAAAGCATGTACGAAGACGGAATTGCGGAACTGATCGAATATGAAACCGCGCTGCGGGATGGAAACTCGGATGCTGTCTTTAACATGCGGACCGACGACATGCACAACATGCTCGAGTTTATTATCGGCAAGGAATTTATGGATGAGCCGCTGGGACTGCTGGTGCAGTCTGATGAGAATGTGCCTTACACTGAAATAGACGATCATATATACTACACCCAGGGCATCACCCTCGTGGTCAGGGATGTGTTGCGGACTTTTGTGCACCTTTACCCTGAAATCGAGGAGAAAGGCGGCAAAGAAAACATTCTCATTGCATTCAAGGAGATGGATGAGATTTGCACTTTTGATCCGCTAATCGTTTTGAGAGGCAAGCATGATTCCATTATGGCAGACCATCGCGGCAAGATAGCCCGATACCTGATTTCCATCAGAGAAAGAATTAATGACCTCGCTCAATCCATAAAAAGCTAATTTCTCCGCCCCAATGCAGAAGGTGAATTTCGATGCCGAAGCCAATGACGAGGGTGGCTCGCACCGAGCCACCCTCTGAGCATTGGGATAACCGCACGGCGCTGCGTGCGATTGACTTATACATCGACGGCAAATCAAAAAACTTTAGCTTCAAAATATTTCCTGCTCAGTTCTGGCAATAATCTCCTCCTGATGATGCCGGTCGAGATCCGTAAAGTAATCGCTGTAGCCGGCAACTCGAACCAATAAGTTGCGGTAGTCATCAGGTGCCGACTGGGCCTTGCGCAGCGTCCGGGAGTCAACGATATTGAATTGGATGTGATGACCGTTGAGTTTAAAGTAAGCCCGGATAAGGTGCGCCAGATTTTCAATTCCTTGCTCTCCTTCAAGTACGCTGGGCAAAAATCGCTGGTTGAGCAGCGTACCGCCGGATTTAATTTGGTCCATTTTACCCAGAGACTTGATGACGGCGGTCGGACCCCGGCGGTCGGCACCGTGGGAAGGAGAGGTTCCGTCTGATATGGGCTTGCCGGCCAATCGACCGTTGGCGGAAGCTCCCAGTTTCGTCCCGAAATAGATATGGCAGGTGGTGGACAGCATGTTCAGGTGATAGGATGATCCTTTGGTGTTTGGCATTCCATCGATGGCGTTGAAGAGGGAATTATAAACGCGCTGCATAATGGTGTCGGCATCATCGTCGTCATTGCCGTAAAACGGGGTTTTATTTATCAGACGCAGGCGCAAGGCCTCCCGGTCCTTGAAGTTGTCCAGCAGAGCTTCCTGCAGCCGCTTCATCTCGATTCGCTGTTGATCATATACGTGGGTTTTGATCGCGCTCAGACTGTCAGTTGTCGTGCCGATGCCGCAACACTGGATATAGTTGGTATTGTAGCGCGGGCCGGCATTGTAATAATCGCGTCCGTTATCGATGCAGTCTCTGATTACGACCGACAGAAACGGTGCCGGGGCATAGGTGGCATACATGCGTTCGATGTAATTATTCACCTGGATTTTGAGATCAACAATATATTGCAGCTGCCGTTCGAAAGCCTCGAAAAGTTCATTGAAGGACTTGAAAGTCTCCGAAGCGCCTGTTTGCGGTCCGATTTGCTTGCCGGTGAGCGGATCAATCCCATTGTTGAGCGCGAGTTCCAGAATTTTGGGGACATTGAGGTAGCCGGTCAGGATGTACGCCTCCTTCCCGAAGCTGCCGGTTTCGATACAGCCGCTGCACCCGCCCTGGCGGGCGTCTTCGATGGTTTTGCCGGTTCGCAGCTGCTCCATGATGACTCCATCGGCATTGAATACCGAAGGAAATCCGTAGCCTTGGCGAATGACCCGGCAGGCCTGCCTCAAAAAACGATCAGGTGTTTTGTGGCTGATCTGGACATTGGCCTGGGGCTGCAGCAAATGCATCTCATCGACAACCTCCAGCATGATATAGGAAACATCATTGACTCCGTCCGTTCCGTCCCGGTTGAGACCGCCGATGTTGATATTGGTAAAATCGTTGTAGGTCCCGCTCTCGAGGGCGGTTACACCGACTTTGGGGGGTGCGGTCTGATTGTTGAATTTGATCCAGAAACATTCGATCAGCTCTTTGGCAGATTCGCGGTTCAGGGTCCCCGCTGCGGTTTCCCGGCGGTAAAACGGGTCTAGATGCTGATCCAGATGGCCCGGGCTCATGGCGTCCCAGCCGTTCAGCTCGGTAATGGTTCCCAGATGAACGAACCAGTACATCTGGAGGGCTTCCCGGAAACTTTGGGGTGCATGGGCCGGTACCCGCCGGCAAATGGCCGCAATCCGTTCGAGTTCCGCTCTTCTCCGGGGATTGTTTTCACCTGCCGCCTGTTTTGCAGCCAGCTCGGCATGCCGTTCGGCAAAAATGATGGCCGCATCGCAGGATATGTCCATTGCCCTGAGTTCCTCGGCCTTGTCCGCCGCCTCGCAATCGTTCAAATAATCCAGACCGGCGAGACGTCCGGTGATCTGCGCTTTAAAATCCAGCATGCCCTTGTGGTAGATCAAATCATCTAAAGCCGTATGACCCGGGGCCCGCTGCTCCATAAATTCGGTAAACATGCCGGCGGTATAGGCTGTCTGCCAGGCTCGCGGGACCTGGCTGAAGACCCGTTCGCGCATCGTGCGGTCCCGCCAGTAGGGAATCACCTCTTTTGCATAGGTTGCGATATCCTCTTCGCAAACCCGATAACGGGTCATTTCTCTCGAATTCAAAATCTTAAGATCTTCCACCGAGTGACAGGTCAATTCCGGAAATGTCGAAACGGCTTTGGGGAATGGCCCGCGTTCGCCTACAATCAGTTCATCCGGGCCGATGTAAATGGTCTTTTTTTGGCACAGGTTTTTAAAATTTAGGGCCCGGAGTACCGGGATTGAGTATTTCCCGTAGTTTTCCCGGTAAAAACGCGTCACCAGCAAGGCCCGTTCCACCGATATGCTGGGTTGAGCTTCAAAGCTTTCCTGACGGAGTTTTGCGACTCTGGGGGTCAAGGGTCAGCCTCCTATCTTCACATTTAAATTAAATTTTTCCAGTATTGCTGCAATGGATTCGAGAAAATCTTGAGATGGCCTTTCGATCTTCGGCGTCTGGAATTCAGATCCCAGGTTATGGTATTTGGCGACTGCCGCACCGTGGTAAGGCAGGATATTCACCCGATTTACCCCCGGCAGCGAGGAGACAAATGCGCCGGTCCGTTCAATGTTCGCCGCATCGCTGTTGATTCCGGGGATGATGGGGATGCGGACGATGATGTTTGTGCCTGTTTTTGCCAAAGCTTCCAAATTGGACAGGATCATTGCATTGGAAACACCGGTCATGGCAAGGTGTATATCGGGATCCATGTGCTTCAAATCATATAAAAAAAGCTCCGTTCGCGCAGCTGCATCCAGAAGGTCGCGGATGTCGCCATAACCGGAAGTGTCGAGGGTGCGATGCAGTTCCAGCTTCCCGCAGGCGTCCAACAAAGCCGTCAAAAAAGTCGGCTGCATGAGGGGCTCGCCGCCGGATATGGTAACGCCGCCTGCGGATTGATCGTAAAACAGCACGTCTTTGGTAATTTCGGCCATTACCGATTCGACTGTCATGGTTTTGCCGATGAGCTCGACGGCGTCCCCGGGACAGATGCCGGCGCAGGTTCCGCAAAAAATGCATGTATTCGGCCACCACTGCAGCCCCTGTCCGGAAACCTGCACCGCATTTTCAACACAGGCCTCGGCACACTCGCCGCATCCGATGCATCGATCTTTGCGGTATAGGCGCTGGGTGTCGCAGGAAATGCTTTCAGGGTTGTGGCACCAACGGCATGCCAGCGGACAGCCTTTGAAAAAGACGGTTGTGCGGATGCCCGGTCCATCATGGACGGCATATTTTTTTATGTCAAATATTTTTCCGGTCAGCATAGGTGATGCCACTTTAGCATGGAGACACTCGGCCTGGCAACTATAGTAACTCCTGCGCCATTTAAATCAGAAAAATAGTGGTTCTTTACATTTTGCGGATTGCTGATATAAGTCGGTCATGACAATTTTGGACCATGGATTTTATAAACGCCGGACCATTACGGTTGCTCAACAATTGCTTGGCGCAATGCTCGTGCGTGATATCAACGGCAACAGTTTAAGTGGTATGATCACCGAAACCGAAGCCTATCTGGGCCGGGACGACTCTGCCTGTCATGCTTACCGGCGAAGGACGCCGCGCAATTCGGTGATGTTCGGTCCCCCCGGTTTTGCCTACGTCTATCTGGTGTACGGCATACACCACATGCTGAACATTGTCACTGAAAAACCTGGCAACCCCTGCGCTGTTTTGATCCGGGCGTTCAAGCCGATCAATGGGCTGAGGCAAATGGAGGCGATGCGGGGCAGAAAAGGGCGTGATTTGAGCAACGGCCCGGGCAAGTTGTGTCAGGCCATGGCAATCGACAAGTCCTTTAACGGATGGGATGTCAAGCAGGGCAGAACCCTGTGGATCGAGTCCTTCCAGCGGTTTCCAGCCAATGCTATTCAGGCCGGTCCACGCATCGGGATTGATTACGCCGATCCCGCAGATCGTGAAGCCCCTCTGCGATTTTGGCTCGAATAAATATTGTTTCAATACTCTGTCTGCTGAAAGAAAGGATATAAAATGAAAAAGATCAAAATTTCAGTGGAAAATCTATCCGTTGAGGCCGAGTTATTGGATACGCCGACGGCCAAAAAAATTTTAGAAGCCCTGCCCCTGGAAAGTTCGGTCAAGGTCTGGGGCGATGAGATTTATTTTGATGTCCCGGTGAGCCTGGACCCGGAGCCGGATGCTCGCGCCGAAGTCGACGTCGGTGATCTGGCGTATTGGCCGGCCGGCCCGGCGTTTTGCATTTTCTTCGGACCGACCCCGGTCAGTGTTGGAAATGAGCCACGGGCCTACAGCCCCGTAAACGTATTCGGTAAGGTTGTGGGGGATCCCAAACAATTTAAATCGATAACCGGCCATGCCACTATCCGGGTAACCTGGATTGATTAGCGAGCCTGCGGGTGGGATGGTTATCCGGCCGCCGCAGGTGATTTCGCTGAAAGGCATTGCGAAAAATAAACCTTTCACAGCCTCTCCGGTCGGCGGACTTAATGAGTACATCATAATTTATGCAATGTGCTTCAGTCGTTTAACAAATTGCTAAATAATTAGCGGTTTTTTTGAAAAAAAATGATTGCTTAGCGCATTTTATCCTTGCATAAATCGCCATAATCCTGCATAACTTCCTATCCGTCTTTTTCATCGCGGAGGCCTGTTTTACAGGCAGCCGGTCATTGCCGGATCGACAATATCTGTCGGTCATTGCTACACCTTCAGATTCAACAAATGTTAATTTCATATCAATTGGGTATTTCTGAGCGGAAAAGAACATGCAACCGGTTGTAGCCAGCGGATCGTTATCACCATGGGAGCCCGGCGTATTCAGTCTGGTCGTATTTGGCCTGATGATTATGGCGTTAATCGCCCTGCTTCTGTTTGTTGCCTCCTACCTCGGGCAGAGAACCACTAACAGCGAGAAATTCAGACCCTATGAAAGCGGTGTCATTCCCACCGGAAGTGCACGGTTGCGTTATCCGGTGCCCTTTTACCTGGTCGCCATCTTTTTTTTGTTGTTCGATGTTGAAGGCGCCTACATCTTTTCGTGGGCCATTGCCTGGGAAGAGCTGGGTTGGGCCGGTTGGTTGCAGATTTCCTTTTTTATTACGGTGTTGATTCTGGGTCTTGCGTACATCTGGAATAAAGGGGGACTCGAGTGGGGGCCGACGCGCGCGAAAAAATAAACGAACAAATCCTCAACAACGCCGACATCGT
>JASJCE010000507.1 GCA_030066155.1 Desulfobacterales bacterium | reverse complement strand
CATAGACGGCCTTAGTTGCGAGTTTTGGCCGGTCTGCGGATGGATATCCAATGGCCGGCGTTAACTCCCCACTGGAGCTTTGTGGATAACCGTATTCTAATATTCTATCTGTTCATTTTTTGATTAATATAGCTAAAATACCTTAATTATGGACATTTAGGCAATTTGTAATTTTAGTACCTATTTATCGAAATCAAATCATGTTTGCGCAGGATACGAGTATCGATATCCTGATTCCATCACTACTAATGAGAGGATAAGTAAGATCGATCCGCCGGAGGCGAACCACAATTCTTGAATCTTCAATCTTCATTTCCGGCTTAGGCATTTTTACCGCCTAAATCTTTCCCAAAGCAAAATCCGTCTGCACCTCTCCCAGCAGGACGTGGCGTTTGAACACCTGACGCATCCGGTTGGGTTCCATTTTCTGATACACAATCGGCTCGGCGTCCTGTATTTCGACCGTAACGTTGGGCTCGCTGCTGCACATTCCCATGCATCCGGACGTAACGACCCGGATGTCGGAGCGGTCCGTCTGGGCCAGTTCCTCCATCAGGGAATTCATAACTTCACGGGCACCGGCCGCAATGCCGCAGGTACCCATGTGCACCGTTATCTTAACGGTCGCCAGGCCATCGCGCAAAGATGTGGCCTTGGCGGTATCCTCCTTGATCTTTTTTAAATCGTCGATCGTCAATTTTGCCATGAGTTACCTCCCTGAATTCGGATTCTCCAACGCAAGTTGTTTGAGCGAATTTCGGATGCTTTGGGTCAGATGATGAATGAGTACCGGATCGGTCAGGGACTGGTCCTGCATATCTTCCTTGAGTTCCCGGGTGTCCAGCACAAAATCGTTATTGTCGATAATATGGGTATAGACGAAGTCGATTTTCGGATTCCCCATAATTAAGGTGGTGATGGTGGCGGCCATGTCACCTATCGGTGCACGGTCAATGTGAGCGTAGCGAAACGTGGCTTCGACCCGGGTACCCCGGTCCGGTTCGGTTTCGATATTCATATTCCCTTCACATCGATCGGCTGCCGCGGCCAGCAGGGACAGGCCCAGGCCCACGCGCCGGGTCGTGCGGGTTGTGATAAAGGGGTCAGTTGGATTCTGAAATTTTTCCGCCGGCATTCCGTGGCCATTGTCCTCGATTACGATCGTCAATAGATCTTCGATCCGATTTTCATTGACCGCAATATGAATACAATCAGCACCGGCGGTGATGCCGTTTTCGGCAATATCCAGTATGTGCAGAGATAATTCACGCAATCAGATCAAAATTCTCCTTCCCTCCTGCTGCAGCAAAGATTTGCGAATTTCAGCCAATGTGGGTTCGGCCATGTAGAATACGGTGGATACGACCCCGATATCGTCCAGAAAATGCGCATCCGAGTTCGTTATGCAGCAATAGTCATCGATGCCCTCAACGGTGGTGCGGGCCTCGGCCAATTTGACGTGCCGGGATACCTCAACGCCGTCAAGTGGCAAATCCGGTGGAATAAAGCCCAGCTGGTTGATAATGCCGTAGCCCGGCCGGTCGACGTGACAGCTCAAACTCAGACCGCCCAGTTCATGTGTTTTATCAACAATTTCATGCAAACCCAGTCGGGTTGCCCCGATTAGCAGCCGCGGATTTTCGTCCAGGACCTCGTCGTTCTCATTAGCCACAACCTGGCAACCAAATACCTCGGGTTTGTTTTCGCCGGGTAAATTTTGATATACATATGACTGCATTTGCAGCGCCGGATCCAGATCCTCAAACAGGGCCAGGATATGGACCTCCTCCTTGGAGCAGACTTCCATCCCCGGGAGAACCCGCACCCCGCGTTTTTCACCTTCGCGCATCACAACCCCGGCGTTTTCGACCGTATTATGATCGCAGATGGCAATTAAATCAAGGCCGACCTGCAGGCATTTATCGATTATCTTTCTTGGGCTCATATCCCAATCCCCGCAGGGTGAAAGACAGCTGTGGATATGCAGGTCAGCCTTATATTTTCTTAGCGCAGCCGTGGACATGACAATAAGGAATTGAAAAATATTTAGGTTAAAGGTTAAAGGAAAAAGGATAAAGGGAGAAGGCTGGGAAGCTGGCAAGCTGTGAAGCCGGAAAGCATTGTATGGCGATTCAGGCTATTTTCTGCCTGCTTCGTTCTCATTTTCCGACTTCCGCATTCCGACTTCCGACTTCCGACTTCAAATTTTCCTACCTTCTCACCTTCCTAGCTTCTCACCTTCTAAACTTCTGTCTTCTGACTTCTGCGTGCCGCGGCGAAGCCGTGAAGCCGTAAGGCGAAGACGGGTCATCTGTCCTCAGTCCTCTGCGTGCCCTCCGTAGCCTTTATGGCGAAGGGGGGTCCTCTGTCTTCTTTCGTCTGAAACCTGATACCTGACACCGATATTCTTCATTCCCCTTGAGGCTTCCCGATCCCCAGCGAAAACAGATGGCCGGACAGTTGATAGGACGATTCCGGCCAAAGCAGGATAGGGATGCCCTCCTGATTTGCTTTCTCCAGGGTTTCCTCATCCGGGGTTTGGCCGCCGGTGACGATGATAGCCGCCATGTTCCGCAAAAGCGCCACTGCCACGATATTCTGATGCCCTTGAATAGTCATCCAGACACAACCTTCGGGGGCATTGCCCATAATTTCGCTGAGCAAATCACCGCAATAGCCGTCTTCAACCTGACGCTGTAGACCATCGTTTCCGGCGACAACCTGCAAACCGAATTGTTCTACGAGATCGTTCACTGTCATGGCACTTCCCCCCTTGGTTGTTTTGTTTTTGCTGCTGCTGTGGGCGCTGATCCAGAGACAATCCTCCAGTTTGCCGGTGCCGCGGACAATATCTTCGGCAAACGTGTGGCAATCGGGTGCTCCGCAGGCAGCGCAGTCCGTATCCCTCAATAGCTCCTTGATCTGCTCGATTTCCTGCATCGATTCAATCGAAAGCGCTTCTTTTTTGTTGCCGTACAGATTCATCAGTTTTGCCGGACTATTTCCGGTTTGAAAATTTCCTTTTTCATACATGCGCAATATATTCTCACGGGTCAGGCGCCGGCCAAGCCCGAAACGTTTCACCATTTTCTGAGCAGCACTTTTGGCCAGATACTTATCGACGGCAGTCAATACGCCGCCCAGGCACCCTTCGCGGCACGTCCGAAACTCCATGTATTCGATATCCTGGAAGAGACCCATCTCGATCTTTTGTAGATATGATACGGTTTCCTCCAGGCCGGAAACCGCCAGAGACCGATCAAAATCCATTTCAGCAATCTCACCTCCCGACATGGCCCACATGGAGGCATTGCCGGTGGCGCAGGTTTCGTATTCAAATCGCGTCTGTTCAAAACTGAATGCGTCGGATTCTTTTATTTTCTCGACCTGATGGGTCAACTCCGGAAACACGTCGTTGATTCCAAGGGCGATTTCGGCAATATCAGTTTGGATATGGGATGTGCTGCAATGCGGGGCCATCTTCGTGGGGCAGGGGTTGATGTAATATAGCTTAACGGTCTCGCCTGATTCGCGATAATGAGGAATGATGCGTCGCTTGACCTCCCGGGCCATCAGAGCGACCGGTCTCAGCACGGGCAGAACATGTGGAATAAGGCTCGGGAACTGAAATGCGATCAGTCGAACGACCACCGGACAGACGGGCGAAATTAGCGGCCAGGGCGCTTTATGGGATTCACGGTTGCGCTGGATGAATTCCTCAGTGGCGTAATGAAAAATTTCCAGAAAATATGACATATCAATCGTGTGGCGAAAGCCCATCTGACGCAAGCCCATCAGGATATCATTCGGCATTACGCCCGGAAACTGTGTGTAAAGAACCGGTGAGACAAGTGCGATGGCAACGTGATCCCGGCCGATAGCGGCGGTTTCCGCCTCCGCGGCACTCACTGCACTGGCGCTGCATACGCGGATACACTCGCCGCATCCAATGCATTGGCCGATTATTTTGATCGTCCGCTTTTCAACCATGCGGAGGGCCTTGGTCGGACATGCCCGCACACAGGTAGCATGTCCATGGCAGAGGCTTTTATCGAAATGAACGAAGCATTCGGACTGTTGCCGCTTCGTCAACCGTCACCCCCCCCTTCTGCGACTGAGAAAACCATTCGGACCCGGGTACCGTTACCTTTTTCCGATTCGACGATTATTTCATCAGCATTTTTTTTCATGTTCGGCAGGCCCATGCCGGCGCCAAAACCCATTTCGCGGTGTTCATCTAAGGCCGTTGAAAATCCGGCCTGCATGGCCTTGTCGATATCGCCGATACCGGGTCCGTCATCTGAGATCTCCATAATCAGGGCCTCCGGCGTGATTGCGAAACTCAGCGATCCGTCGCCGCCGTGCATGACAACATTCATCTCGCCTTCGTAACCGCAAATGGCCACCCGGCGTATCAGATTCGGATTAAAATTGAGGGATTTGAGAAGACTTTGAATTTGGATAGATGCTTCACCGGCGCGGATGAAATCCCTGGATTTGATGTAGAAGTTTTTCTTTATGGTAGCCATGGCGGGTATCGGAATGAATATTGATAATTGATAATTGAATAATTAAGGAATCCTATCTGCTTTTAAACCTCGCCTTAAAACTATACGGAGTAAATTGATTCTTCTAAATATTCATCTTTATATTATACTATTGCGAAAATTCATCGTTTACAGTTAACAAAAGAATCCAGCGCAACTTTTATATTGAACATTTTCGCGGCCGGCAGCAGGCTTATTCCGTTGGAAACATTAGTCGTCGCACTCTACATAGAAAAAGATAGAATACCACAATTATTCATTATTCAATCTTCAATATTCATTTCCTACCGTCTGCCGTCCAGCCCGGTCAGGTTGCAAGCGTGCAGACGGCCGCAGGATACAAACATGGAATAGGGACTTGATATCAGAGGGAGCTCCTGCTCGCGGGCCAGGTCGATAACCTCCTGGGGTGGTGTTTTGCCCCGCACGAACACAACTGCGCCGACCCCCGCTACCATGGCGGTTCTGATTACCTGGACGGTTGTCAGACCGGTCAAAAGAATACAGCCCTCGGATAAGCCGGCCAGAATGTCGCTCATCAGGTCACTCGCACCGCACGTCATGATCTCTTTTTCTAAAAGGTCGTCTCCATTGAGTATGGTGGCGTCCAGTGCTTCAACGATTTCTGATAATTTCATTGATACCGTCCACATAAATTTTCAATTTCACGGCAATCACGCGAAGGCTCTCCTGCCGTTTGAGTTTGAGGTTGCACCGAGCTTGTCAGGCATCAAGGAGTATATGTTATGGCAGGAGGAGTGTCAAGTTGGAGATCGCAGATCTAAGCGGGCATTCAGAACCGCTTATGTGAAACTACAAATAGAAAATCGAACGTCGAACGTCCAACTTCCAACATCGAACGTCCAATGTGGATGACGCTCCGCTCTATCGTTTTTAATTAATGAACAATTTAAAGCCTCCGGTGTGCGTGTGTCCGAGCTTGTCAAATGGCAGTCGGGTCAAATTCGCAACGGTGTATT
>JASJCE010000506.1 GCA_030066155.1 Desulfobacterales bacterium | reverse complement strand
TTGGATTTCTGATCGTGGATGAATGTCATCGCTGCCCGAGCCGCATATTCACGGAAGCGGTGACCGGTTTTGATTCCCGTTATATGCTGGGGCTTTCAGCTACGCCCTGGCGACGTGATAAACTGTCCAAATTGATATTCTGGCATCTTGGCGATGTGCACTACGAGGTTGATAAAAAACATCTGGTGCGTTCCGGCGATGTTCTCCCGGCTGAAGTTATCGTGCGTAAAACCAATTTTAAACCCTACCACGATCCGGTCAATGAGTACAGCAAGATGCTGGTCGAACTGACCGCCGACACGGAACGAAATGTTCTGATTACCGGAGACGTCGCCCGTGAAATAAGCGAACAAAATGGGATCAGTCTGGTATTGTCCGATCGCAAGGCCCATTGTGATAATCTGCGTGCGCTGCTGAAGTTAAGATATAAAATTGATGCTGAACTTCTAACCGGTGATTTAAATCCAAATGAACGTCAGGCGGTGATCGACCGACTAAATCGAAAAGAAGTCAGAGTTGTCATTGCTACGGGCCAGCTCATCGGCGAGGGTTTCGACTGCCGGGAGCTTTCAACCCTCTTTCTTGCCACTCCCATTCGATTCAGCGGGAGGGTGCTGCAGTATCTCGGGCGCGTACTGCGGCCGGCGCCGAACAAAAAGATGGCGCGGGTTTTCGACTATGTGGACGTTCACGTCGATACGTTAACCAAAGCGGCCGCAGCCCGGCAGAAGGCTTACCGGCTCTGATGTAATCCAACCTGTGATGTAAAATTTGTATTAAATTATACAAATTTCTTGCAAAATTTCCTACAATTAGACTACCATTATAATATAATTAAACCGATTTTTTCTTTGCATTCCTGGAGATTACGCCTGTTATCATAATGAAAGAAGACCTTGGTCAAAATAACCGGGAAACTGAGACCGCATTAAAGATTCTTGATTCCCTTCTGAAGGACTCCGGGCACAGAAAAATCAATGAAAATCAAATTGTCCTCATTTTGGACGCTCTGGCCAGCGCCGATGATGCCGATGTCGTTGCCCGGTTTCCGGCAGTTTTGGCGATATGTGCTCGCAGAGGGCTGTCACTGAATTCCCAGGCGCTGTTTTCACGCTATTGGGAGACCAGCCCCAAAAGACAAAATCTGGAGAAACTGCTCTTGGCAAGTGCTATAATCTTCAATTCCCGGAAGCTCAGGACCCCCGGCAACTTAAACAAAATCGCCACTTCCCTGAAGCCGAAATACGGAGATTTGCTGGCTGCGGGGGCATTTCAACTGAGCAGCGGAATGCTGGTTACGATTCAAAGTTTGGAACATTCGTTGTTGCGCTACCTTAGCAAACAAACGCCGCATCCACCAGCTGACGGGAGATTCGCGACCGGGATTTCAAAGGCCCTCAATATTTATCTGGACCGGCTATTCTCACCAAAACAAAAAGAGCTCGTTTTGAAAAAACGAGATGGGCTGGTATTCACCAAAACTGAACGCGAGTATTATTCACGGATCGTCCGCAAGAAGTTAGAGGCCATTGCGGACAGTGAAGTCGGTAACATCGCCAGATCGCTTGTCGCTAAATCCGGTAAACGTTGAAATCTGAATGATACAAGGCTGTTCCCAGCATAATTGCAGTTGAAGCGTACTCAAGTTTAGAAAACATCCGCCGATAGGGTTTATATATGGAAATTATTCGAGAAATAGGTTTACAGGTAATCGAGATTTTGACCCTGATTTTCGGTATTCTGGGGATGGCCGTTTCGGCTATGCTGATGGTTTCACCCCATCAAACGAAAAATCTGAGTAAAATTCTCAATCGAAGTGTCAATGTCGATGACAAACTCACATTTCTGGACAAAGGTATCGATATTTCCGATTATTTCTATGGGCATCATGTGGTCGTCGGTCTATTGCTAGTTGCCGGTTCGACTTTCGCACTCTTCTTTTTCTATGTTTCGCTGGATATTGCCAAGTTCAGCAACATATTCTTTGGCCCTCAACAACCCGTAACGTGGGGTGAAATTCTTCTCTCTACCATTCTTTGGGTCGGGAAAGTTACCTGTTTCGCCGGACTGTTGTTCGGCAGTATACTGTTGTTTCTACCAAAAAAAATGAAACGCCTGGAAATTAGCCTAAATGCGTGGTTTGAGACCAACTCGATGTTCAAAAAACTTGATCAGCCCAGCAACAATGTTGATTCATTTTTCTTTCGCTACCCGCGCCCGGTCGGTATTACGGGTGTTGGACTTTCCTTTTTGATTCTTTGCCTGTCCATCATCAATTTGCTCGATTAAAATTGACATTCACAGTCAAATCGCTTATCTTCGCCCAGTCAACGCACCCCGGTTGTCGCGTCGATGAAATGAAGAGGAGTTTTATTTGCGTATGGGTACGCTTAAGATTTTTCCGCCAGAGAGAATGGATTCCGAATTCCCATGGGTCCTATGGGCAGTCGGCTGGCTTGCATTGTTGAAGGCATTTATCTGGCTGGCATATGAACCGGTTGAGCCGCAACCGGTTCTACAACTGATGGCAGCCAAAAATCTAATTAATATCCTCCCCGCGGTGATTTTTGGCATCGGAATATGGAATCTTAGAAAATGGGCGGTGTGGGGTATTCTTATTTTAGCCATCGGGAATCTCATCTTTTTCATCCTCAATCCGCAGACTTTACACGCGGCGATGGTATACTCCGAGGTCCAGCTCTATACCATGATCCTCTCGAGTGTGACGCTGCTCTGCAATGGTCCAGTGGGAGACTTCTTAATTCTCTGTGCCACGCCGGTTATGCTCAGGTATGCCAAATAGACATCCCCATCATCAGCTTCGGCTCCGGATAGCGGGCTAAAGTTTTCTGCCTTTTGGCCGAAATAGAGTTTAAGCGTTAATACTGGTGAACTATTTCGAGGCAGTTGACGACATGAAAACAAAGTTGCTTTTCTGGAGCTCCATTTTATTTTTCACCCTGGGACTGACGGCCAGGGACAGTGCCTTGTTTTATTTCTTCGCGATCCACCTTTTTATGCTATTCATCTGCGTATTTCTGCATAAGCTGGCAACAAAAGTCCAACCCAATGAGTCTGCCGAACCACTTCCGGAAGCAACCGAGCCCGGCCACAATTAATCGACCCGGCAGCCATTGCCGGTCACCCGGAACCCTAAATATATCCTTGAAAAATTTCTTCCGAAAATCATCACGCTATCTTCGCGACCCCGACGTGACATTGATGCTGGAATTCAAAGCGGGGGATAAAGCTGCTTTTGAGAAGCTTATGCGAAAGTACTATCCGCGAATCCTCAATTTTATCTATCGCTTCATGGGTAACCGCACAGTTGCCGAAGACCTGACCCAGGAGGTCTTTATGAGGATTTATAAAGCCGCCGCGGCCTACAAACCCAGGTCACGTTTACAAACCTGGATTTACGTCATCGCCAAAAATGTCAGCCTGAATGAACTGAGACGAAAGAAAGATTTTGTTGTATCGCTGGATGATCGACCCAATTCATCTGAAGGCAGTTACGACCGGGAGCCGCAAGATTCGATTACGCCGTCTCCCGACGCCGAACTGATGCAGAAAGAACGAAAATCCATTATCAAATCCGCCATCGACAGCTTACCCCCGAATCAAAGAATAGCGGTAATTTTGAGACGATACGATGATTTTTCCTACGATCAAATCGCACGTACGCTCAACATTTCGAATAAGGCGGTTAAATCCCTGTTGAATCGCGCGAAAGAAAATCTTAAAGTTCGGCTGGCAGATATGATAAAAGAGGATTAAGACTTTAGAAACTTTTCGACATATCACGGGTTTAATTGAAAGAGGCTTAATGACATGAACTGCAACGATTTGAAGAATATGATTTCGGCTTACATGGATGGTGAACTGAAAGGCCCGGAACACCATCTCATAAAAAAGCATCTGGCGACCTGCCGATCATGTCGAAAGGAGGCCGAGAATCAAGAAAATATTTGGCAACTGCTGGGCGAATACGAGGGGATTGATCCGAGCCCGGATTATGCCGAACGTTTCTGGAACCGGGTGGAGAATCGATCGTCATGGCGTGAGAAAATCCGCTCCATTTTTGGGCCGGGTGATATGCGGTCGCGCTGGGTTCCGGCCGTGGGACTGGCCTGCGTTTTAATCGTAGTCAGTACGATCGCGATACGCCTCCAGTTCCCGCCCCCGGAGCTGAATAACGTTATCGCGAGTTTAAGTGAGATTGATCTGGATATGGTAGCGTCCGTCGATATTTTAGAGGACTATGAAATCATCCAGGAAATTGATTTCTTTTCTGATCTGGAGTTTATCGAACGTCTTGATCAACTGGGTGCTTCGTAGCCCGGCTGACAGGTAGCGATCGTCATGGTGTTAAGACTTATTATTCTGGGAATGTTGATCGGCATCGGCGCTTATATTTTACCTGCGGCGGCTCAGGAAGACGTCATATCCGAAGAAGATGAGGAAGTCATCCAGGTATTGGAGATACTTGAAAATCTGGAGGTTCTGGAATCAGATCTGGAGTTGCTGGAATTTCTGACGGAAGTCGGAGACGAAAATGAAGAATAAACGGATAAATATATGGCGATTGGTTGTCATCGGCTTTGTAATCCCAGCCGCCAGCAGCATGTTGAATGCAGCTGACGCAATACCCGCCGGACCGGCAGGATCCCTTCATGCGCTGAAGCCGGGGGCAAATTACCGGGACGCCATGAAGACCGATGTCAGGGATTGGGGAAGGTGGTATGTCGCGGGACGCAGTCGATACCTGGCGCAACTTGACAGGGATACCGCTGATGCCCGTGAACGGTGGAATCGCCTTACGCGGGAAGAAAAGCAAAAATACCGAAAGCTGCTGCGCAGGTGGAAAAACCTGCCCCCGGAGCAACAGCGAAAAATAATCGAAAATTATCAGCGTTTCAAAAACTTGCCGCCTGAAAAACGCGATCGTGTCAAAAAAAACTGGAAACGCTATCAGCAGCTAAGCCCCGACGAACGTCGACTATTAAAGCAAAAATATAAAAAGTGGCAAAATCTCAGTCCGTCTCAAAAGCAGCGACTCAGAAAAAAACTGCGCCGTTATCGCGAAATGACGCCGGAACAGAAGCAACGGCTGCAACAAAAGCGGCGAAGGTGGCAAAACCTGACGCCGGAGCAGAAGCGGCAGCTGCGCGAAGAATACCGTAACCGAAACCAATCGAGATCACGCAAAATTCAGAACCGCAATAATTCCCGCCGGGCAACCCGGTCCTGAGTCCACCGAAGTCCGTGATTTATTCCGCCTAAGAATTCCGTTTTTGGATTAACGAGAGAGGTTACCATAACGGGACCCATCTTTCAGCCGGCGCCTCAGACCTATCTGTAAAGCATCAGCACCACGCTCCCAATTCACGCCAATCCCCAAAAAAAAGCTAAACTCACGCTTTATGCTAACCGATATACCTAAATGAAATTAAATTTTATGACCCTGTCCTTGCAGCCTGTCGGCAATTAC
>JASJCE010000505.1 GCA_030066155.1 Desulfobacterales bacterium | reverse complement strand
GGATACAACCCCCGATGAAATCCTGCTGCACATGGGGACCAATAAAATTCATCTCTATCAATTCCTGATTGCCCGATCACAGGGCCAGGACATCGACTTTAAAGATTTTGAAAAAGTGCAGGATCCCGAAACCTATGATCTGGCAAAAAAAGTCTTCGACCGTTATGAAGACCTTATGATCGCCCATTACCGAACTTTAGTCAAGGAAGTGCCGGGCGCCTCCGACACATTTCGCTGGTGTCATGATCATGGAATCAAGGTGGCCACCGATACCGGTTTTCACGGCAAAATTACCGAGGCCATCATGGATGGGCTTGGATGGGTACGCGATGGGCTGGTAGACTGCTCCGTACATGTTGAATCTATACCGGGTGAGAGAGGGCGACCGGCGCCCTTCATGATTTTTTATGCCATGGAGAAACTGGATGTTCAGAGCGTGCATGAAGTCATCAAAATCGGCGATACTCCGGCCGATATGCTCGAAGGCCGCAATGCCGGCTGCCGCGGCGTGGTGGGTGTGCTCAGCGGACCGCGGCCGGTTACGGCCTGGGGCAAATACTGGCACACACACGTCATTGAAAGCGTTAAGGACCTGCCGGAGTTGATAGAAACGGAATTCCTATGAGGTTATCGAGATGACTAAAACTGCGAGAGCAGCGGTTATGACGGCTGCGGGAAAAGACCTTGAGATCGTTGAATATCCGCTTCCGGGAGTGGAGCCAGGCTGTCTTCTGGTTAAAGTCACCTGTTGCACGATTTGCGGGTCGGATGTGCATTCATGGAGGGGGCGCAGAGCAGCGCCGACGCCAGCGATTCTCGGCCATGAGATCGTGGGCGAGGTTGTTGAGCTCGGAGAGGGGGTTACTCGTGATACCGGCGACCGCCCCCTCAGGGTAGGAGATCGAATCACGTGGACCATTATGGATAACTGCGGCAAGTGCTACTACTGTCGCGAAAAAGGGTTGATGATGAAATGCCGGTACCTGAAAAAATACGGCCACGACAGCTGTGAAGAACCGCCGCATTTTATCGGTGGATTTGCCGAGTATTGTTATCTTACGCCGGGTACCTGCGTTGTCAAAATACCGGACCCATTGGGTGACGAAGAGGTGGCACCGGCCAACTGCGCTCTGGCTACGGTGGTAGCCGCCTGGGAAGCAGGAGACGTAAAGCCCTTCGAGAATGTCTTGATCCAGGGTGCCGGAGCTCTCGGATTCTATGCCGCCGCACTGGCCAGGCATTATGGATGCCGGCGCATCGTCGTAACCGACATATTGGATCATCGCCTTGATTTAATTAAATCATTCGGCGCTACCGATGCCATCAACGTCAACCGGATGTCCGATGAAAAAATTATTCAGACAGTACGCAATTTGACCGATGGCTTCGGGGTCGACTGCGCTATGGAAGTGGGCGGAAATCCGGACCTCATTCCGGTTGGTTTAAGATGCTTGAGAACCGGGGGGCGCTATGTTGAAGTCGGAAATTCCGCCCCGGGTGCTCTTTTTACCTATGATGCCTGTGACATCGTCTGGCGCCGCCTGACACTGACAGGCATTCATAACTATGATGCCCGCCACCTGCAGGCTGGAGTGGACTTTCTGGACCAGACCCGCGAGGAATTTCCCTTTAAAGATATTGTAACCCACCGGGTGACGATGGATAACATCAATGAAGGTCTGCGGCTGGCTGATTCCGGCAAGGCCGTTCGGGTGGCGGTCATTCCATGACGAACGGTTGTTAGTTATTGGTTATTCGTTATTGGTGAATGGATAAACACTGGAAGGCGAAGAAGTTAGAACGCTTGAAGGCAAAAGGAGCGATCTTAGTATACCCGAGCATTCTGGCCTTCAATCTTCCCGGCTTCCCAGATCTTTTCTAAATAGACGATCTTCAAAGCCACCATCCAATAATAAATAACCAGAAACCAATAACCAATCTCCTTGGAGTCACTTTTATGAGCGGCTTTGCTTTGGGCATTGTGCTTGTCGCGGCTTTATTCCACGCCGGCTGGAATTATCTGGCCAAGAAAAGCCGCAAGAAAATGGCTTTTATCTGGTGGTTTCTTTTGATCGCCTCTATTGGCTATCTGCCGATGTTCATGTATTACTGGCCACAGATGGCTATAACCGCAACCGGGTGGGCTTGCATCGTTGCGACGGGGGTGCTTCACGCACTGTACTTCTGGTTCATGGGCGGAGCTTACGAAAGAGGTGACCTCTCGCTGGTTTACCCGCTCTCCCGCGGATCCGGGCCACTCCTGGTGCCGGTCCTGGCCATCATATTTCTGCAGGAGCAGCTATCACTGACAGGGGGGGTGGGAATTGCTCTGATAGTTCTGGGAATTTACATCATTCATCTGAAATCCATAACCCTGGAATCCTTCTTTGAACCTCTGCGGGCGATGCGCGGCAGTGCGTCGCTGTGGGCGCTTTGCACCGGCGGGACCATAGCCGGTTATTCCTTAGTTGATAAGGTGGGGGTGGGTCTGGTTCATCCCCCGGTCTACATATATTTGATGTTTGTCATTTCATTGCTTCTGCTGTCGCCCTATGTGCTATTAAAGCAGCGTGCAGATGTGAATCGTGAATGGCAGGTCAACCGGGGACCGATTTTGATTGATGGATTTCTGGTGTTATTCACTTACATGATGATTCTGTTTGCCTTTCAACTCAGCAAGGTCAGCTATGTTGTGGCCGCCCGCGAGGTCAGCATTGTATTTTCCGCCCTGCTGGGGATTGTCTGGCTGAAAGAGGCGTACGCCGCACAAAAAATTGCTGGCTCGGTCCTGATCGCTATCGGGGTTGTGTTCATCGGGTTAAGCCAATAATTGAAGGTGTCAACTATAACAATTATTTATTAAAAATATAATAAATATTATTTTGACTTATAATTCAATAAAGTCCAGAGTTATAGATTATTTTTAATTCTTCGTGATGCAAAAATTTCGAAAGAGCAAAATAATATAGGAGGAAACAATGGATAGAGAACCGTTGATCCGCAGAAAGACCGCCATATCCTACAAGACGGAAGAGAAAACCGTCATGCGAGGATACAATTTGAGCGAGCTGGCCGAAGAGGGCTATTCTTTTTATGATGCGATGTTTGTGTTGTTCCAGAACCGGATCCCCACCGAAAATGAGGAGAAAATGCTCAAATACGAGATGGGTGTTTTTCTGGAGCATTCCATGTCGCCGTCGGCCGTCGGTGCCATCGGTGTGAGTGCCGGCCGGCCCAACCTTCCGGTTTGTGTGGCGGCTGCGGTTTCGACCTTCGGCGGTGTACACGGCCCCGGAGCTGCTCATGGATACATGTTGAACAAGTACCTCGAGCGTGCCAAGAAAGAAGGCAAGACCGTGGACGAAATGGCGAAAACCCTGGTTGATGAATACCTGGACGCCGGCCGCCCGGTTATGGGGATGGGCCAGCCCCAGCACATTGACAGTGACCCCAGGGCGGAACCGATTCATCTGCGGCAGGAAGAGCTGGAGCTTGAGGGAGTCTATCTCGAATTTCAACGGGCCCTTGAAAAGTATTTTCATGCCCGCCGCAAAAAGGAGGGACGCTCCTATGTGGGGGTTAATGTGGTCGGTTCCGGCAATACGGCCTTGATGGAAATTGGATTCTCTCCCAATGCGGGCTGGTGTATCGGCAGTGTTGTTCGGGGGTTCAGCTGCGCTGCACACGCACTTTTCAATATGAAGAGAGGCCGGGCCTGGGGAGCATCCAGAAACGAGCCCATGGTTCAAATGATCGATCTTTCCATGATCAAGTATACCGGACCTGATGACCGTATCGTTCCCAAAAAGGAAGAGCAGCAGGAATATGCCCGGAAACAGAAAGAAGAAGGAGAATATAAGAAATGGGTTATCTAGATAAAGAAAAAACAGATAAGCTGAATAAAATAAAAAGGGAACGCAAAATCGGTAATCTGGACAGCCCCAAGAATCCCTTTGACTACTATGAGAGAGAATATGGCACCGTGCCCCGCGATACGGAAAGAGCGCCATTTCAATGGGTGTCCGAAGTGGCTTACAAAAATGTTCACCGCATCGTCGCCAGAGGCTATGATACGACAGAGCTGATGGAAGAAGGCTATGGTGTCATTGAAGTGCTTTTTGTGGACTATCAGGCGCGGATCCCCACTGTTGAAGAGGGCCAGATGCTGAACTATGTCATGATAATGGCATTGGAGGACGGGCTTTCCGCACCGGCGGCCATATCCAGAATCGTGGCCAGATCCAAGACCTTTTTGACCCAGGCCTGCGGCGCATCCATCATGGCCTTTGGCCATGCTTACGGCGCCTATTCCGCTTTTGGCAATCGCCTCGAAAAGTATTTGAAACTGGCAGAAAACGGTGAATTATCCATGACCGAAGCGGCCGAGCGCCTCGTGCGGGAAAATCTGCAGGACGAAGCATTGGGCGTTTCCGGTTTGATGCTGAAGGATCCAGCCGCCAGGCGCATGATTGCGCGGGCTGAGAAGCTCGGCGTGGCTGGAAAATACATCGAGTTCACCCAAGAGATCGTACGTGCTGCGCAGGCCCTCAGCGATTCACCGGTTGACGTCGATATGCTGGGGGCCACGGGGGCCACAATGCTGGATCTCGGGTTCACCCCCGAGGCTACCTGGGCGATTCTGGCGGTCACCCGCTCCTTCGCCGCCGGAGCCCATTACATTGAAGAAGTCGAAAGGGAAGAAGCTAACCGACTGGGCCAGGAATTATCACCTAAAGAAGATTACGACGGACCGGCTGATCGGCCGGTGCCTCCGCTGTCTGAGAGAGATAAACACGCGAAATCCGCTATTTGCCGTACTCCTGAAGAATGGTCGGTGCGGTTTGAGGATATGAAAAAAGTGCGCGGAAGCGGCTTCAGCATCGTTGAAGAGATCGAAGATCCGAGCAAGAAGTCGGGAATCAAAAAAGTAGGAAAGCTGTAAAAACCGACACCGAAATCCTGTTGTTCGGTTGATGCATAAAATCCGAAATCCGAAGCACGAATTCCGAAACAATATCAAATAACAAAAATTCTAAATTCAAAACGAGAAAAGGGACTGCCGGTTTTTCCTTCGGTTATGGTTTTGATGTTTAGGACATTGGAATATTTCTATTTCGAATTTGTTTCGAATTTCGATATTCGAATTTCGAATTTTTGATTTTCAGAATGACCATGCTTTTGTCACGAAAGAGGACTTTTATTAGTCGACAGTTTAGGAGGCACAAAGAATGGACGTCGTAAAACCCGTTAAACGCAACGTGCTGCTCAATCCGGGGCCGGCGACCACCACCGATACGGTTAAATATGCCCAGGTTGTGCCGGATATCTGTCCGCGGGAAAACGAGTTTGTTGAGATTATGGATGAAGTCCGCCGCGAGCTGGTCAAGGTCGTACACGCCGATCCGGAGATCTATACGGCGGTTTTGTTTACCGGTTCGGGGTCCATCATCCAGGATGTGCTGGTCAACTCCCTGGTACCCGACGGGAAAAAGATCTG
>JASJCE010000504.1 GCA_030066155.1 Desulfobacterales bacterium | reverse complement strand
TTTTTGAAATCAAATCATGTTTGCGCAGGATTTGAGTATCGATATTCCGACTATTTTGGTGAGAAGTGACATAAGATAGATCCGCCGGAGGCGGACCACAATTATTCATTATTCAATATTCAATATTCATTTCCGGCTTCGCCGGTTTGGGTTTGTTGAGTTCAATCGGATTCTATCTTTTTAGTAAAAATGAATAACATCCCTAATTTTAGGCAATTTAGGCATTTTAGACACTTTAGGCATTTCCCATTTATGTCTCTCAAAATGCCGTGACAGGCCACTTCATCTACGCGGGGACTTGGAAGCAATAAAGGTTTCTGAATATGGATATCGAAAGAATCGATCAGATTATTGATGGGCATCAGAGCGAAGCCAGTTCACTGATTCAAGTGCTGTTGGAGATTCAGAGCGAAAATCACTGGCTTCCCAAGGAAGCACTACTGAGAGTCAGCGAGAGATTGCAGGTCCCGTTAACCCGGATACAGCACGTGGCCACCTTTTACAAAGCCTTCAGTCTGGTTCCGAAAGGCCAGCATGAAATTCACATTTGTATGGGTACTGCCTGTCATGTGCGGGGCGCGACGCGTGTCCTTGACACGGTGCAGGACTTAACTGGAATTGGACCCGGGGAAACAGACCTGGATCTGAAATTCAGCCTGGAAACGGTCAACTGTCTTGGCTGCTGTGCCTTAGGGCCGGTGATGGAAATAGACGGCAAAACCCATGGAAAGATGGCGCCCGGTGAGACAGCTGACGTGTTAAAAAGCTACGAGTAGCAGCCTGAATTCCTCAATTTGGCGCAATGAGAAATAGATAGTGTCTCAAAAAGGTTAAGAGATTTGAACTTATGCCACGTATAAACTCACTATCTGAGTTGGAAGAATTGCGGAAGGACATACTGTCGAACCGGGATCCGCAAAAACCCTGCATTACACTGTGTTCCGGATCCGCCTGCCTTGCAACCGGCAGCGGCCAGGTGGCAGCGAGCATTGAAGCCGAGATCGAAAAGCAAGGTTTAAGCGGCGCGGTGGACGTCAGGAAAACCGGCTGCCATGGATTTTGTGAAAGAGGTCCGATCATCGTTAATCATCCTGAGGAAAGCTGCCATTTCCAGATAACGCCTGAGGATGTTCCGGAAATTTTATCCCGGACCATAAAGGAAAAAAAGGTTGTAGAGCGATTACTCTATACCGATCCCGACACGGACGAAAAGATAACTTGCGAATCTGAGATTCCCTTTTACAAAAATCAGAAGCGGCTCGTATTCGGATCCAACGGCAGCATTGACCCCAAGCGTATCGATGACTACCTGGCAATTGGCGGTTATTCCGCATTAGCCAAAGTTCTTTCCGGGATGACTGCCGAACAGGTATTGGAGGAGGTCAAAAAATCCAACCTGAGAGGCAGAGGTGGCGGCGGCTTTCCCGCCGGGAGAAAGTGGGAAGAATCCCGCAATGCCCCCGGAGATATAAAATATGTGATCGTCAATGCGGATGAGGGAGACCCCGGCGCTTACATGGATAGGAGCCTGCTTGAAGGGAATCCCCATTCCGTCCTCGAGGGGCTGATGATCGGGGCCTATGCCATCGGCTCCAAGGAGGGGTACGTTTATGTGCGGCAGGAATACCCCCTTGCAGTTGAGAATCTGGCCATCGCCATCAGGCAGGCTGAGGAATATGGTTTTATTGGGGAAAATATCCTTGATTCAGGCTTTGACTTCAAGGTGATCGTGCACAAAGGGGCCGGCGCTTTCGTCTGCGGCGAATCGAGTGCCCTGATGACGGCATTGGAGGGCAGGACCGGCGAGCCCAGACCCAAATATATTCACACTGCGGTCAAGGGCGTTTGGGACAATCCCAGCGTTTTGAATAATGTTGAGACATGGGCCAATGTGCCGATGATTATCAACAAAGGCGCTGCCTGGTTTACTCAAATTGGAACCGAAAAAAGCAAGGGCACGAAAATTTTCTCCCTGGTCGGTAAAATAACCAATACCGGCCTCGTAGAAGTGCCCATGGGCATGACGTTGAGAAATATTATCTTCGAGATAGGCGGTGGAATCCCCGGAGGCAAGAAGTTCAAAGCCGTGCAGACCGGGGGGCCGTCGGGCGGATGTATCCCGGAAAATTTATTGGATTTGGAGGTCGGTTTTGACGAACTCACCCGGGCCGGCTCGATGATGGGATCGGGCGGGATGATCGTAATGGATGAAGATACCTGCATGGTTGATGTCGCCCGGTACTTCATTGACTTCCTCACGGATGAATCCTGCGGTAAATGCGTCCCTTGCCGCGAAGGCTTGAGGCAGATGCTTAAAATCCTTACGAACATTACCGAAGGAAACGGAAAAAAAGGTGACATCGAGCTATTAGAGGAGCTTAGCGAAGTGGCCATAGAGGCCTCCCTTTGTGCACTCGGCACCAGCGCTCCGAACCCGTTTCTCAGCACAGTTCGCTATTTCAGAGATGAGTACGAGGCCCACATCGAGGAGAAAAGGTGCCCGGCCTTGTCCTGCAAGGAGCTGATTGCGTACCACATTGACCCGACCAAGTGCCGGGCCTGTATGATTTGTGCGAGGAAATGCCCGGTCGATGCGGTTCTGGGCGGCAAACGGAAGATCCATATTATTGACCAGGAAAAATGCACCCGGTGCGGAACCTGCTTTGAGGTCTGCCCCGCCCGCTTCGATGCGGTAGAGAAGATTTCAGGCGTGCCCGTCCCGCCTCCGATCCCTGAAGAACAGAGAATTATACCCGGAAAGGGCAAAGAATAATGAGTGAGATTCTAATCCAGATAGATGGAAAAGAGGTCAAAACCAGGGAAGGAATGACCGTCCTGGAGGCAGCCCATAGTGCCGGCGTATCGATACCCACCTTATGCCATCACGAAAAATTGGATCCATTCGGGGGCTGCCGCCTCTGTATCGTCGAAGTACAGGTCGGCGACTGGACAAAACGCGTCGTTTCCTGCGTTTATACGGTAGAGGAAAATCTGATTGTGACAACCCGATCTGAGAAGATCGATAAAATTCGCAAAATGATATTGGAGCTATTGCTGGCTCACGCCCCGGATTCGCCGGAATTGCTGGAGTTGGCCGATGAGTATGGCGCGGATAAAGACCGTTTTGAACAAGAGGCCTCATTTTGCATTCATTGTGGTCTGTGTGTGAGATACTGTGCCGAGGTCAAGCAAAAGAATGCTGTCGGTTTTGTTGACAGGGGAATACGGAAAGAGATCAGTTTCATTCCGGAAATAGCCGTGAAGGAATGCTGGGACTGCAAAGAGTGTTTTCCGCTGTGCCCGACTGAAGCCCTCCAGGCCGCTTACGTTTTAACCAGATCACTCACACCCGAATTGAGCGAAAGTTGAAGGTGCCTTGGCTTCATTCAATAAGTTAACTACGTCAACAATGTCCCCAGTTTCTCCATGCTGAAAACCAAGCTGCTAGTTATTGCCCTAATAGGTCTTAGTCTTTCTCTATCTCTGCTTTTTGTCAAAGATTCGCCTGGCGCTTTAAATACCGAGGATAAAGATAGGCTGTCGAATATGCCTGAAGCCACCTCCGCTCCTGAGATAGTGGTTGAAGAGCTTTTCAGGGAGCAATCCGAAGATCGCTCAACGCGCTGGTTTTATAGCGATTCCCCGGGGATACTGAAGGGCGTCGCCCTGGTGATTCACGGGCTTAACTTACGACCCGCCAGAATGCAGCCCATTATTGCTAAGCTGAACGACTCCGGGATTGATGTGCTGGGATTATCCCTGCGCGGACACGGTGAGAACTATTCCCACTACAATGGTGTTGAAGAAGATCAGGCCAGATTGGAAGCTTTTAAAAATGTGTCTCATCAGCTGTGGATGAATGAAGCCTACCTGGCTTATTTGCAGCTTAATGAAAGGAGTAAAGCAAAAGGGGTCCCTCTGTTTCTGGCCGCATTCTCTTTGGGCGGTCTGATCGGATTGGACCTGTTTGCAGCCAGTCCGGAGGTACAGTTCAATAAAATGGTTTTGTTTGCGCCGGCGATAAGGCTGCACGCTGTTGTATATCTGGAGCGGGTGTTATCTCCTTTTCCGCGATTGGTTATACCGAGCATGGCCCCTGAAACTTATCTTGCCAACAAAAGAGGAACTCCCATTGCAGCCTATAACGCCCTGTTCGAAAGCCTCGATCAATTTAATGAGAAGGCCGGTCCAAAATTGAATGTCCCCACTCTGGTCTTCATCGACAAGCGTGACGAATTTATCCCCTTGGGTAAGCTAAAGAAACTGGCGAAAGAAAAAGTTTGGAATCAATGGCAGTTTTACATTGTCGAAAAAGACAAGGCGATCAGGGATGATACCTTTTATCATCACATCATTGACGCGGCTTCAACCGGGGAAACCGTCTGGCAGGATATGATGAAGGCCGTCGTGAAGCATTTGCTGGAATAGATGTCCCCATTAACTACATAATCACTAATCAAGATTTGATATTTATTTCTTTTCATAGCGATCATGAAAAAGCAGCTCACATTCTTATTGATTCTTTTTGCGGCTCTATTCACCTCAGGCTGCAGCAACAGTAACGACGATTCAAGTTCTGCCCTCCCCGACATTGTCGTCAACAGCCTCGAAGATGTGGCGGATCCGCCCGTTGGAACGACAACTCTCCGGTCTGCGCTGGGCTCGGCCGCCGATGGTCAACGCATTGTCTTTGATACAAGCCTCGACGGCGGCACGATCGAGCTGTCCCTTGTCGACGAAGCGCACACCATCCTTAAAGGCGAAGTCATGGGTATGAAAAACGAGCCAAGTGGTCCGGTTTCCTACCTCGTAGGCTACTTCGACCGCGACTATGGGAGGTCGGCTCTCTATGCGCGAAAGAACGTGGTTATAGACGCGGCAGCCCTTCCGTCCGGCATTACCCTGTCCTGGGTGGGAGACCATGGAAGTCCGGCGCGGGTCCTG
The DNA here is from genome assembly GCA_030066155.1 of Desulfobacterales bacterium. Classification (GTDB taxonomy): domain Bacteria; phylum Desulfobacterota; class Desulfobacteria; order Desulfobacterales; family JAFDCJ01; genus JAFDCJ01. The sequence goes on along the minus strand of JASJCE010000504.1, from coordinate 488 downwards.
GCCGTCTATGGCGATTTGACCATGACCAATGTTTCGATTACCGGCGGCAGGAGCGTGGCCGAGGAAATAACCACCGTCGAGCCCAACGACCAACCCTGGACCCTCGCGCGGGGCGGTGGTGTGGCGGTTTGGGGTGTCGCCTGGCTCGTGGACTGCAAGCTCTACAACAATTATTGTGAGGGTGATTTTGACTCATCGAGGGATCGGGGCGCCTTTGGTGGCGGCCTCTATGCCAACATTGTCGACATGACGAACTGTGTCGTTAGCGGAAACAGGGTTCTGGGTGCCGGGGCTGCCGGCGGCGGCGTCTTTTCAGTCGGTGGTGCCGATTCTGACGAAATCGTCTCAACCATTGAACGGTCCTCCATAACGGGCAATCGCATCAGCGGACTTTTCGCCTATGGCGGTGGCGTGTATTCCGATGGCGGCGGCATCGGCAATCGCAAAACGCTTGAATTGATCAACTCGACGGTCGCCTGGAACCTGGT
>JASJCE010000055.1 GCA_030066155.1 Desulfobacterales bacterium | reverse complement strand
ATGTTCCGGGTAAAGATACAGGGCGAAGACGGATTCCCTTTGAGGGAAACCCATTGGTCTCTGAAGTTGCCGCAGTCATTGAAAGTTAATGCTACGGATCGTTGGTTGTAATTATGTCCCAGACCGGGTAGCAGACCGAAATTGACCAGTGCCTGAAAACCGTTGCAGATCCCGAGTACCAGATTACCGGCCTTGACGAAATCAATCAACTGTCCGCCGATATTGGTCTTCATTCGAATGGCTTGAATGACACCGGCACCGTGATCGTCACCCCAGCCGAATCCGCCGATAAAAACCAGTATCTGGAAGCCGTCCAAACTGGCGCTGCCGTCAATTAGAGAATTGATATGAACCCGACTGGCGCGGGCTCCTGCCAGTTCAAATGCATAAGCAGTTTCATGATCGCAATTCAATCCATAGCCGGTCAGTACCAATACGTTTACATCACGCATTTGAAGTCCCTGTTGCTTGAATTGTTAATTTAACCAATGCTACGCCATCTGATTTTATAACGCCTGCTTTTTATAGATGAAACGAAAAAAATCCCAAATTTTTCTCAGTTCGAAGAGCCAATATTTAGGCCCGCAGGTCAACTCCTAAAGCCTATTCCCACAGCTAAATACTAAATCAGATCTCCAAAGGTCGCCTTCCAGGCGCTTTTCAGATCTGCCAGCGGAACCGTGAGGATGGTATTCCCGTTCAAGCCTTGAATTTTGAGTTCCGGTTGCTCTGTCACCTCACCGATGCAGGTAAAATCAGCTCCGTCGAGGGCTTCTTCAAAAAGTTGCCGTCGGGCCGGATCCACCGTCACGATGAACCGGCCGGCAGATTCGGAAAACAACAGTTGATCGTTGCGCTGAATTTGATCATCTGCGGGGACCCGGACCAGATCGATATTCAAGCCCAGGTTGCCGCCCATGGCCACCATGGCAAGATGCACCGCCAGGCCGCCGCGATAAATTCCATGGGCCGAGGCAACCCATTCGTTCGCAATGGCACGACTCAACTCCCGGTAGTTCTGGCGCTGCGCTTCGGGTCGGACCCGGGGGACTTTGCGCCCGATGTAGCCCAGGTGTTCATAGTACTCAGATCCGCCAAGCTCGTTGCGGGTTGTCCCGACGATATAGACCAGATCGCCGGGAAATTTGGCATCCATCGTGATGCACCGCTGAATATCTTCAATGACCGAAATGGCGGAAAATTGCATGGTTTCCAGCGCTGAGACCTTGTGGGTTTCCCCGTAGCGTCCGGCCAGATTACCATCTACGTACATACTGTCCTTGCCGGAGAGCAGGGGAATTTCATAGGCCAGACACGTGTCCCGCAATGCGCGGCAGGCACGCACCAGCTGCGCTGCCTTGAATTTGCCGTCCGGATTTTGGCCCGGATCATATTGAATATTAGGCCAGCAAAAATTGTCGACTCCGCCTATGTGGTCTAAATCGGCGCCGACTGCAATCAGCCGCCGCACGGCTTCATCAATGGTACAGGCCACCATGTGATAAGCATCAATGGCAGAGTAATACGGCAGCAGCGCCTGGGCAAAGCCGAGGCCTCTGTTCGAGCTCAATACCGGGCGGATAACGGCTGCATCGCTGTCGACATCACGATCCACGCCGACAAGCGGTTTGATAACACTGGTTCCCTGGACTTCGTGATCATATTGTCGAATAATCCATTCGGTGGAGCAGAGGTTCGGACGGCCGAGCATATCCCTTAACAGGGAGGCGTAGTCCCGGGGTTCCCTGAGTACCGGTTCCTCAAGCCCGCGCTGAATCGGTGAGGTCCACTCCGCTTCGAATTCCCATTGCGGAAAACCGGATTCCAATAAATCGAGATCAATATAAGCGCAGGTCTTACCCTTGTAGCTGATTTGAAGTTTGCCGGAGTCCGTATAGCGACCGATCACGGTGCTTTCGACGGCATGTTTGCGGGACAGCTCAAAGAAGCGGCTGCGATCCTCCGGACGGATGGCAACCGTCATTCGCTCCTGGGATTCGGATATCCAGATCTCCCATTGATCCAGGCCTGCATATTTGAGCGGCACCCTCTCAAGCTCGATGTGGCAGCCATTCGAAAAACGGGCTGATTCGCCGACCGAGGACGACAAACCACCGCCGCCGTTGTCCGTGATAAACTGGATCAAGCCTTCGTCCCGGGCGTCCAGCAGGAAATCGTGCATTTTTTTCTGAGTGTAAGGATCACCGATTTGCACGTGCCCGGCCGGCGTATGCGCCGAAAAGACTTCCGATGAAGCCGTCACACCGTGAATGCCATCCTTGCCGACCCGCCCGCCGCACATAATGACGAGCTCGTCCGGGGAAGTCCGTTTTACTGCCGCCGGCTGCCCATCGATCAAAGCCGGCATAATGCCGACCGCCGTCACAAAAACCAGGCATTTTCCAAGATAGCCGGAATGAAACAGAACCTGGCCGAAGGTCGTGGGAATCCCGCTTTTATTGCCGCCGTCGCGCACGCCCTCTATCACACCATCCAGCAGGCGCCTCGGGTGAAGATGCGGCTTAAGGTCCCCCGCATAGTCCCGCGGCGCAACGCAATAGCCATAGCTGCCCATCACCAGCTTCGATCCCTTGCCGGTGCCCAGCGGATCCCGATAGACACCGACAATCCCGGTAATAGCGCCGCCATAGGCTTCCATGTTGGATGGTGAATTATGGGTCTCGCCCGTAATGACATAGTGATAATCCGGGTCGAAACTGCCGACTCCGGCATTGTCCCACAACACCGATACCACCCAGGATTTTCGATCTTTCAATGCCAGGGTCGGGGCTTCGATGCAGGTCTTGAATAGATTGTCAATGGTTTCCGATTCACCGGTGGTGCGATCGAGATAGTGGTACAGCCCACGGAAGGTGTTGTGGTTGCAGTGATCGCTCCTGGCCTGGGAAATATACTCGAGCTCGATATCGGTCGGATCGCCCAGACCGACCGCCGAACGCTCCACGAGGACCTTCGGATCCTGAAAATATGCTCGGATCGGGGAGATGTCGTTGGGGTTCAACGCCAGATTGCGTTCGTCGCTGATCTTCCTGAGGGCACTATCACTGTCGATGGGCAGGCTCGTTACGGTGGGCACATGATCCAGAATGACTTTGGGCACGATAAAGCCGATTCCTTCAGCCGGATCCCAATCCTGCCTGGCATAGATTCGCCACTGTTGAATGATATTATTTGCCAGGAGTTCACCGGCGATTCGATCCATATCGCCTGAGGCTAACCCCTTGCCGAGGATGCAAAAGCGTTTGGAGGTATAAACGGCTTGATCGGACGTGAATTTGATGCCGAGCAGGTCCTCGATGGCTTCCACAGCCGTGCTGCCGGGAGTGTCTTTGACGCCGGGACGAAATCCGACCCAGATGCACCAGTCAAATTCAATGTCGAGAGAATCGTACGACGACCGCTGGGTGACCGGATTGGTGAAAATCTCAGTCTGAATCGCCCGGAGCTGCTCGTGCGTCAGGTCGGCATCGATGGTCAAAACATGAATGGATCGAATCCGGTCCAGCTGAAGGCCAAAATAGTTCTCGGACTTTTGACGAATACTCTCCCCTTCGGCATCCAGCAAACTATCCTTCAAGGCGATCTCAAGTCGATGAGCCATTTTTCCCTTTTATTTTGATGGAATATGCGCAGCATAAATTAATTTCTCCACCGAACCTTTCATGTCTCACCTGCTTTGCTTGAAACTCGGAATGCCACTCCAGCGATTAATTCTGCGATAAGGGGTGGAGAAATTAGCTGAAGAATATCCGGGTGATGTCGTTATAGAAAACCAGGATCATCAGCAGAATCAAGATGAAGAGTCCGACTTGCTGGGCGACTTCTCTGATCTTAATGCTCACCGGGCTGCCCTTGATGGCTTCGATCGTAAAAAACAGCAGATGTCCGCCGTCCAATACCGGTATCGGCAGCAAGTTGATAACAGCCAGATTGATACTGATCAGCGCAATAAAGAATATCAGACTTCCGACGCCGGCTTTGGCCGAATCGCCGGCCATCTGGGCGATCATGATTGGACCGCCCAGTGTGTCGGTGGAGATGTCGCCTTTTATCAGTTTGCCGATGATAACGACCATCAATTCGATGACTCTGTAGGATTGGATTAAACTTTCGCCGACTGCTTCCATGAAGCCGAGATCTTTGGAATAAGATTCGCCGGACGCGGTAATTCCGATCACATATCGCTGAATGTTCTCGCCAAATATGTTTTGCGTCGGCACTTTTTGCGGCGAAATGGTAAATTCCAGGATAGAATCCTGCCGTTCCACCGACAGCAATAGGCTTCTGCCCTGGCTGCCATTGATAACATCCGCCATTTCATCCCAGCTATTGATTGGCATGCCGTCGATAACCGTAATCAAATCCCCCTCGCGAAGACCGGCTGCCTCGGCCGGGGAATCTGATTTGACCGACCCGACGGCAGGCAACATAACGAATTTGCCGGATGCCCAGAAGATGCCGAAAAAAATCAGGATAGCCAATAGAATGTTAAATACCGGTCCGGCGGCAACAATCAACATGCGCTTGGCGACATGCTTGTGGGTAAAGGAGAGCTCGAGATCCGCGGGGTCGACCTCCGCATCCGGCTCTTCTCCCACCATTTTGACATAGCCGCCCAGCGGTATTGCTGAAAGACGGTAGTCGGTGATTCCGATGGTTTTACCGATCAACCGGGGACCGAATCCCAGAGAAAACTTTTCGACGCCGACCCCGAACAGTCGCGCAATCAGAAAATGGCCGAACTCGTGAAAAAAGATCAGAACGCCTAGTACGATGATAAATGCAAAAATGTTGGTGCCCATGTGTAGTTAGATAATTGTTATTCGTTATTGGTTATTGGTTATTGGTCCTCAGCACTCATTGATTGACGATTCGAAAAATTTAGGACGCAAAGCTTTTTAATCGTGAATTTCTGGATTCACAAATTTCCAAACTCGATTCTTAAATTCCTAAATTATTTGCCCATAAACCTGAGACACGAAAACCTCCGTCTCTCCTGACACCCGAAACCTGACACCTGAAACCCATTTTCCCTCTGCTCCATGCTCTATGCCCTTTGCGATACGCCCTCTGCTCTATGCATTTTCATATGAATTATAACAAAATGTTTTTAGACTGCCACTATTTTCTAATCTTTTTGACAGCATCCTGAGCATATCCCCTGGCCCACCGATCGGCCTCCAGGATGTCTGTCAGTTCCGGACTCGAAAAAGTGGAATGTGCATCCATAGTACGTTCAACAACTGTGGGGATATCAACGAATTGAATCGATTGATCCAGAAAGGCCTGTACTGCTACCTCATTGGCAGCATTCAATACCGCCGGCAGGGTGCCCCCGCTTTCACAGGCCTCAAACGCCAGCCTCAGGCAGGGAAATTTGTCCAGGTCCGGTCTCTCAAATGTCAGGGGCTGAGTCGCGTCGAAACTGGGCAGTGGCTGCCGCAACGGCAATCGATTCGGGTAAGTCAGGGCGTAGGCAATGGCGACTTTCATATCCGGTATACCCAGCTGCGCCATAACCGATCCGTCGTGATATGCGACCATGGAATGGATAATGCTTTGAGGGTGGATGATAACATCGATCATTTGACGCGTCACGCCGAACAAACATCTGGCTTCTATTACTTCCAACCCTTTGTTCATCAATGTGGCCGAATCAATGGTAATCTTCTTTCCCATCTGCCAGTTGGGATGATTGAGCGCTTCTGCTAACGTTATTTTACTGAATTCCGTCCGTGACCGGGAATAAAAGGGGCCCCCGGAGGCTGTCAATAGAATCTTATCCACCGCGTCACGGCTTTCTCCCTGCAAGCACTGAAATACAGCGCTGTGCTCGCTGTCAATGGGCAAAATCTCGACGCCTTTTTCCATCGCCAGCTGCATGACCAAATCACCGGCCATCACCAGGGTTTCTTTGTTGGCCAGCGCAATCGTTTTGCCGGCGTCGATTGCCGCCAAGGTCGGCAGCAGGCCGGCAGCTCCGACCATCGCCGTCACGGTAATATCCACCGGGTCAAATGCCGCGGCGGCCATATAACCGGCATCACCGTGCAGAATCTCAACGTCGATATGGGTTCCGATAAGTTCCTTCAGCTCGCCGGCACCTTTTTCATCATAAACCACCGCCACGGCGGGGCGAAACTGTTCAATCTGACGGGCCAGCAACTCGAGATTGCTTTTGGCTGCCAGAGCCCGAACCGTCAATTCCCGTGGAAATGTTTCAACGACCTTGAGGACGTTGCATCCGATAGATCCGGTGGAACCGAGTACAGAAAGAGAATTCATCGCAATGTTAAAAAATATACACTATAAATAAATATGCCACCGGCGTTGCGAACAGCAATGCATCAATCCGGTCCAGAAATCCGCCGTGACCGGGCAGCAGGCTGCTGGAATCTTTTATGCTGGAGGATCTCTTGAGCTCCGATTCGAAAAGATCTCCGATCTGCCCGGCAGTGCCGGCCGCAACAAAAAAAAGGATCCCGACCGGCAAAGAGACAGCCGGCAGAAAAATAAGGATTCCGCCGACACCAATGATCAGATTACCGGCCAATCCCCCGAGGGCACCTTCAACGGTCTTGCCGGGGCTGACCGCCGGGTTCAATTTATGTCGGCCAAGATAGGTGCCGACGTAGTAAGCGCCCGTATCACCGGCAAATATGACAGCCAGTAGCAAATAAATCCAGGTCATCCCGTCGGGCTCATGCCGGATCAGAATTAAGAAAGAAAACAGCAGGGGAATATAAGCAATCCCCTGGATTTGCCTCTGAATAATTTCTCCCACCCGCGGATTGGATTTATATATAAACACGGAAAATAAACCGACAATAAGGATATTAAAGGCCATCACCAACGCAACACTGCTCAAACCGTACCGGTAAGCGGCCCCAAGCATCAACAGGCTGGCAAGGTACCCCCATACCGCAATACTGCTGGATGTCAGTCGGGAATCAGCATTAAAGACGATCCGATAGTATTCCCACAGCGAGCAGACACAGGCCAGACAGATCAACGATAAAAATGGAATGCCGCCAAGATAGATGAGAAAAATCAATATGGGCAGAGCGACAAGGCTTGTGATCCATCTTTTGAGATGCACGATAACGATTACTCCGTTATGGCTGCTATAAGTTTCTGAGACGATCGAAAACGTTCTAAACGGCACCGAATCTGCGTTCACGGTGTTGATAGTCGCTGAGAATTTGCAGCAGTTCTTGCTTGCTGAAATCAGGCCATAGAGTTGGCGTTACAAAAATTTCCGCATAAGCAATTTGCCAGAGCAGAAAGTTGCTGATCCGCATTTCACCGCTGGTTCGGATTAGCAGATCGGGATCGGGTATATCGCGGGTATAAAGATGGTCGGTCACTAGGTCGGCGGTAATGGCCTCGGGCGTCAGCTGTCCGCGCTGAATCATCGCCCCCAATTTCTGAACCATTTGGACAATTTCGGCCCTGGCGCCATAGCTAAGTGCCAGGATAAGATCCATGCTCGATCCGTTCCGGGTGGCAGCTATGGTGTCGTTCAGAGAGTCCTGAACGTTTGCCGGCAGTCGATCGATCTGCCCGATAACCCGTAATCGGATGTCTTTTTCCATTAACTCCGATTTCTCGGACTGCAGAAACCGGGTCAACAGGCTCATGAGAGCTTCCACCTCTGATTTGGGCCGTTTCCAGTTCTCGGTGGAAAAGGCATACAAGGTCAGATAGCGGATACCCAGTTCACGGCAGCTCTGAACCACGGTTCGGACGGCCTGGGATCCCTTTTCATGACCCTTAATGCGGTTTAGCAAGCGTTTTTTGGCCCAGCGGCCATTGCCGTCCATGATGATGGCCACATGCGCTGGCACCGGTATGGCATCCAACCCGATTGAATCGGCGGAATTACGGCTAGAATTCAAGGATTTCTTTCTCTTTTTCTTTATCGCATTCATCGATGAGCTTGATTTGCTCATCGGTTATTTTTTGAACTTGATCCTGGGCCTTGTAGGCATCATCCTCTGAAACTTCACCGTCTTTTTTCATCATTTTGAGAAGTTCATTGGCGTCACGTCGAATATTTCGGATGGAAACCTTGTAATCTTCGCACATCTTGTGCACAACTTTGACTAACTCCTTGCGACGCTCCTCGGTTAGCGGTGGGATGGAAATACGGATAATTTTGCCGTCATTGGACGGCGTTAACCCCAGGTCCGATTTTAAAATGGCTTTTTCGATTTCCTTAATGACGGAAACATCCCAAGGTTGAATCGTAATCAATCGGCTTTCCGGTACGGCCAGGGTAGCCATCTGGTTCAGCGGGGTCAGAGTGCCGTAATAATCGACTTTAATCCCGTCCATAATCGAAAGAGAAGCACGCCCGGTGCGCAGGCGATTAAGTTCCTTCTTCAGTGAAGCAACGGATTTACTCATACTTTCTCTGGTTTCATCAAAAATAGAATCAAGCATGGGAATCACCTTTTAGTTGCGTTCTAGTGGTTGATCACGGTTCCGACATCCTCGCCGCAGACAACGCGGCGGATATTGCCCTTTTGCTTTAGTTTGAAGACGGCCAGGGGTAACTGGTTGTCCATGGCGAGTGAAATTGCCGTCATGTCCATAACTTTGAGCTGCTTTTCCAGAACTTTCATATAACTGATACGCTTCAACAGCCTGGCGGTTTTGTCCTTGATCGGATCTGCGTCATAAACTCCGTCAACCTTGGTGGCCTTGAGGAGTATTTCGGCATGAATTTCCTGGCCCCGCAACACGGCGGCTGTATCGGTTGTAAAATAGGGATTGCCGGTTCCGGCGCCGAAAATGACCACCCGCCCCCGTTCCAGATGCCGATTGGCACGCCGCATGATGTACGGCTCCGCCACCTCGTGCATCGAAATGGCGGTCTGTACCCGGGTCTGAACATCCTGCTTTTCCAGAGCATCCTGCAGCGCAAGGCTGTTAATGACCGTCGCCAGCATCCCCATGTGATCCGCCGAAGTACGATCCATACCATAGGAACTTGCCGCTATTCCTCTGAATATATTGCCGCCCCCGACGATGATGCCGACTTGAACGCCAAGTTCGACAACCGATCGTATCTCGCCGGCAACGAATTGAATCATGTCCGGACTGATACCGAAGCCCTGATCTCCCATCAGGGCCTCTCCGCTCAGCTTGATTGCAACGCGCTCGAATTTAGGTTTGTTCAAAATTTCACCTGTCGAAGTCCACACCAACCGCAGCGGTTGACGTCATCAAGAGATCCTGTCACTGCCGACTGGTCATTCACACCTTAATTTCGCCGGATGCGTACTGCCAGATCTTAAATAACAGACCGCTGAAATTCAACGATCGACAATCAGCATTCCTCATTCCTGAGCTTCACCGGTTTGAAAACGGACAAAGCGTCTAATTGAAATATTTTCTCCGATTTTGGCGATCAACTCATTCAGAAGATCTTCAACCGACAAATCCGGATTCTTGACGTAGGGCTGATTGAGAAGACAGTTATCTTTATAAAATTTATTCAGTTTGCCCTCAACGATCTTTGGAACCACATTTTCCGGTTTGCCCATCTCGAGCGCCTGGGCCTCATAGATATCCTTTTCACGGTTAACAATCTCCTCGGGAACATCTTCGGGACGAATTCCCAGTGGATTGCTTGCAGCTATATGCATGGCGACATTTTTGGCAAAACTCAAGAAATCTTCATTTTTCGCCACAAAATCCGTTTCACAATTTACTTCAACCAGTACCCCCAGCTTGCCGCCCATATGAATGTACGATTGGACGGTTCCCTCCGTCATGGCTCTGCCGGCTCTTTTCTGGGCGGTTGCCAGCCCCTTTTTTCTAAGAAAATCGACAGCTTTATCAATGTCCGCGTCGCACTCCACAAGTGCCTGCTTGCAGTCCATCATACCGGCACCGGTTTTTTCCCGCAGTTGTTTAACCATCGTCGCGCTAATTGTTGTCATCTTATTCTCCTGTCTTTTCAACTTCGCTGGTATCTTGCACCGTCTCTTCCTGCACGACTTCCGCCTCGTTCGGGGCTTCGTCAGGTCCTTCGCTCGCAACAGGTTCCTCGGCCGAGCGTTTGATAATCTCAACGACCGGCCCCTCGCGGCCGTCTGAAATGACCTTGCGCTCGCCCGGTTTGAGTTCGGCGCTGGCAGCCGTCATTTCGGACACCTCTTCAACATCCTTATCGGCTTCGGCCTGCCGCTTTTCAGCGAAACGTTCGCTTCCTTCAAGGCAGGCATCGGCCATTCTTGACGTGATCAGTCGAATGGCCCGGATGGCATCATCATTGCCCGGAATAATATAGTCAATATCATCCGGATCACAGTTGGTATCAACTATCGCAACAATCGGTATGTTCAGGCGCCGGCCCTCACGCACGGCAATGGCTTCGTTCTTGGGATCGACAACGAATATTGCCCCCGGCAGTCCTTTCATGGTGCGGATGCCTCCGAGGTTGTTGTCCAGTTTCACGCGTTCCTTGCCCAGTTTCAGCCGCTCTTTTTTGGGAAACAGTTCGATGGAACCGTCATTTTGAATGTTGTTGAGATAATTCAGCCGGTCGATACTTTGCCTGATAGTTTGAAAATTGGTCAACATGCCGCCAAGCCAGCGGTTGTGTACATAGAACATTTCGCATCGATTGGCTTCCTCGTAGATTGAGTCCCGGGCCTGTTTTTTGGTGCCGACAAACAGCACCGATTTTCCATCGGCAACTGTGTCGGCGATGAAGTCATAGGCGGTCTTGAACATACGGACGGTTCGCTGCAAATCGATAATGTAAATGCCGTTTCTGGCTCCGAAGATATATGGTTTCATCTTCGGATTCCAGCGTTTCGTCTGGTGACCGAAGTGAACGCCGGCCTCCAACAGTTCTTTCATAGTTACGTAAGCCATGGTTTTCTCCCTTCTCTTTCGGTTATGCCACCGCCGTCATCATTCCTGCTACCGACTTTCAGCGAAAGCACCAGGAAGCAGGTCCAACGGCGTGGGTTTTATAAAATCTTAGATCATTAGCAAATAACGTGTATCCAAGCAACCCTTTTCTCCGTAGAGACAGGGTAACGTTAAACTAGATTCTAAGCAGGTCGAATTTGATTATTGTTTCATAAAATAAAATTCCAAATCTCAAGCACCAAATTACAAATAAATCACAAATTTCAATATTCAATGACCAAAACTATCACAATATTTTTATCGCATTCGTTCCTATACCCTGTTTTGCTGGTCTCGATGCCGATGGGCACAACTGTAGGTGAGTCATTTGTTTGGAATTTTGAATTTGGATCATTGGGATTTGTTTGAGATTTGGTTTTTGGTGCTTGAAATTTATATGGTTTTAGTTAAACAAGCTATTTATGTGAATTCAGTCAATTACCTGTTTCAATGACGGAGCCCTGTCCGTAGAGAAGGTTCAAGGTTTATCGTTCTGCGCTATGCTCCATGCACTCTGCCCTATGCCATAATCTCGCAGTGCGCTCCCCCTTCAATCTCTTTTTCGCATCCAGACAACGCGGTCATATCCGCTGTAGTCTTTGGCGCAATTAAAGTCCTGGTAACGACCAACCCGGCTCACAATTTGCTGAACATCCTCTCTCTGGTCATGACCGATCTCCAGCAATAGCACACCATCTGGATTTAAATGGATGTGGGCCGATTTGATAATTCTGCGATAGCACGCTAGCCCGTCTTCATTTCCGTCCAGAGCTGCGATTGGCTCATATCGGTAAATCTCGGGTTGCAGTACGTTAATCCCATCGCTGGGAATATAAGGTGGATTCGAAACGATCATATCAAAACCATCCCCGATACCTTTGAACGATGACAGCCAATCTCCGACCAGAAAATGAATGCTGCGGCACAAATCATGCCGACCGGCATTGCGCCTGGCCAGCTCAACGGCTGACTGAAACCGATCCGATGCAAAATAAATATGATGCGGTTTCTGTGAGGCTAGCGCCACTGCAATGGCCCCGCTACCGGTACCTAGGTCCAATATGCGCCGCGGCCTCCTGGATGTGATCTCAGCAAGATGATCCAATGCCGCCTCCACTAGGCATTCGGTTTCCGGCCGGGGTATCAGCACATCTTCATTTACATCGAAATCCAGGGACCAGAACTCTTTCTTTCCGACTATGTAGGCAACCGGTTCACGTGCGATCCGGCGTTTGATCAGCGCTTTAAATGTCCTCAGCTCAGCAGCCTCCAGTGGCTGATCAAATCTAAGATAGAGGTCGATTCGATCGAGGTGCAGCGCATGCGCCAGTAGAATTTCGCCGGTTGCCCGGGGACTGTCGACATCGTGTGAATTAAGATAAGATGTCGCCCACCGGATGAGTTTGATGATCGTCCATTGAGCTCCATTAGTGGATGCAGCAGATTCGTCATTCATTGACATGCCGTTTCAAACCCGGTCCAGCGATTTTTGATTAAAAAGCTTACGATCGTTGTTCCGACCTCGACTTTAATTCATTTCTTCTCAAGTTCCCAACTTCTCACCTTCTCAACCTCTTTTCTTGATCCTCCGTCATCTAACACAACTTACCAATAACAAATAACTTTCTTTATCCGTTATCTGTCTTCTGAAACCCGACACCCGACATCTGAAACCTGAAACCGCTTCTATTCCTCCTCAACTTTCTGAAGATCCTGAGCCTGATAGTAAGCAATCAAGTTGTCGAGAATTTCATCGAGTTCGCCCTGCAGAATACTTTCCAGTTTATAAAGCGTCAAACCGATACGGTGGTCAGTCACTCTCCCCTGAGGGAAATTATAGGTCCGGATTCTGCCGCTCCGATCGCCGGTTCCAACCTGGCTCTTGCGCTCTTCAGAGCGCTTCTCGTTTTGTTCCGAAATCATTTGATCCAGCAGCCGAGCCCTTAAAACTTTCATGGCCTTGAGCTTGTTTTTTAGCTGGGATTTCTCGTCCTGGCAGGTCACAACAAGACCGCTCGGCAGATGAGTGATCCGAACTGCGGAATCCGTCGTGTTGACGCTCTGTCCCCCGGGGCCCGTAGACCGATAGACGTCAACCTTGATTTCTGCGGAATCGATGGCAATATCGACTTCTTCAGCTTCCGGTAGAACCGCTACGGTTACGGCCGACGTATGAATTCGTCCCTGGGCTTCGGTTGTCGGAACGCGCTGCACGCGATGCGTGCCGCTTTCATATTTAAAAACGCTGTAGGCACCTTTGCCGTTGATCATGGCGATAACCTCTTTCAAACCGCCCACGCCCGTGGGATGATGGGTCATCACCTCAACTTTCCAGGCTCGATTTTCGGCGTAACGGCTGTACATCCTGAACAAATCACCGGCAAAAAGGGCGGCCTCTTCCCCCCCCGTCCCGGCTCGAATCTCGAGAATAACGTTCTTTGAATCATTTGGATCTTTGGGCAATAGAAGCCTTTTCAGGTCTACTTCGAGTGTCTCTTTTTCCCGGGTCAGCCCCGCGATCTCATCTCGCGCCAGTTCTTTTATCTCCGGATCCGCGTCTTTTAACAATTCTTGACTTTCTTCAAGGGCCCCCAGCGTTTGTTTGTACTGGCGATAAACCGTCACAATTTTATTCAACTCGCCATGTTCCCGCACATACTTCTGGTAGGCCTCGCGATCCTGCACGATCTTTGGATCGCTGAGAAGTTTTTCGACATCGATGAAGCGTTCTTCAACCCCTATTAGTTTATCAAACATTGGCCTGAATATTTTGCTGCTGATATTGTCGGCCGTTCGACACGATTCCGAGTCGGGCGGCCAGTTTAAAACGTCAGATAGATTCCGATTCTGATGATCCTGAGTTGGAAGTGACAAACGGCCGGCTCACGACAGGTGAGCGCATTCGATCTTCCGTGAGCGAATTGAGCTCGAATTCGGTTTTGCGGCCGAATGTATAGTCAGAAAAAAGATTGGGCAGGCGGGGAATTACTACGTGGATTTTTCTTGATTTTGAAACTTTTCGTATTTTTTCCGGAATCGTTCGATTCGGCCTGCGGTGTCGACCAATTTTTGTTTGCCGGTAAAAAACGGATGGCATTTGGAACAAATTTCAACACTGATATTGGATTTGGTCGAGCCAACCTCGATTTCGCTGCCACATGCACAACGGATGGTCGTGCTGGCATATTCAGGATGGATGTCTTTTTTCATGATACTCTCAACCCCCCTCAATGGATTTTTAAAAAATAAATTAGGCGTTCATGGATTTCAGGAAACCCTTATTGTCTTTGGTTCCATTCATTTTGTCCAGTAAAAATTCCATACTGTCGACCGTATTGAGCGTCGTCAAAAGCTTGCGCAAAATCCAAACACGGTTTAACGTTTCATCATTCAGCAGCAACTCTTCTTTACGAGTTCCGGAGCGTTTGATATCGATTGCCGGGTAAACCCGCTTATCGGCCAGTCGACGATCCAGTTGAATCTCAGCGTTGCCGGTACCTTTGAATTCCTCGAAGATAACCTCATCCATCCGGCTGCCGGTATCGACCAGTGCAGTGGCAATAATCGTCAAACTGCCGCCTTCTTCAATGTTGCGTGCCGCACCGAAAAAGCGTTTGGGTCGCTGCAAAGCGTTGGAGTCGACACCGCCTGAAAGAATTTTACCGCTGGGCGGAACCACTGAATTATAGGCCCGGGCCAGTCGCGTGATACTATCCAGCAGGATAACAACATCTTTTTTATGCTCCACCAGACGTTTGGCCTTTTCAATAACCATTTCCGCCACCTGAACATGACGTTCCGCCGGTTCATCAAAGGTGGAACTGATAACCTCGGCCTTTACGGTACGTTCCATATCGGTGACCTCTTCGGGACGCTCATCAATCAGCAATACGAAGGGGACCACGTCTTTGTGGCTGGCAATAATAGAATTGGCGATATACTGCAGCAGCATGGTCTTACCGGAACGGGGAGGAGATACGATCAGGCCTCTCTGCCCGAAACCGATTGGAATCATAAGATCCATAATACGGGTCGAAAAATTGTCTTTTTCGGTTTCTAGGTTAATTTTACGGTCGGGATAAAGCGGGGTTAAATTGTCGAAAAGGATTTTATCTCTTGCCACTTCGGGGTCTTCATAATTTACCGCTTCCACTTTAAGCAGGGCAAAATACCGCTCCGATTCCTTGGGTTGCCGGATTTGGCCGGATACCGTGTCTCCGGTTCTCAAATTAAACCGGCGAATCTGGGATGGCGAGACATAAATGTCGTCCGGTCCCGGCAAATAATTCGAGTCCGGCGAACGCAGAAATCCGAATCCATCCGGCAAAATCTCAAGGGTACCCTCACCAAATATCAGACCATTTTTCTCGATCTGCGTTTGAAGCAGCGCAAACATCAACTCCTGCTTACGCATTCCCGCAGCTCCATCTATTTTGAGTCTTTTGGCCATCTGGGTGAGTTCGCTGATTTTCTTTTCTTTGAGTTCAGCAATGTTCATTAATTTTTCCTCGTACTGTGCGGTAATGATAGGTTTTTCAATTACCCGTTAAAATGGTTTATAAAACTTTATAAAATCCTGCTATTCATAACGGAAATCGCCACCCCTGGAAGAATAGTTGCACGATATAACGTACTCCACCGAATTTAACCCCTTTGATCCATCGATAAATCGGGACTGGATACCGATATCACTGAAAAGACGTTGTAAATGGGTTCAAATATGTATACTGTTTCCTTACAAAGGTGACTGACTGACTGGATCCATGCCGGTTGTTAAGGAGGAAATTGAATGTTTAGTGAAAAAGTTAAGAAGAAAAGGTATCCTCTCCTGGCGGGCTCCACATGCCTTAACCGTGTAAAGATTATTAATACATCATGAAGAAAGAGATGTCAAGATGTTTTGGTTGTTTTTTTCGCATTTTAGGCGGGTTTGAGCTGACACAAACAGATGATACTTCCCATTGATACAGCCCTCTTTCCCCGCAAAAAAGGGGTTTACATCGTCGGCGGTTCGATCCGGGATCTGATCGCGAATCGCACACCGGCTGATTACGATATGGCCGTTGCCCATGAACCGCATCAATTTGCACGATCACTGGCTGCCAGCACCGGCGGCCATGTCGTGGAAATCGGTAAAAACGGCCACACGATTCTGCGGGTGATCGCCCATGATGTCTCCTTTGACATTTTGCCCTTGAACGGTGGTTCCATCGAGGAGGATTTGCACCAACGCGACTTTACGCTCAACGCGATGGCCCTGGACCTGGCGTCCGCTAATTTGATAGATCCGCTGAACGGCCGGCAGGATATGTCGGATGGATTGGTTCGGATGGTGTCACCCGACATTTTTCGGAAAGACCCGGTACGCCTCATTCGCGCCTACCGCATGGCCGCTACATTTGGCTTCCGACTGCCCGGAGCCACGGAGGCGGTCATTCGCCGGGATGCCGGTCTGATTTGCGAATCCCCCGGTGAGCGTATCAGAGAGGAGCTGTTTAAAATATTTCAGGTAGACATCTCCCACGTCCAAATTACGCAGATGGCGTTGAGCGGCGTATTAGCCGGCATATTGCCTGAAATTCGGCCACTCAGGGACTGCCGTGCCGGTGGCCCGCAATCCTTATTTATTTTTGAAAGCGTTCTAAAATCCTACGATTATCTCGAACGGCTGCTCGGCTCGCGATTGTTAAATCTGACACCACCCGCCGCTGATCTGTATCAAGATATGGATTCCGACCGCGCCGCGATTCTGAAGTGTGCCATTTTACTGCATGACATCGGAAAACCCGTGGTCAGCCGGGTAGATACCGCCGAAGGTGTCCGCTTTTATGGCCATGCCGCGAGAAGCGCGGCCATGGCTCGAGCCGTGTGTGAGCGGCTGCGATGCTCGAACAGACAGACACAGACCATCGAATTTATTATCCGTCAGCATGAGAGACCATTTTATCTGTTTAAAGCATGCCTTAGAACAGCAGATGCCAAGAGGGGATTCATCCGGTTTTTCATGAAATACGGCGAATTTACACCCGATGTTCTGCTGCTCGCCCTGGCAGACACTGCCGGCCGTTGTGCCTTTGTGACCCCGACAGTTTCCGACTTCTCCAATTTTATCATCGGATGCCTTGATATGTACTATACAACTCTGCGTCCCCGATCGAAACGTCCGCTCCCTCTTACCGGACACGACCTCATTGCTGAATTTAAATTGGAGCCGTCGCCATTATTCAAACGCTTGCTAAATGCGGTTGAGGAAGAAAATCTGGTTTCGCCGAAATTAACCCGCAGCCGGGCACTCGAATTGGTAAAAGGAAAACTGAACCAGATCAGGACTGATGACGCGAATCGAACGGAGTAAGGCATTCCGAACCTGATGGATAGACTTATACCCTGCGTAATAGAGTTGAATTAGATGACAGCGGTCACCCGCCCTTTTTTGGTTTCAGGTGTCAGGTTTCAGCATACGTTGATTGAGGAATTGAGGGATTAAGGCGGTGACCGATTGAGGGATTCAGGGATTGAGGAATTGAGGGATTAAAAAATTAAAAAAAATAATAGATAAAATAATTTTAATTCCTATAATTCCTAAATTCCTAAATACTAATTTCCTAAATTCTTCTTTCCTAAATCCCTCAATTAATAAGTATTGAATTATCCTAAATTGTCCAGCTCGGAAAAAATCTGGTCGCGGATCTCTTCAACCTTGCCGACGCCTTCAATGCGGACATATTTCGGCGCACCGGCTTCGCCCGAACTTTCCCAGGTTTTGTAGTAGTCGATTAGAGGTTCGGTTTGGTCATGGTAAACCTCGAGGCGTTTGCGCACCGTTTCTTCCTTATCGTCATCGCGTTGAACCAGCGGCTCGCCGGTAACGTCGTCTTTTCCCTCTTCTTTGGGCGGATTATAAATTACGTGGTAGGTCCGACCACTGGCAAGGTGAGCGCGCCGTCCGCTCATGCGTTTGATAATTTCTTCATCCGGAACGTTGATATCAACCACGGCATCGATAGCGACCCCGGCCGCTTTCATGGCGTCGGCTTGCGGTATGGTCCGGGGAAACCCATCAAATAGAAATCCTTTTTCACAATCGGATTCGGTAATCCGCTCCTTGACCAGGCCGATGATGACGTCGTCGGGTACCAGTCCGCCTGAATCCATATACTCTTTAGCTTTCAGCCCCAATTCGGTTCCGGCCTTGACAGCCGCACGCAGCATATCGCCGGTAGAAATCTGAGGGATCTGATAATTCTCTTTGATGTAATTGGCCTGGGTTCCCTTCCCTGCTCCAGGTCCGCCTAACAGAATCAAACGCATGGGTGTACCTCCTTTGGGTTATTTAAATCAGACTACAGGGTGATGTCCACGGCAAGTTATTGCGCCGACAACAAAACCGGGGCAATATGCCATCTCAATTTTGACGGCAAAGTATGGCGGAATGGATACAGGGTGTCAAGCGAATAATTGTTGTCCATCCGGTAATTAGATATAATCGTTCCGCAGCGCAGATTGCGGTCTGCCGCAACCAGGCCATACATCTGCTGCGAGCCCCGTATGCAGTCGGAACTCAATCGCAGTAAATCGGAGTGAGACCCCGAATTCTTCCAAAAATTGATATTGACATCAAAATTTGCTTGCTTATCGTAACGAGATTCGTTAAAAAGAAGCAATAGTAAATTTACGTTGATTAACCATCGGAAGTAATTGGCATTGGATTACGGTCCGGGGGCAAGAAGGGGGCGAGATTTTTGAAGGACATCGAAGTCAGGGTCATCGATAATGATATAGAAAAGGCAATGCGCATCCTTAAAAAGAAGATTCAAAACGACGGACTGTTTAAACGGCTAAAGCTGAAAAAAAGTTACGAAAAACCGAGCGAGTTTCGTCGCCGTAAACAGCGTGAAGCTTTGAGAAGAGAGAGGATCGCTGCCGCCAAGGCTAGAAACAGAAGATAAGGCAGATCGATAAAAGGATAAACCCGGTAAGGTATAATGCTTTCGCCGGGTTTTTTTTGTGTATGTCAGCTGAAAAATCGTATAAAAATTGTCTGAAAACCATGTATGGCTTCCGCCGGTTCGGCATTAAGCTGGGGCTTGGAACCATCCGGCAGATATTGACAAACCTGGGAAACCCGCAACGCGATTACACCTGCATTCACGTCGCCGGCACGAATGGCAAAGGATCGGTGGCATCATCCCTGGCCACTATTCTGCGTCGAGCCGGTTATAAAACCGGACTGTACACCTCCCCCCATCTGGTTCGCTTTAATGAACGGATTCAGGTCAACAATCGCCAGATATCGAATAAAAATGTTCTTGCCGCCTACAATGCCGTCAGACAGGTGCATCACGGATCACGAGAGCCGACGTTCTTTGAATTCGCAACCGCCATGGCGCTTTATGAATTCGGCAGACAAAGGGTTGATTGGGCGGTGATCGAGACCGGAATGGGTGGACGTCTCGATGCAACCAACATCATTCAACCTGCAGTGTCAATCATTACCAATATATCGCTTGAACATCGGGAATACCTCGGTCATACGCTTGAACAGATTGCAGCCGAAAAGGCCGGCATTATCAAATATCGCAAACCGGTGTTGACCGCCGTTCGCCAGAAAGCAGCCCTCGGCGTTATCACGGAAAGCGCCAAAGCGAAAAAAGCCCCGCTCTTCCGGCTGGGCCGTGATTTCCGAATCCGTCGCACGCCGACGGGCAGGTTTTCGTACTATGGCCTCAAGCATAACTGGTCCAATCTTCAAACCGCACTGCGGGGCAGCCACCAGGCCGACAATGCCGCCCTTGTGCTGGCGGCCTGTGAATTGATCAGCGAGCGTGGCGGCAACTTGGAACCGGCCGATATCAGGGCCGGGCTTCGAACCAATAAGTGGCCCGGGCGACTGGAAACGGTATCAAGCGAGCCGATGATCATACTGGATGGAGCCCACAATCTGGCGGCCGCCCGCAACCTGGCCCGTTTCCTGTCATCCAATCTGACCGGACGGCCGCTGTCACTGGTGATCGGTATTTTAGATGACAAACCCTACAAAGCGATGCTGAAATTCCTTCTGCCCCTCGCAAACCGCGTCGTGATGACCCGGGCCAGGACCGGCCGGGCCCTCAATCCCCGCAAACTGCAGAAAATTGCCGAACAGCTGCGGGTTGACAGTGTGGTCATACCGGATGTCGCCCGGGCCGTGAAACACGCCGTTGATGAATGCCCTCCGGAAGGTGCCGTCTGCATTGCCGGCTCCCTGTACGTCGTCGGTGAAGCCAAAGAGGCATTGGAAAAAGGTTTGCTTGAGGAAAAGCAGAGCAGTTGATCAGGCCTGACAATGAAAAAAAATTAACGTTCAAAGTCCAATCCCCCGGCGGGCTCGAATTAGAAACATGGTTCGGCTTTTTCAAGTGTAATTTAAAACAGACAGAATTCATTAATTCGTCAATCTTCATTCTTCAATCGTCATTATCAAAAACCCGAACCTTGAAATCTGTCTTCATTTCAACTTGACTTGAACTGTCATCTGGACTATGTTGCGGCTGATCTGTTTTCTGTCATCAGACTTCCGTCCTCTGATTTCCAATAAGCGCCCGTAGCTCAGTGGATAGAGCGTCAGCCTCCGGAGCTGAAAGCCGCTGGTTCGAACCCAGCCGGGCGTACCATCTAAATAGGTTTTTCCTATCTCAAATTTCTCTCGGGCCTTGAGAAGGTGTGACAATGTGAGCAGTCGTACCTTTCCTCTTCAACATGCTCTTCATGCAGATCTTTAAAATCTTTTCGCTCCTCCTTGCCATGGCATTGACTGCAAACTTGGGATTGCGATGCTTTGAGGTGGTAACCCAGCTCGCCCTTGAGATCCATGCGGGCCGAGTTGCCATGACAATCCGAACATGACAGGGCCTCGGATTCGGGGCTAATCTGGTGGTTGAGCAGCTGGAAGGTGTCGGTGATGATCCAGTTGTATGCCTCGTTGCCTGAATATCCCATATTGACAAGGCCGGCGGATGTTGCCGAATCAGGATCTCCGGTTGCAAAATACACATTGGTATCCAACGCAATTAGTTGACCGGTTGCATCCAGAATGGGCTGCTCAGCGGTTTTGTATTTGAAGGGATACAGTTTGCTTGCCGGAGATTCGTCATCAACAAACCCCTCGGGCCTGGAGGTTGGATAAGCGCCGGTGGCTGAATCCAATCGGGCAATATCGCCAAGCAGATAGTTTTCGCTATACCGGTTCCAGAACCGGTACTTGGGTACCAGATTACGTGCCCGGGTACTGTCCGGATGGAAGGGAGCTGCCGCACTTGATGTGCTCAGCCAGGTACGGTGGGTTTCAGTTGCCTCTGATGCAGTTGAATCATCGGCATCTTTGGAATAGTAGGGGATATGACATGTCTGGCAGGCAACTCTGGCCACATGCCGGTTTACGGCTGATGAAGAATGGCCCCTGCCGGTGGCCTTATGGGTGTGGCAGGCCGAGCAGGCTATCTGAATATCCAGATCGGTGGGGCGGATATCGGATCCTTTACCCGCAAAGCGGTGCTGTCGAACTGCGTGGCAGTCCTGACAATTTAAATTTCCACCCGAAACCGCCATATGGATATCATAACGCAGGTCGGCGGTCGCGGCGCTTGCCAGGGCCAGGTCTCCGCGCTTAACCGCATCGCCGCCACCGGCTTTGGCATGGCATTGCAGACAGTTTGCTCTGGTCGGGCGGTGAACGGTTTGGACAGCCTCGTTCAGGGTGATGGCCATGTTCGCTGCATCAGGAACGAAGATGCCCGCCACCTTTTTACGTCTGTATTCTATCTGATGGCAGATTAAACAGTCGATGTTTTCAAGTTGTGCTTGTGATGGAAAATCCGTTGCCTGGGGCTGTACCCCCAGTCCCACATGACAATTCCCGCAGGTTGACCAGTTGCCCAGAATATTGATGCAATAGCTGTTGACGGCGCCAGCGATTTTGCCCTGCAGTTGGGGCCCATGGGTCATGTAAGGGGTTTCGCCCTGCCATTGATAATGGGTAGAGGCATACACATCTTCGGCTTGATCGAGATGACAGGTCAGGCAGATGCCCGGGCTGCCGTCCCAATTCAGGCTGCTATGCGCCGCGGCACCGCCGTCAGAGCATGTCTTGTCGCTGCCGTCGCAATTTTGATCGATGTTGTCGGCACAGATTTCACGGATGAGCGGGTTGATGTTCGGATCTGAATCGTTGCAATCAGCACCACCGCAGATGACATCGAGATAACCATCGCCGTCGTTGTCAGGGCAGTTTGCCGCAACAATTAGACCGCCGCCACCAGAACTCCCATCATCGCTGCTATTGCCGCCGCCTCCGCCACCTCCGCAGGATAAAATGGTTATCAGAACAAAAGGGACCATCGCCATTAGTAAGGTAATCCGCGTCATCGGTAATTCCTCTGTTTAAAGGTCAAAATTAATACGTGTTCATATTTATATGAGATTGTAAATAGATCCGAAATCTGAAAACTCTCCGTAATGAAATTGGACAGGTAAATAGATCTGCCGGATTTAGGTTGCTTTATAGGATATAACGTTTTAAGCAGGGGTTTTTATCCCGATCCATATCTAGTTGAATCAAATTTTTTCTCAAATATCCGATTGAAACGCTTTCCAAAATTTTTAGGGAAAAATATTACCTTCTCATGCGTTGTATATTTAAACACCCATTAAATCATGAAGAAAGGTATGGTGCGCTATGGCACAAAATTTTCGCATTTGGTTCCGGCAAGTAGTCGGTGAGCTCAAATCGGCAATCATCATTTTTGTGATAATTGCCCTGGTGTCAGCGCCGTATACCTTTGATTTTACAAAGGGTAAATTCATGGTTGCCATTGCTATCGCCGATGATGGCGATGACGACGATGATGACGACGACGATGACGACGATGACGACGATGACGACGACGATGACGACGACGATGACGACGATGACGACGATGACGACGATGACGACGATGACGACGACGACGACGATGACGACGACGACGACGGCGGCGGCGTTTCCGGTGAATCGGGCGGCAGGGGCGATTCCAATCCCGGCGACACTGGATTGTCCGCAGTGGGCGGTATTCAGGGCTTGAGTCCGGTATCTGCAGCGGAAGAGGCCAGTCTGGTCGGAAATTGGGGAGACACTGACCCGGATTGACAAACTTAGATTTTTATAACCAGCGGTATAGCAGGAGCACACGTGATATGAGCGTTGCAGGAAACCGGGAGGATGGCCTGAGCTATCAACTGGTGGGCCTTATCCCGAATCTGCGGCGGTTTGCGAGAGGACTTGCCAAAGATCCCGACAGGGCCGATGATCTGGTGCAGGATGCCTGTGAACGCGCCCTGAGACACCTTAACCGCTCAGGAAAAGAAGTACGTCTCAATAGCCTGCTCTTTCGGATTATTTACAACCTATGGATTGATAATCTGCGCCGCCGCAAAACGCGCAGGACAAAATTGATTTTTTTATCCGAGCGGAACAAGTCTACCAGCTATGATTACCGAGACGACAACCAGCTAGATGTTGCCCTGGATCTGGACAACGCCCTCGGACAACTTGACGCTGAACACCGGGCGGCCGTCATCCTGATTTGCGTGGAAGGCTATTCATACGCGGAGGCAGCCGATGTATTGGAAGTACCCGCCGGAACCGTGGCAAGCCGTGTGGCGCGGGCGAGAGCCAAACTCGGCAGGCTGCTTTACAGCCGATTCAATGAACCATTAACGTTAAATAAGGATGAACCATCAGGAGAAAAACATGAATCGGGAATATGACGAAATTGCTCTGTCCTCTTACATGGACGGTGAACTTGATCCTGAATCCTTCCGGAAGATAGAGGCATTTATTGAAAAAGATGCCCATGCCCGCAAATATGTGCTAAATGCCGTTAAAACCGCTGCCAGATTGAGGGCATCCATGAACGGGGTTCTTTCTGAAAAAATCCCCGAACGGCTGACCCGTACCGTCCTTTTACAGCAAAATGGGAAGGCACGCCGGTCGTCCATAGTACAGCCGCTTCTTCGCTTTGCAGCTGCCGTCCTGCTGATCCTGCTGGGTTTCGGTGCCGCAAACCTGATACCGACCACCACAAACGATCCGATCACCAGCCTGGCGGTGCCTTTCGCGCCCGGCTACAGCCGGGTCTTGAGCGAGGCAATGGAGCATAACCTGAGCGGCATCTCCCGTCAGTGGCAATCACCGGAGAAACGGATTATTACGGTAACGCCGGTTCAGACCTACCGGGACAAGACCGGCCGCTATTATCGTGAATTTCGTATGGAAGTGCAGACTGCCGGCAACCGCCTACAGATTGGCGGAATCGCATACCGCCAAAAGGGAGAATGGAAAGCGAAAGCTGTCTACTTTCAGTAAGCAGGCAAAATCAGCAGTCAGACCGCCCTGAGGAGTTGATAATGTACAACCACAATTTTGTGGCCACAGCACTTAAATTGCTAATTTTGCTGCTGCCCTGCGTACTCATTACGTTAACCGGATGTGGCACTGTCTCGCAGGTTGCCCCGTCAGAATCAAATTCACAGCCGCTGCCGATCTATAAGCCGGGAACAACCTTCGTGTATTCGGACGGATCGTGGGAGGTTGTAACGGACAGTACCCCTCATCAGGTAACGTGGCGTGACCATCGCGGCAATGTATACGAAGGATCACCAGATTTTACATACAGTCCGGAGAACTGGCGATCCGCAGACCGGAAGGTCAGCCGACGTTTTACTTCGCGCGGCAATTTTATGGTTGGCGAGGTCACCTCGCTATGGCCGCTCAAAAAGGGGAAAAAAGCAGTTATTACCGAATTCGTGATCTCACGTAAAAACGGAGCGCCTGAAAAATCCTACCGGAGAAGCTGGACCTGCATGGTCGTCGGACCCGAGCAGGTCACGGTTATGGCCGGGGAATTTTACACCTGGAAGATTGCCTGTAGACGCTACAACAATTATCAAAACCTTTCAAAAGCAAAATTGAGGGAGATTCGAACCTGGAATTATGCCCCTGAAATCAACCACTATGTGTTGGCGCAAAAGCAATTCTTTACCGGCAAAGCGGACCGGCGTCTGGAATTGCTGGCCGTTTTACCCACTGCGGATGGGTTACCATCTTCGGCCCAGGTCAAAATGCAGGAGACGTTTCAAAAAGCGCTGGAATTCCAAAAAAGTGGCGATACGATTGGCTGGTCGACACGCGGTGCCTCCTTGTCCGGCAAAATAACCCCCACAGCCACCTTTAGGCTGCCCGACGGCAGGTTCAGCCGCCAGTATGTTCAAACGGTTAAATTTGGAGATGAAGAACGCACCTATTACGGCCTGGCGATAAGAAATTCAGAAGGGAAATGGGAAATACCGCGCAGGCAATAACCGGCGGTATAATTCGGGACGCCGTTAAAAGAAAGCCTGCTGGTATTGAAGCATGGCGCTTAACGCATGCTGCACATAATCGATGCGAACCTCGGTTGCGCGCCGGTTGAAGGATCTCGTAAACCCCGGATGGGTCTCGGGTAAACCGCGGAGGGCCCGGGGAATGCCTCCCGCAAATTCACCCGAACGGATTTGAGACCGAAGCAAAAACCGGATGCCGTCATCGATGGCGGAGCGCATCCGTTGGCGCAGGCTTTCATACGCATCCGGCAAAAAACTCAAAACAGCCAGCATTCCTTCAAGACGGATCGCGGTGGGCGTCGTCCGCCCGTCATTGGTAAAACAGCCATACTCCAGGGTATCTTTGTAATTCAGGGGCCTGCTGTTCAATATGCTCTCGCAGATTTGGACTGCATGACGTATAATCGCGCCTTCGGGCACCGGCTTACGGCAGCGTCCGTAAAGCGGCAGCAGTTTGGCCGTTGCCAAAAGGGCCCAGTGGTCGGCTTCAACTGCTTTTTTGCCTTCCCGCTTTCGCGCCAAAAAGGCCACCGCATTCGCAGCCGACTGCAGCCAAGGCAACGAGGCGTCATTTTCATACAGCATCAGCAGTCCCAAGGCCGCCTCACCCGGATAGTACAAAGACGTCCAGCTGTCATCTCTACCGCCCTTTGCGGGAATGTATTTGGAATAAAAACTGCCGTCGGCCTTCTGCATGTAAAGCAGAAATTCGCCCATTCTGCGCAGATATTCCAGAGGCGTCGACCCCGGCATGATTTTTTCCACACTCAGCAGGGCAATTAGCCCCAGACCGGTTCCGCCGAGTTTGGCCTGCAGCGGCTTGCCGCTGCCGGTTATTTCCGGTGGAGACCAGACCGCGATCAAATCGTCTCTTCCCGCCAAAGGAAATACTGCGGACACTTTTAAGAATTGAGCTGCACGCTTTATGGCATTTTTCGCAGCCTCCTGAGGGTAGGCCTGCTGGTATGACGCCAGGGCATAAATGGTGCCGGCATGCCTCAGAAAATTATACCTCGGTTTTGGCCGGAATTCGGGATTGACGTTGATCCGATACACGAATTGCCCGGTTCCCTGGCAATGCCGGGTCAGATAGCCCGCAGCTAAATGAATCGCTTGTTCAAGCTGCTGAGATTCCGTTGATAATTTCGTATATTTGTCTGCAGGCCAAGAAGATGACACGCAAAACGGTGCTGTCCCGGCAAGAGTCACAAAAAACATGCCCCACACCAAGACCCGGGCTGCAACAGATAGTCGGTAGTACATACCATCCTGATTATTTTGGTCCTGTTTATGGTTAGGCTTATTTAGGGTTTCCAATCAGGTTCTTTTCAATTTGTTTAAGATTTACCTTCTTTTGACCACTAAAATATGCACTGTATCATATAAAATTAGAGCCAGATTTCGAATTGCTCGAGATTCAGCTTGCACTACCACCCAAAATACAGTCCATGACTACTCTTCGAAATGGCTGACGTATTCAGCATAGCCCTCTTTTTCCAGATTCTCCTTGGGAATGAACCGCAGGGAGGCGGAATTGATGCAATACCGTTGGCCCGTAGGCGGCGGACCGTCGGGAAAGAGATGCCCGAGATGCGAGTCGCCGTGTTTACTGCGAACTTCGGTACGCACCATGAAGAAGCTGCGGTCTTCCTTTTCTACGATGTTATCGGGCTCGAGGGGCCGGGTGTAACTGGGCCAGCCGGTTCCGGATTCAAATTTGTCCCGTGAGCTGAACAAGGGCTCCCCGGAGACGATGTCAACATAAATACCGTCTTTTTTGTTGTTCCAGAATTCGTTGTTAAAAGGCGGTTCAGTCCCGTCGTTCTGGGTTACTTTATACTGCATCGGGTTCAATTTCTGACGCAGGACATCATCGGATGGCTTGCTGTACTTTGCATTGTCCTTATTGACCATGGATGTGCGATCATCTTTGGCCCAGGTCTTCTCGATAAATTGGTCGCGACCGGATCCACTCCGGTACATTTTATAGCGCAGCTCGCTCTTTTTGTAATAATCCTGGTGATATTCTTCAGCCCGGTAGAATTCGGTCAGCGGGGATATCTCCGTCACGATGGGTCGATCGAATCGGCCGGACTTTTCCAGTTTCTCCTTGGAGGCCAGCGCCAGGCGCTTTTGCTCCTCGTCGTGGAAAAAAATAGCCGGACGATATTGCGGTCCGCGATCGACGAATTGCCCGTTCGGGTCGGTCGGATCCGAATGACGCCAGAAAACATCGAGCAATTCGTTGTAGGTAACTTTTTGTGGATCATACACGATCTGCACTGCTTCGGTGTGGCCGGTTCGGCCGTAAGCGACATCCTCGTAGGTTGGATTCTCCTCTTTGCCGCCGCTGTAGCCGGAAATGGCCTCGACAACACCGTCAACTTTTTCAAAATCCGCCTCGACACACCAGAAACATCCACC
>JASJCE010000503.1 GCA_030066155.1 Desulfobacterales bacterium | reverse complement strand
CCTTTGGCTCCATCACTCCATTTTCATCTTCCCCGGTCTGGGTTCGCCCAGGTGATTGCGGGGCTTCTGGTATTTTTTCATGGATTCCAGGCGTCCCAGCTCATCGAGGCGATTGTAGATCAGGGTCCAGACGCAGTCCTTATTGACGTCGATTTCGCATTTGCCGTGGTTGGTGCCGCCGCAGGGACCGTTGACCAGGCCTTTATGGCAGTTGGTCACCGGGCAGATGCCGCCGGTCTCGCCGATGATACAGGTACCACACTGGGTACAAATTTCATCATAGGTGCCGAATGCCGTCTCCTTGCCGATAAACAGCGTATCAAGGCCCGGTACGACCATTTTTTTCAGCTGACGGGCAATGGTTTGAACGCCGAAGGCACAGCTGGTGATCAGCAATGTGTCTGATTGATTGATCTGTTCGCCGTATTCATTGAGGAAGTCACGGGTTAGGTTGTCACAGGCCACCGGAACCACCGTCGTTCCTGTAATCAACTTGCCTTTCTCGGCTAGTTCCTTTTTCAGGTCCTTAACCTCGGGTTCGCCGCCGGTGCGTGTGAGTGTCGTGCAGGTCCCACAGCCAATAATAAATATCCGGTTCAATCCCTGCAGAAGTCGCTCAATTTCTTCCGGTGATTTTTTTTGGGTGATGGATCGAATCATGCAGCACTCTCCTCTTTTTCCAGATCGCAGCGAAGGCAGCGCGTGGCCTCACGGCGCCCCTGCTCTTCGGTGAATCCTTTTTCAACTTCGCGAAAATCTTTTATGCGTTGTTCAGCCTCCTCCAGGCCGACCTCGATCCGGGGCTGATCCTCGGTGGTTTCCGCATCCAGGGCCAATCCCGTGGCCGTGTGCCGGGGTGACTTTTCATCCGGTATATAGACCGGGGTTTCATCGCCGGTCAGATATTTGTTGATTGCAATGGCGGCACGTCTGCCCGAAGCGATGGCCCGGATCACAAATGTGGGACCGGTGGTGAAATCGCCGCCGGCAAACACCCCCGGCACGTTGGTGGACAGGGTGTTGGTATCGACCACAAGGGTGCCCCAGAGCTCGCGTTCCAGCTGGCTGTCGGCATCCAGAAATGACATGTCGGCGGCCTGGCCGATAGAAATGATGACGTTGTCGGCATCCACTATGCGGGTGTCATCCAGATCACAGGTCGGGTTGAAACAGCCTTCGTCGTCAAACACACAAACACACCGCGTGAATTCGATACCGGTGACCCGATTGTCTTCATGGATGATTCTGCTGGGTGAAGCCTCCGAGTTAATGACGATGCCCTCGTCGAGGGCTTCGTCGACATCCTGTTCCCAGGCCGGCATTTCGTCCCGGGGCTCCAGGCAGTAAATATGGGCTTCCTGAGCGCCGGATCTCAGGGCCGTGCGGGCGGTGTCCACGGCCACATTGCCGCCACCGATGATGACGGTTTTGCCGCTGAGCGGCACGTGCTTGCCGGCGCGCACATGGCTTAAGAAATCCAGGCCGTAGTAAAGCCCTTCGAGGTCTGCCTCTTCACCGGGGATGTCGATGCGCTTGCTGGCCTGAGCACCGGCGGCGATAAATACCGCGCTGTAGCCCTCGTTTAACAGATCACTAAACGTATGCTTGGCGTCAATCGGCGAGTCGTAACGAATTTCGACGCCGCAATTTTCGATATATAGAATTTCCTCCTCGATAACCTGTCGCGGCAGGCGGAACTCCGGAACCGCAATGCCCAGCATGCCGCCGGCGATGGACTCGGCTTCGAAAACCGTGGTCTGATAACCCATCTTGGCCAGAAAATAGGCGCAGGTCAATCCGGAGGGACCGGCGCCGACAACGGCAATTTTTTCTTTGCGGGTTACGGGGAACGGATCCCTTTGGGAACCGATATTTTCGAAATACCAATCCGACGCCAAGCGTTTCAAAGCCCGTATGGCAATCGGCTGATCAAGCTCGCCACGCCGACATTTGTATTCGCAGGGATGGATGCAGATGCGGCCGCAAACGGCCGGAAATGGGTTGCGTTCGCGGATGATCTCGACGGATTTTTCATAATCGCCTTCGGCAATGGCGGCTACATAGTTGGGCACATCGATGCCGGCCGGGCAGGCATGCTGACAGGCCGAAATCACCATAGAATCGCAGACGGCCCCGGCACAGCGGTGCTCCTTGATGTGATCTTCGTATTCCCTGAGAAAATATTTCAGGGTTGACAGGGCCGGCTTGGGACAGGCCTGACCGAGGCCGCACAAGGAAGCTTCGCCGAGTGTTTCACCCAACTCCCGAATGGTTTCGATATCTTCCAGGCGGCCTTCGCCACGGGTAATGCGCGTCAGGATCTCCAGCATCTGGGTCGTCCCCAGACGGCAGGGAGCGCATTTGCCGCAGGACTCCGATTGGGTGAAGCTCAAAAAAAACCGGGCAATTTCGACCATGCAGTTGTTTTCATCCATTACCACCATGCCGCCCGATCCCATGATGGCGCCGACCCGCTGTACCGTGTCGTAATCGATCTCGAGGTTTAAAAACTGGGCCGGCACACAGCCGCCGGCAGGACCGCCCATCTGGACGGCTTTAAATGCCCGGCCTTTCGGGATGCCGCCCCCGATATCGTAGATGACATCTTTAACGGTGGAGCCAATCGGCACCTCGACCAGGCCGGTATTATTGACCTTGCCGGCCAGAGAAAAGATCTTGGTGCCTTTGCTGTCGGGCGTGCCGACCTCTCCATACCAGTCCGATCCGTTTTTGATGATGAGCGGAACATTGGCCCAGGTCTCGACGTTATTTATATTCGTGGGCTTACCATCGATTCCGGCTTGGGCTGGAAATGGCGGACGTGCCCGCGGCATGCCGCGCTGGCCCTCGATCGATGCCATCAGGGCCGTCTCCTCACCACAGACAAAGGCGCCGGCACCCAATCGCAGCGAAAGATCAAAATTGAAACCGGTGCCGAGGATGTTTTCTCCCAGGAGCCCCAGTTCATTGGCCTGATCGATGGCGAGAGTCAAATGATCGACCGCAATGGGATATTCCTCCCGAACGTAAATGTAGCCGTACTCGCTGCCCATGGCGTATGCGCCGAGCAGCATACCTTCCAGGACAGCGTGGGGATCGCCCTCCAAAATGGCCCGATCCATAAAAGCTCCCGGATCGCCTTCATCTGCGTTGCAAACGACATATTTGGGACGGCCCGCAGATTGGCGTGCAAATTTCCATTTTAGTCCGGTGGGAAATCCGGCCCCGCCGCGCCCCCTGAGTTTAGCCCCAAGGACCTCCTCAATTACCTGCTCAGGTTTCATCTTGGACAGGGCTTTGACCAGAGCCTGGTAGCCGTCGGCAGCGATATAATGTTCGATTTTTGTGGGATCGATACGCCCGCAGTTTGCCAGAACGCGGCGCTCCTGCTTGGCATAAAAGGGAATCTGGTTCCGGTAAAAAATGGGCTGAAATGTTTTGGGGACGCGATAAGCTAATCGTTCAATCAACTGGTTTTTCTTCAATGTCTGGTTGACGATGTCGATGGCGTCATTGGGTTCCACCTCCTGGTATTGCACACCCATGGGCTCAATTGTAATCACCGGCGCTTTCGCGCAAAACCCATGGCAGCCGGTGGCCCGAACTTCGACCTGCCGCGCGAGGCGCTGACTTTTGACTTCATCGTTCAATGCCTCCAGAACCCCGGCAGCGCCGTATGCACGGCAACCGGTCATGCATACATGCACCTCGATTGTGCCGTCTTCCCTGCGGGATAGGATATTATTACGGAGCCACTCTACCTGTCCGATAGATTCAAGTTTCTCCATTGTCTTTCACTCACTCCCGGGTGTCGTAAAATTAGTTGACTGGTTGATTGGTTGATTAGTTTATTTTGAACTTTAGCTTATTTTTTCGACCTACTTCTTCTGGTATTCTCCCAGTATGCTGTTGACCTTGGTCGGGGACAGTTTGCCGAAATAATCGCGGTTGATCATCATGGTCGGTGCCAGAAAACAAGCGCCAAGACAGGCGACCGTCTCCAGGGTAAACTGGTAGTCCGGGCTGGTTTCGCCTTCCTCGAGGTTCAGCTCTTTTTGCATCAGCCGCAGTATACTTCGACCGCCTTTGACGTGACAGGCGGTGCCGCGGCAAACCCGGCATACATGTTTGCCCTTGGGTTTCAATGAGAAACCCGAGTAAAATGTGATGACACCCTGAACCTGAGACGGGAATAATTTAAGCGCTGCTGCAATTGGCTCTATAGTCTCCGGAGGTACGTAGCCATATGTTTCCTGTACATCCTGGAGCAGGGGAATCAGTCCCCACTTTTCCGTTTTGTGACGGTCGATGATCGCGTCCAGTTTACCCAGGTCGATTTGTGGTGGTTGCATGAATATTCCTTCTTGCTTTTTCAATTTTTACTCCGCATGTCTTCCAGCCTGTAGCGCCGGGTAAGGTCAGGTCAGACAGGCTGAAGAGATCCATGGCCTGGTTCTGATCAGCTCCGGTAGGTATAAAGAGATATCCCGGATTTAGATTGGATTTTATTCGGACACTGCGCGTTAAAGACCCATGCGGTGAACTGACCACGACCGTATCTTCATCGTTAACCTTTAACGCGGCTGCATCGCGGTGTGAAATTTCTATTTTCCCGGTAAGGGCAAATTCCCGAATACGATCCGATGCGCTCGTTCTTGTACCGCCGGCCAGGTGAAATCTCTGGGTGCCGACAATCGCCGTAAATGGATAATCCTGGTCTTGCGGTTTATCCTCGGTAGAGACGACCGGATAGAATGAAATCGATTCAGCGGTGTCTTTGGAAGTGAAAATGGCCTTGGTGTCGACGTTATCAATCCAGGATTCCGTATCACCATTCAGCCCGCTGTACATGGGCACCAGTTTTTGAATTTCTTGTCTGATTTTTGGGAGAGATTCAAGGGGGCTGTTGCTGCCCAACCGGGCGGCGAGCAAGTCGAGGATTTCCCAGTCTGCTTTGGCTTTGCCGGGTGGTTTGACGATCGGGCTGAAAGTTTGAATGCGACCTTCAAGGTTGGTAACGGACCCCATCTTTTCGCACAAGGCCGCACCCGGCAGCACAGCATCCGCGATTTGAGCTGTTTCGCTGTTGATAATGTCCTGTACCACTAAAAAATCTAATTTTTGAAGGGCCTTTTTCACCCGACGTCTCTGGGGCAGGGCACGCAACGGATTTTCACCCATGATATAAAGGGCTTTTAACTGGCCCGTCTCGGCGGCTTCAATCATGCGAACCATGTTGAGTCCGGCATCCGGCGAGAGGCTGGTCTTCCAGTCCTTCTCCCATTTTTTTCTGACCGCTGCTTTGCCCAGAGACTGGCGTCCGGGCAACAGATCGGGCGAGGCACCCATATCCATCGCGCCCGGCTGATTATTCTCTTTGCTGAGAATGTAA
>JASJCE010000502.1 GCA_030066155.1 Desulfobacterales bacterium | reverse complement strand
ACAAAACCGCAGCCAATTGTTCCAATTTTCATTAGATCGTATCTCCTTAATAAAGTCAGTTATTGGAGGTTAATACCGGAGGCTTTCAAGTCAAGGAATTCAACTTTGAGACAGATAAGACTGATGAGGGGGATTTAAAATTGAAATGGGGTCACCTACAACCGATTTTCATTTTTCGACTTCCTGAATTTTTTCAATTAAATCGATAGAATACCTTAATTTTAGGCAATTTAGGCAATTTGTAACTTTAGGCATTTCTTCAAGTATTTACTTTGCTCATTTGAAAATTATGTCGATTTGCACGGCACCGAAATCTCCGCAAAGATGCTAATGCGGTCGATAATTGGCGACGTAGAAGTCTTCGATAATACCCTGAGCTTTCAATTTTTCCCCAAAATCTCTGGCTGCCTGCTTGGTGCCAAAGTGCGACACCCGGACCTGAAACCATCGTTTTTCGCCTCTCACGGCTTCTGTCCAGTACGCATCCAGGCCCTGCTGTCTGAGTTGTTGCACATATTTTTTGGCATATTGAGGTTTCAAGTAAGCGGCAACCTGCAGGGTAAACGGATCCGTGATGGTGGGCCTTGCAGGCGCGGCGGTTTTGACGCCGGGCTCCTCGTTGTGGCGCAGGTGGCCGACCGTGTTGATCACCAGGGCGCCGATACCCGCCGCCAGATTAAACAACAACATCACGGTTAACATCCGCCTGATTTTCCGGGAGTGTTGAATTCGGTGAAAAGCGGTTTCGGTTTTGGCGAAAATCCAGCGAAAAAGGGCCTGCAAACCACTATAGATAGTCAGGATAGCATGGTTGAATGTCGCAACCGGCTTGAATTTCCATCGGGCAGCGCGGGGTTGCTCGGCCGGTATTGGCGAGTTGAAGCCTTGCCGCATCTTCTGGCGGGCTGCGGCATCGAATGGCTTCAGATAGCGCCGCGCAGACTGCAATAATTGCTCGTTGCTCCCGCCGGCCGGAATCCAATGCAGGCAGGCCGCAAGGCCTCTCAGGTACTCCGGCCGCTTGAAATCGCGGGCCAGGGCCATTAAATAAATTTCAAGTGCCCACTCATCAGCCCGGCCTTCCTTGGCAAAAAGCTGGGCCAGATTGTCGATGAAGCCGGCTACCGATGATTCATCATTGCTGGAGATCCGCCGATAGGTCTGCAGAGCAGGAAAATCAGTTCTTTCAAGCAGCAAATAAAACCGTGCCAGTGTACGCTGGATATTGATGTTTTGTGGCTGGGCATCGCCGATGCGCTCGATCAGTTCCTGATGATCCGCACTCAGGCCATTGCCGCCTTCAATCCGCTGCAGCCAGTGCTCGGCAACTTCTTCATCCTGCGGATAGGAATGAAGGTAGGATATCAAAAAGTCCTCCGACGCCTGATCGCGCCCGCTGCGCGCGAGATAAAACCGAGCCAGCCGGGAGCCGAGGTAGCCGGATTTTTTGCGTCTTGCAGCGGGCGAAATCATAAAACTGTCAAAAACAGCCATCGCCTTCCGGTACGTATCTTCGGCCTCCCGGTACATCCCATCCCGTTCGAAGGCGGCGGCTTCGGCAACCAAATATTCTGATGTGTTCAATGCCCAACGGGTCAGCAGCCATCCGGCGGCCCAGAAAAAAAACACCATCAGGACGCCCGCCACGAAAACACTATATTCGAGGCCCAGCCGTAATTGCAGCATCGGCAGTATAACAAAGCTCGCTATCCCGCCCAGCATCAATGCAATCCAGATTCGGATGGAAATATGCCTTAGAACTGAAACCATATTAAAATGAAAAATGACGATTGACAAATGACAAATTGAGGAATCCTATCGATTTTAGCTTTCTGTTCTACGAATGTGTAAATTCTTTAATTATTGCCAGGCAAATCATGAAAACCTGTAGATTACGAATTGTTTTTGTTAATTATTTTAAGAATCTGTGTAATCTGCGAAATCTGTGGATTAAAAAGCTTGTTTGCGGCTATGCCGCGCTGTGGTCTTCCGGTTTCCTGACTGTCATCATTATAGTATAGTAGTACGTCGGTGCAGTCTTACCGTCTATCCAATTCGAGCGATTTAAACAATCCTAAATATAATTAGATAACATACCTCAATTATTCATTATTCAATATTCAATATTCATTCCCTTCACCTTTCCGGCGAGAGGTCTTCTTCAGTAATGGTCGATCTGGGAGCACCCGTTCCGGTATTAATTTTCAAGGCATTGGAAGTCGTTTCTGTATTCGCAGCAGTGGCAGTAGTTTCTTCCGAAAAAAACGGCACTCTTACAGATGTCCCGTTCACTTTCTGATCGATGCGCAACGCCACCGTCACCGGCGTTTCGACACCGGCACCGTCGATGGAGCCTGATTTCAATTTAACGGTTTCCAGGCGAATATTGGCGGGGACGGGGAATTCCCGAGGCGGCTCGCCGTCAGTGGATCGAATCATGAAATCCGCCCAGATGGGCGCTGCCCCCTTTCCGCCGGTAATACCCCGGTTGGCGGTGTCCCGCATTCCGATGCCGCGGTCGAATCCAACCCACACACTGACGCTCAGATTGGGCGTAAACCCCGTAAACCAGGCATCGCGATAACCATCGGTAGTTCCGGTTTTACCGGCTGCCGGCAGTTTAAAGCCGAGGCGCCGGACCACCGAGCCGGTCCCCAGATCGATTACGCCTTTCATCATGTCGACAACCTGATAGGCGATGGATGAATCCAGTACCCGTCGGCCGCCGACAATATGCTCTTCAAGAACCCGGCCGAGGGAATCCTCCACCCGGCGAATCAAAAAAGGCTCATGGCGGATACCACCGGTGGCAAAGGTAGCAAATGCGGAAGCCATCTCTAAAGGACTGACACCCGAGGTTCCAAGGGCAACCGAATAGACCGGTTTAAGCGGACTTCCAATCCCGCAGCGGCGGGCTGTTTCGATAACGGCCTCGGGCCCGCACCGTTCAACCAGCTGGGCGGCAATCGAATTGACGCTATTCATGAGCGCCTGCTTCAGGATCATCGTTCCCTCGTATTTCCGGCC
This sequence comes from Desulfobacterales bacterium, assembly GCA_030066155.1. Classification (GTDB taxonomy): domain Bacteria; phylum Desulfobacterota; class Desulfobacteria; order Desulfobacterales; family JAFDCJ01; genus JAFDCJ01. The sequence goes on along the minus strand of JASJCE010000502.1, from coordinate 2,367 downwards.
AAAATTACGCGGCGTCCAGTCCGGCGCGCCATTTACCGCGATGGTGATTTTCCGGTCGTTAAAAACAGCTGCCGGATTTAATCCCAGCTTTTCAAAAGCCGTGTAATACAGAAACGGCTTAAAACCTGAACCGGGCAGTCGCTGATTTTGAATCGCACGATTGTATTCCGTGATCGAATGGTCGCGACCACCTACCAGCGCATAAACCGCTCCGGAATTGGTTTGAACGGCCACCAATGCCCCCTGGGGGCCCAGTTCCGAATCTGAGTTGCTCTCCACTTCTGCGACAGAAATCCCCAGAGTTTGATCGAGTTTTGCAAGTCCGGTCTGTAGCGAGTTGACGGCCAGTGCCTGCATACGGGGAATCAGGGTGGTCATCACTTTCAGGCCACCGTGATAGACGACGTCCGGACCGTATCGGGTTTCCAGAGTATTCAGAACGACATCCAAAAAGTAGCCCCCCGGCCGGGTATCCAGCCTGCGCGGGCGGAGCTTCAGCTCTTCCTGGGATGCATTTTGTGCTTCCTGCTGGGTAATATATCCAACGGCCGTCATCCGTGACAGTACAATATTCTGGCGACTTTTGGCCCGTTCCAAAAAACGGTAGGGATTGTAACGGGCCGGTGATTTCGGCAGTCCGGCCAGCAAGGCGGATTCGGCCAGATTGAGGTCCATGGCCGGTTTTCCAAATATTATTCTGGCGGCCTGTTCGATACCATGGGCGCCGACTCCGAAGGGGATCTGATTCACGTAGGCTCCCAGTATGGTTTCCTTGCTGTATCGGGCTTCAATTTGCAAAGCCACCAGCAATTCCCGGATCTTGCGCATGTAAGACCGGCGGAAACTGAAAAACAGATTTTTGGCGAGTTGTTGAGTAATCGTGGAGGCACCCTGTATCCGATCAGGATCAAAAAGCGTAATCCAGAGCGCTTTCAAGGTACGCAGCTTATCGACACCGTGATGTTTCCAGAAGCGATGATCTTCAGTGGCGATGATCGCCTGAATAAAAAAAGGGGATACCCGGTTCAACGGGATCGTCTCGCGTCCTCCCAGAGACAGGATTTTTTCTCCGGTGCCGGCGAAAATCTCGGTCGGCGGCGTCTCGATAATTCGGCTGAGCGGATCGGGCACGCGCGGGAGGTCGCTGACAACAACAAAGAACAGGCTCAGGCCCAGGACGGCGACCAGACCCGTCAGCAGCAAAACCAGATAAAATAGGCCGCTCAACCGGCGCAACATCATCATCGCAGGGGTCATCTGGGTGAATGTTCCTCCAGGTATTTGACAACCGGGGCAACTGCAGCGTCTTTCCCCTCTATGAACGATCTCAATCTCCAGACCGCCCACTCGTGACCTGCTGTCAGGATCACCTGGCGGCCTGTGCCTGAGAGGTATTCGACACCCAGTTGAATATAGCCTGACACCGCTTCATCGGAAATTCCGACCCTGACCATTTGACCGGATGGTTTCAACAGCAATTCCGGATTCAGGATGATATTGCGACGAATGTCATCGGGAACGGCAGCCAGGGCTTCAAAAAAACGCTGCGCCGGATAGATGCGGTTTTTGAAGCTGGGAATATCCTCCAGCGTTTCAGCCTCGACCTCATTCTGATGATCCGGTCGGAGCAGCACGCCGGTCGGCAGATCTATCTCACGCAGTACCCGATTTTGCGCATCCAGCAGGTACGCAATTAATTTATCACCATTCTTCTCAAGATACGTCCGCTGCCAGTTGCCCCGTCCGGAAATGCCGAGGAGCTCCAGCGCCGGCATAATTTCGCGGGATTCATCACGGGGCAGTTTCAGATAAAGCTGACGGAACCGCTCAGCCGACAACATGGCGCCCTGATTAGCCGGCAGGCTTTTGGCGATCTCTGAAAATGTGTCCGCGCTACGGGCTTCGCGCTGGGATGTTTGCCGGTTGGCGATGATCTGTTCCAGATCCCGCCGGGCTGTCTGGGTTCGATGTCCCCTTTCCCAGACCGCACCGGATTCAGGCCGGACATCATTGGTTGTTACCAGATAGGCCGCCACAGCTCGCTCCAACCAATCGAAGCGCATTTCAAGAATGATTGCGGCCGTTACCAGAAGCAGAAACATAATCGGCCGCAGGGCAAATACCCGCCGAGACCAATCCAGAATCGATTTCGGTTCAGTCCAATTTCCGGTTCTCATCATATGCCAAATATTAGCAACTATATTCGGGATAAGGCAAGCAAATATCAGACCCCTTCAAACCGCATATGGGCGTCGCCTCTGGCCGCAAGCGGCCAGTCTGATCAAATAAAAAACTATAGATTTTTAAAGATAAAGAGGAATGGATTCTTATCTTAAAAATAAATAATCTGACAGGATCAACAGGATC
>JASJCE010000501.1 GCA_030066155.1 Desulfobacterales bacterium | reverse complement strand
ATCCGCTCACTCCCCTCGGGCCTTTTGATAACCGTTTTGAGCGGTTTTTAGGGTTGGAAACCCTGGTCGGAGCAGGAATCGAACCTGCAACGCCCGTGTCCTCAGCACGGTGCTCTACCCATTGAGCTATCCTTGCCTGATACCTGACCTCGTCAGATTCCATGTTCGAAACACCCATCATTTACCCCAAGACAGCAGTAATTGATCGCTCTCATTGTTGAATGATGTGCGTCGCTGGCCCGGCGGGTATCAGCATGTAAAAGAACAATTGCCTCTGCAGTACAGCAAGCGATGTGCCATGATTTCAAAAGCACTCTATATTTGGCTCTATTATCTTAAAATCATTTGGTATAAAATTTTTCCCGGTCTAAGCCGGAATTTGACATACAAGAATCGATATGGTAAGTATTTTATAAAATTTTATAATTAATTAGATAATAATATATGAAAAAGACAGTTGTGATTGGCCTGTTGGGCCCCACCCTCGATATGGGAAAGAAGGCCAAGCGCTGGGAGCGATGGCGACCAACGGTGGCGTTGTGCCAGCACGAAGATTTGCTGATCAACCGATTCGAACTGCTCTATCAAAAACGGTTCAAGTCCCTGCAGGATCGGGTCGTCAAGGACATTCAACAGATTTCTCCGGAAACAAAGGTTGTTTCCTCGCCGGTAAATTTTCGTGATCCCTGGGACTTCGAGGAGGTCTATGGGGCCCTGCATGATTTTGCCAAAGCCTATACCTTTGATCAGGACCAGGAAGCGTATCTGGTTCATATAACCACCGGATCACATGTCGCTCAAATATGTCTGTTTCTGCTCACCGAATCACATTATCTGCCCGCAAAGCTCGTTCAGACCAGCCCGTCATCCGGGGGCAAAAAGGAGAACGATGTCAGCGGAGAATACCGCATCATCGATCTTGACCTGTCCAAGTACGACCGGATCGCCATGCGCTTTCGACAGGAGATGGATGACGATATTGCTTTTTTAAAGTCCGGTATCGAGACGCGCAATACCGGATTCAACCAGCTGATAGAGCGGATTGAGCGCGTTGCCATCCATTCTGTCGACCCTATTTTGTTGACCGGCCCGACCGGTGCCGGTAAATCCCATCTGGCCCGGCGGATATATGAATTAAAAAAAACGCACCGCAAGGTTGCCGGAGAATTCGTGGAGGTCAACTGCGCCACCCTCAGAGGCGATGCGGCCATGTCCGCGCTATTCGGACACAAGAGGGGCGCATTCACAGGGGCGACCCATGACCGGGACGGACTGCTTCGAACAGCCAACAACGGTATCCTGTTTCTCGATGAGGTGGGAGAACTGGGCCTGGATGAGCAGTCCATGCTGCTGCGGGCGATTGAAGAGAAGCGATTTCTGCCGATGGGTTCCGACAGGGAGACGGAAAGTGATTTTCAACTGATATGCGGCACCAACCGGACGCTTCAGGACGAGGTGATGAGCAGCCGATTCCGGGAGGATCTGCTCTCCCGCATCAATTTGTGGACCTTCCGGATGCCGGGATTGCGGGAGCGGCCGGAAGATATTGAACCGAATATAAAGTACGAACTGGATCGGTTTGCGGAGCGCAACAACACGCATGTCACCTTTAATAAAGAAGCCATGGGTAAATTTCTGTCCTTCGCGACGTCGAAAGAGGCGCTCTGGCCGGCCAACTTTCGGGATCTGAACGCCGCCATTACCCGCATGGGAACGCTGGCGCCGGGAGGCCGGATTACCAAAAAAGTCGTCGATGAGGAAATAACGCGGTTCAGGTCCATGTGGCGTAAATCAGAACCGATTGCAGGCGAAAACACATTGATTAAATTAATCGGGGCAGAAAAGGCATCCGTGCTCGATCGTTTTGAAAAAGTTCAGCTGGCAGATGTTCTGGCGGTGTGTGCTGAATCGGCAAACCTGTCGGAGGCCGGTCGAATACTGTTTGCTGCCTCCCGCATCAAAAAACGAAAAGTCAATGACGCCGATCGCCTCCGCAAGTATCTGGCACGTTACAACATAAAATGGGCAGACATACAGGCAATCCGGGTTGGCGCTTTTTAATCCACAGATTTCGCAGATTACACAGATTACACTAAATGCGGGATGCAGACTGTGAAATCTGCCGGGTATAATACCCCGTGGCTTGCTGCGTTAGGATAGAATTTATCGTACCCTGATAAGCCGCGGTTTGCCGTGGGCCGGTTCATTAATCGTTATTGATGGTCTCGTAAAAAGTCAAAATTGTCGAATTTTGACTTTGTATCTAATTGATATTACTGATAGCGAAGATTAACTTTTGCGCTTTTTGCGCCTTTTTGCGGCTATATCAATAATCAATATTCAATTTTCATTTCCGGCTTTGCCGGTCTGGGGTATTAATCCGCTGATGTGGTTCAGAAACTGGTCCGGCGGCATGTAATCCACCAGTCTCTTTTCAAACTGCTCCCGGCCCTGGGCATTCAGAAAAATTACGGTGGGCACGCCCTTGACATTATATTGCTTCAACAGTCGTTCGTATGTGGGATTACCGCCCCGGGTGACATCCACTTTGATCAGGGTGAAATGGCGTTCGGCCTGCTTGACGACCTCGGGATGATGAAAGGTGACGGCGTCAAGCTCGCGGCAGGGGCTGCACCAGTCAGCCGAAAAATCGATAATTACGGGCCGGCCGGTGTTTTTTGATTCCACCAACAACTGGTCCGAGTAGGCGTTCCAGGTTATGCCCGGCCCGATTGTGATCCAGTTCCAGATCAGGATAGTGGCGAAGACCACGGCCGCGACTCCGACAGTGGCTTTAATCCATTCAAATGCGCGAAAACCGGCACTGGTTCTGTCGATCCAACCCAAATGCAGTCCGGCAGCCAGGGTGATAATGGCCGGAAGAAGCGCTACTGCCGGTTTGGGTAGAACCGGTCTGATAAAATACACCGCCATTCCCACCAGTACCCAGCCCATCAGTTTTCTGACCCAGAGCATCCATTCGCCTGAGCGGGGAAGCCGGTTCAGGTTTCCGGAAAAAATGGCCAAAATGAAGAGCGGTAATCCGAGACCGAGGCTCAGTGTGAAAAATACGACAAATCCCAGCCACGGGCTGCCCAGGCTGGCGACCCACGTCAGAAGCCCAAGGACAAAAGGGCCGATGCAGGGTGCGGCCACAATCCCCATGGTAAGCCCCATAAAGATGGTTCCCAGATAGCCGGCATAGGTTTTTGATGCGGCCTGCGTCAGGCCGCCGGGCAATCTAATTTCCCACAGACCGAAAAGGCTCGTGGACAGCAAAATTAAAATCGCTGCCACGAAGGTCAGCACCAGGGGATTTTGCAGCGCCGCTCCCATCAAACCGCCCGTCATGGCCGCCACCACGCCTAAAACCGAGTTGGTGATGGACAGTCCGCCGATGTAGCACAATCCGTGGCCGATCAACTGTCGTCTATCGCTTCTGGCGCCAAAGTAAGATATTGTGATGGGGATCAGCGGGTAAACACACGGTGTCAGGTTCAGGGCCATGCCGCCGGCGAATATGCCCAGGAGGGTCCAGATCATGGCCCAACCGTACAGGGCACCTGGCGCTTCGGGCTGATTGTCCATACCAGCAAGTCCGGCCGGCATTGCTTCCACGGGCAGGTTTTGGTCTTTCCATTGAGGGTACCCCAGTGGATCCCGAAATACGTTTTGATAACCGAGCTGCACAGCTACCCGAGCTGCGGAGTCGCTTCGGACTCATGTCAGGCCCGCTCAGTAGAATACGATGAATCGATCCCGGTCTTTACCAAGTAGCGTTTCCAGTTCCCCTTTTTTGCGCCATCTTGAGAGCCAGGTCGGCTCCATGGGAAAGTTGACCGCCCCCCGGATGTGGCCCGTGCGGTACTCCCACTCCTGGCGGCTATCGACCAGCAGCAGGCTTTTCCGGTGCCTGCTGTATCGCTGCCATAGCTCATCGGTCGAAATGAGCCGGTAGCCACCGCTTTGCGCTTCAGCAACGACATCGGCCCAGGTCGCTTCCCTGGGGGTGACCGAGTTATTGGTCAGCCATAGTGCCCCAACGGTTGCGGTCATGGCCAGCACTGCCAGAACCGTTACTCTGATATTTTTCACTGAAAAGACTCCGTACAATATGTAATAATCAGCAATTCAAACGCGGCGGAATCGGAGATAGCGATTTGCGGGTTGTTTTCATCAATTATCCGATTAACTTATGCCATTTTTGATGTCAACATCGTTTTTATTCTGCAAATATGGTTTCAGTGTTCAGGTTTCAGGTTTCAGAAAAGGCAGAGTTATTCGTCTATTCTTAAACTAGACGACAAGAGGACCGTGCCGCGAATTAAGCTAAAGATGTGCTCAAAAACCGCGGTACGGCGGTAATTCGTCAATAATCTAAAGTTTTTATAGCGATTGAACATTTGCCACCCAGGGGCCGTGTCGAACACTGAAACCTGAACACTGAAACCTGTCTACGATCCCGTCTGAAGCGAAGCGTAAGCGGGGAAACCAATTACTATCGGATGGGAACAAAACTGGGATAATTTTTTAGGATATGTTGCCGGTAATATTCACCACCTCAGACTGCTACCGTTATCACCTAATTACGAAATCCTGCAGTTTGTGCTGGTAATATGCGACAGTTTCATGTATGAAGGCGTTTTTATCAATGCCACCCATATAAGGAGAAAGCAGATGGACACCAAAAAATGGAATACACTAGTTAATGAATCAATGGCTGCATACGATATGTCGGGCATAATCCGGAAGGCCGACGATTGGTTCAAACAGGGATTTGACTATTGGAAAGCATGCGGTGAAATTGCATCATCTTACGCTGCGCCGCAAACATGGCTGGAAACCGCGGGTGGTGCAGCCAAAACGATGGAAAACTATTTTAAAGACTGGACCGAGGGGTATGGCTGGGGCCGAAACACGGCCCTCGAAGAAGATCTGGCAGCGCATAAACGGCAAGCGATAAAAACAGAAGCAGCGCTGCAAAAAATTAAAAAGGAAAAGGCGACTCTCAAACGCGCCCTGACCGTAAAGGAAAAGACCTTAAAGACACAGGGTACCGAGCTGGATCAGCATAAAAAAGATCTGCGCGAGAAAAAAAAGGAGATCCAGACTCTCAAACGGACCCTGACCTTAAAGGAGAAGACCCTAAAGACACAGGGTACCGATCTGGATCAGCATAAAAAAGATCTGCGCGAGAAAAAAAAGGAGATCCAGACCCTCAAACGCTCCCTGACCTTGAAGGAGAAGACCCTGAAGGCTCAGGGTACCGATCTGGATCAGCATAAAAAAGATCTGCGCGGGAACCAAAAAGAGATCCAGACCCTCAAACGCAGCCTGACCCTGACGGAAAAGACCCTGAAGGCTCAGGGCGCCGAGTTGGAGCAGAATCAGAAACGT
>JASJCE010000500.1 GCA_030066155.1 Desulfobacterales bacterium | reverse complement strand
AGGGTACTAGCATCTGAGCCGTTTATTATCCGGATCGTAGTACGGGATTGGGACCACTTCAGCCTGGTACCGTTCACCCAGAATGGTTATTTCAAGTCGAGTCCCTGGCTTGGCCAACTCGGTTTTGATATAAGCCATGGCAAGACTCTTTTGGACCACATGACCATATCCGCCGGATGTGACGCGGCCAACAATTTCCTTACCCAGATAAACCGGTTCATCGCCGATAGCGTCGGCTTTGTCGGCGTCCACAGTCATCAAAACAAGATGTTCAGCAAGCCCCTTTTCTTTCTGCTGGATCAATGCCTGCCGGCCCAGGAAATTGCCTTTATCGAAATTAACAGATTTATCCAGTCCGGCCTCCAGTGGGGTGCGCTCGGAGGACAACTCCCGGCCCAGCCCACAGTACCCTTTTTCCAGGCGCAGCGACATCACGGCCCGGATACCAAAATCGGCAATTCCGTATTCCGCTCCGGCGTTCATCAAAGCGTCATAAATATCCCGCTGATGTTCGATGGGATGGTACAGTTCCCAGCCAAGCTCGCCCGTAAAACCAATTCGAAGTGCCATCACCGGCGACAGGTTTACAAAAATGTTCTGCATCGACCTGAAAGGGAATGCCGGGTTGCTTAAATCGGTTTCAGTCAGGTTGGACAGCACATCTCTTGCTCTGGGACCGGCCAGGACCAACGTCCCATATCGGTAGGTCAGATTGTCTATCGTAACACTTCCATCAGCTGGCATCAGTCTTTTCATCCAGTCTAAATCATGCCGCTCGGCCGCGGCTGCGGCAATTACCAGGAATCGGTCTTCGGCAATTTTTGTGACGGTGACATCACATTTTATCGTGCCTTTTTGCGTCAGCATGGCGGCAACCGCAATTTTTCCGACAGCCTTGGGAACTCTGCTAGTTATGATATAGCTTAGAAACGATTCAGCGCCCGGGCCGGATACCCGGAATTTTGAAAACCCGCTCAGGTCAAGGACACCGGCACGTTCCCGGACAGCCCGGCACTCTTCCCCCACCGGGTCATGCCAGTTGGTTCTTTTGAAACTGTTTTTGTCCTTGGGTTCCACAGCTTGTGGCGCAAACCAGCTTGCCCGTTCCCATCCATATGTCTGACTAAAACAGGCGCCTTTGGCTTTCAGCATATCATAGACGGGCGACGTTTTTGCGTTTCGGGCGGCAAAACGGATTTCATCAGGATATTCGACCGCATACATCATCCGGTATGATTCCAATATTTTTTCATGCGCCCAATATCGGTTGGCATAATCACCATAGCGACGGGCATCTGCAGACGATAAGTCGATGCTCGGTTCACCTTCGATAATCCATTCGGCGGTATGCAGTCCATAGGCAGCGCATTGCGTTATTCCAAAGCAATGCCCACCATTAAGATAAAAGTTGCGCAATCCAAAAGCAGGCCCCAGCAGTGGCCCACCGTCCGGTGTATAGGTTATGGGGCCGTTCACTTTCTCTTTGACTCCGCAATCACCCAAGGCAGGAACACGCTGGACGGCCGCCATCAAAATGTCCTGAATCCGATCGAGATCCGGCGTGAGCGACTGGGAGGCGTAATCCATCGGGACACCGTCCGGATGCCAGGCGGCCGGATTACTTTCATAAGGCCCTATTAAAAGGCCATTTAACTCCTGACGCATATAGTAAGACGTGTCTGGATCGCGCAGCAGCGGTAGTTGCATGCCCGACTCTACCAGTTCCGGCATATCTTCAAAGAGAATATGGTGATGTTCTATGGCGATTACGGGTAAATACAGGCCCACCATGGCACCAATCGCGGATGTCCATAAACCGGCCGCATTCACAACAATTTCGCAGGTGATGTCTCCATTTCTGGTATGAACGACCCACTCTCCACCGGGTGTTTGTGAAATATCGGTTACTGGATTAAATGTGTATATTTCGGCGCCGCGCTGACTTGCGCCTTTAGCCATAGCGTGGGTGACGCTGGCAGGGTCCACATGACCGTCATTGGGATGAAATAAACCACCCACAACTTCCACCGTGTCGATCAGCGGGTAGATTTTTTTCATCTCCTGCGGCCCCACAAGTTCCGACTCAATACCAACCAGCTTATCTTTTCCCGCGACATGTTTGTACTCATCCATACGGTCGGGAATAAGGGCGATACGCAGGCTGCCGGTTGTGTGCCAATCGACGGCTTGGCCGGTTTCTGCCTCCAGCGTCGGGTATAGCTGAATGGCATAGTCATTTATTTTTGTCGTATTAAAGGAACGATGATAATGCGGGACATTACCGGCCGCCAACCAGGTAGATCCCGAGGTCAATTCATTTTTTTCCACCAGAACGACATCGGACCAGCGTAGCTTGGCTAAATGATACAACGTGCTGCAGCCGGCAACGCCACCACCGATAACAACGACGCGGGCATGGTTTTTCTTCTCAAATACTCCACGTTTTTTCAGGTTGATCAAATCCGGATAACGAAAGTTGATTTTGTTGTCAACACAGATTTTTGGGGCCATTCCCAAAATTCTCGGCCAGGGTGGGTTTTCACTGGCCAATCTACATTCTGGAGAAAGTTTGTTCTGCGTCAGTGGATTGAAACCTGGCAAAGCTATTTAAATCATTGTATAAATCATACAATTGACAATATTAAGTTAAGCTTACATTAGCATCCAACAGGCGATATCAATATAAGTGATAATTGATGTAATTGCTTGAGCATTCGATAATTTGCTGCGACGGCGTTTATGTGGTACGTTCTTTAGGCGACTTGATTGATATTCAGTAATTCGGTGTAAAGGGGAAACCATAATGGAATTTGTCGATCCACCACCAGCTCCTAAACCAAAGGAGAAAGAACCGACAGAAAAATTTCACAAGGTTTTAATAAAGCCGGGTGAAGAGCGACAAATCAAAATCCAGAAAGCCCAGGTGCGGGATGTACAGGAAATTTTAGATCTCGTTAACGGATATGCGGCGGCCGATATTATGCTGCCCCGGGGACCGCAATATTTGTACGAAAATATCCGGGATTTTATCATTGCCAGCGACTATAAGGTTCCGGTTTATGCGATGATGGAAACCAGAGAAGAACTACATCTGATCGTGGCCTGCGGCAGCCTCCATGTTCTGTGGGATGATATTGCCGAAATCAGGGCGTTGGCGATTCACCCTGATTACCAGCATCTGGGTCTCGGCAAAAAACTGGTCAACCACCTGATTGACGATGCCAGGCTGTTGGGCATCAAACGGGTGTATACCTTTACCCTGACAGAAGACTTTTTCCGCACCGTTGGCTTTAAACGTCAAAAACGAGAGGAACTTCCCGCCAAAATGTGGGGAGAGTGCAGTCGCTGCCCGAAATTTTTTAAGTGTGATGAAGTGGGGATGGTGAAGGTACTATAGGATTGCGGATTTGTGATTGCGGACCCGGCGTCGTTTTGCTGATCGCCGAACTATGCCGCGGCAAGTATTCGGATTGATTGGGCGGAGGGCAGAGCGCAAAGGGCAGTTATCAAGTCGGAAGTGGGAATTCGGAAGTCGGAAAATAGTATGAAGAACAGAACTCAACTCAACGCATTTAGGGCTCTGCCCCCACGTCTATACCGCAAGTCTTGTGCCTTTTCGTAATTTAAAATCCTTTAATCCTCTTAAAATTCAAAATCCGAAATCCCAAATCCAAAATCCCTTGGCCCTCTGCCCATGCCCTATGCTCTCCGCCCTCTGCTTTTGTCTTTACTTTTCTTTTTTGATTCTATTGATCTCTTCTTTTACAGCTTGGGTTTCTTCCCGCAGATTCTCTAAAATAGCTTCCAGATTTGCGATTCTTTGTTTTCTGGAAAGAAATCGCGGTCGGTAATTTCCGGGATCATCGCATCCACACATGCAGACATTTTGATGACTCCATCTCTGGAATGCCGGCCTCTCAGAAGCGGTGCCACAACACATAACATCACCCCCTTTCCTGGATATTATTATTTACGTATATTCGCATATACTAATATTTAAGGGTAAAAAAAATCAGCTTTATTTATGCGAAATCTTCGCCCAACGTTTCTCTGAGAGCTGCTCTATACTGTCCGAGTCCGTCGGGATCCAGCGCGTAGTGCATAAATGTTCCCTTCCGATCACCGCGGACCAAACCCGCCTGACGTAAGATGCGCAGGTGCTGGGAGACTGCCGATTGAGTAACGCCCAGCTGATGTGCCAGCGCATTGACGCACAACGGTCCGCCCTTGCAAACACCCGGTTTGCAATCATTTAAGAGTTTGATCAGTCTGAGTCGCGTCGGATCTGACAGCGCTTTGAATATCTCTGATAGTTTAACCACATCATCCATAATATTATATTAGTATATGCTAATATGCTAAACTTATATCAGCTCGCATTATTTGTCAACAGGAAATGTGCGAGGTTTCAGGTTCAAGGGTTCAAAGGTTCAGGGTTGTTCGATTTTGGATTTTAGATTTCGGATTTTGGATTTTTGGAATCGCTGCGCTCAATCCTTTTTAAACTTCTTTTTTAGGCCGGAGGCGCCGTTTATATGAAGCTACACCATTTCAATTGAGATTTAGACTTTGGTTAATGGTGTATGGAAGTGGATTCTATCCACGATAAGCGGCCTAACTTATACCGAGCCCATCGCGGTTACAAACCGCTCCCACAACCAAAATGGTAGTTTCCTTTTTGATCAAACTGTCGAGCAGTGGCAAGCAGTCCGCGGAACACCTGAAACCTCAATTCGGCTTGTTACCGTTGCTGTTCTAATTACTTCTCCACGGTGTTTAAAGCCATACCCTCAGGCCCCTAATTGTACAATTTACATCCGTTGGCCTATAGAACTTTCAGCTCCTTGGGGTAGGGTGTCAGATATTCGAAGCCGTCCTGCGTCACGACGATGGAGTCCCCGACGCGGGCACCGAACTCTCCCTCAATGGTGATGCCGCCATCCACGGCAAAGGTCATGCCCGGCTGAAGGATGGTGTTGTCACCGTCTTTGAATTCCGGAGGCTCGAAGTAGGAGTAGCCGATGCCCCGGCCGGTCCGGTAGCAGATCCCAAACCCATTGGCTTGATAAACTTCCAGGGAAGCAAAATGAACCTCCTCGGCTGTTACCCCCGGCCGGATCGTATTCAGCGCCGCCGCCTGGGCCTCAATTGCGATTTCGTATATCCGGGCATGTTCATCCGATACGCGGCCCACAAAATATTCCCGGTCAAATCCCAGCTTAATTTGTTTAAACAGCGTGAAGGGACAAAAACACAGGTAAACGGGATCCCCCTGGCCTAGACGACGAGTCGTGGGGCGGCGATGAACCATTGCCAGGTCGGGTCCGCTTTGCAGAATTTGAAGATCGTGAATAACCGGCGTATGCAGCGTTTCCTGGGAACCGCCTTCGAGAAGCTCGGCAGCTTTTTGGGTGCCGGCATT
>JASJCE010000499.1 GCA_030066155.1 Desulfobacterales bacterium | reverse complement strand
ACGTATTCGATCTCCTCTTTACTTGGATCCGTGTCATCATAACGCAGATTGCATTTCCCGCGATATTGTTGTGCCAGTCCAAAATTGAGACAGATGGATTTGGCGTGACCGATATGCAGATACCCGTTGGGCTCCGGCGGAAAGCGGGTGTGCACCCTGCCGTCATTTTTTCCGGACTTTAAATCCTCATCAATAATGTGTTTTATGAAATTGGACGGCGCTTGCGAAGCGGCCGTATTTTTGGGTTGAGCGTCATTGTGAATTGATGTCATGTTTAATTCCTAAAGGGTAATGAGAATAAATTTCAGATCGGATTGCTCCTGGAAAGCATAAAACCATACCCAACATTTTTAACAAATATTTCCGAATTATAGCAAGGCATATTATTGCCATACGAACCGTTTCCACGCGATTGAAAACACACACACATGGGGCGTCGCAGGCCGTAGTTCGCCTCTTTGGGGTAGTTAGACATGAATTAATATCGATGATCTCATAAACTGTCAAAATCATAAAATTTCGATCCCGTAACCAGGCTGAATTCATTCCGTCATGAAAAAGCTGGTCCTTTGGGCCAGGTCAGAGATAATTGGCTTTGCCGTGAATACATGCAGCGGAATGATGGAATATGGAGTGTTGGAATATTGGGTTTAGTGGAATGAGATCTGATCTTATAATGATGGTGCTGACCAGAATTTAAAATCAGACCGTCATCCCTATTTAATTCCCACTATTCCATTTTTCCACCATTCTATTATTCCATTCGGGCTCTAATGTAAACTCCACCCCTTTGGGGTGGAATCAAAGCCGGGTCCTCTGGGACCGGATCTTTACTGAATGTGAAATTTGACTTTTGCGCTTTTTGCGCCGTTTTGCGGCTATAACGATGTCCGTTCCTGAAATCTGAAACCTTTAGTTATCGGCTAACGAAGACGTCACTGCTGAGATTACCAGATTGGCAAGTAATTCGCCGAAGATAACGTGCTTGCCGCAGTAATTCACCTCTACCGGTCCATATCCGGATGCAATGGCGATGGCATCCGTACCGGTTCCGGTGGCCTGATTTTCTGAAACCCGACTTCTGATACCGAGTTTATTTAATGCAACCGTTTTAGCTTCGGTCGCGGTTATAACCGATTCAATCATGGCAGCCGGCGCCAGGCGGGCAGTTGTCAGACAAATCAGGTTTATGGTGCCCGTTTCGATAACCGGCTGACCTATTTCACGATGCTCGGCAATGTCGCCAGCGCATCTCGCATTGGATAGTCCCGTTGTGGCGATAACAAAAATGTGCACCCCCTGCTCGATAGCCTGAACTATTCGAAATGAGTCCATCGATGCCGCGGTCATCATACCCACGGTTGTTCCCGACCAACCGCAGACCCGGCTATATTCAGCCAGTGTCCGATCGGGCGGCTTCTGCATATTACTTTTGCATTGTGCTTTTTTCCCGACATTAAGGTTTAAGATATGACATGCGCGCACCGATCCGCCATTCAGAACGGCTGAACTGATAATCGAGTGGGGTCTGTCAAATTGAATGTGAATGTGCCTGTCCGTTTGTTCGAGGCGGATTCCGTCTGTTAAAATTTGCTGTTTTGCATCGGTCAAAATGGAAAACCTCATAAGAAACTGCCTGGAATGACGAATGACGATTGATGAATGACGAATGGTGGAAGTCGCTGCGCTCGATCTTTCTGAAAATGACAGAATTCATTATTCGACGTTGGACGTTCGATGTTGGACGTTCATCAGTTTCTTTTCCGATCAGACCGGCCTTTTTTTCAGGCCGGAGGCGCCGCCCGTGTGAAAACTGCTTCTTATTAATCCCCGATTTTACTCTTGTTCAACCGGTATGATATAGCCTGCCTCAATCATGGATTTGAAATTATGGCCGTCAACGGACCACCAGTTTGAAGCAGATGGGTCGATACCGGTCTGCCAGAGCAAAAAGGCGGTTGTCAGCCCCAGAATGGTTCGCTGAATTTCCTGCCGGGAGTATCGTTTTTCACCTCTGCCGCAGATGAGGGAGCATTTGGCATCTATCGGTATTTCAAAATGACAGTGAGTCGCATCTGTGACCTTAATAATTACTGACCGGGAGGCCTCAGCGTATACATCTAAACCGTTGCCGTTCGCATTGCAGGCCGATGGGGCCGCCAGTAAACCATACAGTGGTAAACTCAGCTGTGGTGCGGTCAACTCCCCCAGGTTCCGATGGTCCACCAGATCCAGCCCAAAATAGGCCCGTGTACCCGGATCGATTTTCGATGCCACCAGTGCCGCCAGACCTCCGGCGGAAAAGCCCAGATAGATGGTTCCGGCGGCCTGAAACTGTTGGGAAACCGACACCATATCCGCACCATTTTTGTCGTGATTTCCGGCCCATGGTTTTGAATTGCAAAAGTCCACGGTGACGGTGTCGATACCCCAACTCGCAAAGTGCCGGGCCATGGTTTTCATTCGTTTTTGGCTTCGCAAAAAACCGTGACCCAGTACGACTATGAAGGCGGATTCGGTGGTATGCGGCTTAAACCGGCTGTAATTCACCTTGCAGCCGGTTGAAGATTGTAAATGACCTTCGACCGTAAGTATTTGCCTGGGACCTTTCAGGCGGTAATCGGGATCAATCAACTTGACGGTGGACGGTGCCGGCGCAATTGACCCGGCTTGATTGTCGGCCCTACAGTTCAGGACAAAGCAGACAGAAAGAACCACCGCAAATAATTTGGATTTAACATTGCATTGCATTAAAATGGCCGGTTTTTTCGCTTTTGTGTCTGATTTTTTCCGGTAATGAAAAACCATCCGGGAGTTCAGCGCCAATTTTTTATAGAACCAACTTAATTCTCAAAATCAGAGGGTAACCCGAGGGAGAAACGGCGAGAAGAATATCAACAAAACGCGTCACGGTAAAGACGTTATAGCAAATGGTAATGTTGTTAAATAAAATCGGGTAATACATTTGACCAATCGGTTTATTTTTACTAAGATTGTTATAAGATCTTCAATCGCGGCTTTAGTTGCCCATCGAATCCCTGGCCCTGCGGGCCAGGATTTTTTGCTCATGGAAAAACACACAATTACCGATCTCAATCAAACCATTTTCGAGGATACCCGATCTTTTATAAAGGACAGCAAGCTGCATCCGTACCTGGTGGTATTTGTCGGTCAGGACAGCGGCAAACGGCACAAGCTCAAATTCGGCCGCATGACCATCGGACGCTCTTCTCAAGCTGATATAAACGTCGAAGATGATTGGGCATCTCGTGTCCACTGTAAGCTCTACTGGAAAGATGATATCTTCGAACTCGAGGATAATGATTCGACCAATGGAACTTACGTCAATACTCACAAAATAACCCGTATCCAGGTGCTTCCCGGTGTTCCGATTCAGGTCGGCCATTCACTGTTGAAAATCGAGTTCAAAGATGAAGCCGAGATTCAACTAGAACAAAACCTTCACCGCAGTGCGTTCATTGACGGATTAACCGGTATTTTCAACCGCCAATATTTTATGAAGCGGTCGGCCGAAGAACTGGCATATGCCCGCCGACATCAGCGCCCGCTGGGTGTTATCATGATCGATATCGATCATTTTAAACTGATCAATGATACCTACGGCCACCAAATGGGTGATTTCGTCCTGAACCGTTTTGCCAGCATCATCAATTCAAGCAAACGTCCTGAGGATGTTTTTGCACGCTACGGCGGTGAAGAATTCATTCTCCTGCCGCGGGGTGACATCAGCGTCGAAGGAATGCGCGTTCATTGCGAACGGTTACGCCAAACGATCGAGACATCTGAATTCGCTTTCGGCGAAACGCAGGTTCGAATCACGATATCCCTTGGATTTTATCTCGGAATGGTGCCACGGGGGGAGGGTGATGCATCAATCGATGAATTTATCGGAAAAGCCGATGAGGCCCTCTATCGAGCTAAAGATCTGGGGCGTAACCGCACGGAAACTCTCCTTTAATTAATTAACCCGCGTTGCGATAAATTAGCTCAAGATTGTGGATTTGGTATCTATGCCAAAAGTTGAGCTGAAATAAGGCCTGCGGATTAATTTCATCTTGCTTCGCACTTATTTTTACGTTCTAATCCCTCCAATTTATGCGACTTAATCCCAAATAAGTCCTTTTCCGTTTAGAAAAATTTAAAATGAAACGCACGCTGTAATGGTGAAGGACCTGATCTTCTCCGTTTTTCGTGCGCTCCGGTTGTCCGACACGATTTCGGACCTTAATTATACAATCGAATTCTAAAACCTGGCCCTCTGGACCGGGATACCATACCTTTCCATGGAAATTATTTTGATTCTTGCCATAGTGGCATTCAGCCTATAAGCAGTTTTTTTTAAATTTTTATATTGACTGGAATAAACCAGTAATGGAGTGTTGGAGTGTTGGGTAAACATCCACGCGAGGGTTGCCTGGCTGCAAGTGTCCAGTTTAATCTGAAAAGAAACTAACCAACATCGAACGTCCAACTCCCAACGTTCAACGTTCAATAATGTATTCTATCGATATAAAAATCAGCAATATACAGCACCTGTGATGCTCCGGCAAATACACTTTTGAGAATTCAACCCGACTGCCATTCGACAAGCTCGTACGTAGGTACGTCGAAGGTTGTAATTGGTTCATATAATAGAGTTGACGGCCTCATAAAATGTTAAATTCCCTAAAATTCGATTTCTTAACCTATTGAAATTACATCAGTGAAAATTTATTTTTGTGCATTTTGTGCCTTTTTGCGGCTATATTAGAGTTCATAAATTAAAATCGACCAAGCGCAGCGTCATCCACATTGGACGTTCGATGTTGGACGTTGGACGTTCAATTTTTTTGCAATTAAAGCCGCACGACATTTCATAAAAGTATCAAATGAATAAATGGGATCATATAAAATCCACTTACCTCCTTCGCGCGGTTTTGTTCCTGATCATCGCTCTAACCCTTTCCTGTCGGGGTCAGGGCGCGGACCAGATAGCCGAATTCTCGAAAGCGGAGCAAGTGCTGCCGGCCAGTTTTACGGTGGTTAACTGGAACGCGCAGAAAGGCCATAACAATCAATTTACGGCTGATTTAAAATCGCTGCTGGAGCAGGAGAAGCCGGACATCGTTTTTCTGCAGGAAGCCATGGCGGATCTGTATCAGCCGGAAGAGATGGGAGGCTATTTTGCCGAAGGCTGGAGCTATCCCTGGCCCGGCGGCCAGACGGTGGGGGTTCTGACCCTGTCCCGGGTTGCCCCGATTCGCTTCCAGCCGGTCCCCACGAAATACCGGGAGTTCGGTATTACGGCACCCAAAGTGTCGCTTGTGACCGAATACCCCCTGCCAAACGGGAAGAACTTGCTGGCGGTCAATGTTCATCTGTTAAATTTTGAACGCTGGTCGGTTCAAAAAATCAGCCACCAGCTTGAAGAGTTGAAAACCATTATGGCCATTCACTCCGGTCCGATCGTCATGGCCGGAGATTTCAACACCTGGAATCAAAAACGGCTGAACCTGGTTAAACGGATTACAGCGGATGTCAATTTGAAAGAGGTAACCGATTTTCCGGCAGGCCGAACGACCGGGGATCAGGATTCCGAACTCCTGAATGAATTTCTGGGAGTTGACAAGAACCTGCCCCTTGATCGGGTTTTTTTCAGTGGACTGAAACCGACCGATGCCCGAATATTGGATTACC
>JASJCE010000498.1 GCA_030066155.1 Desulfobacterales bacterium | reverse complement strand
CGGGATGTGGTTCATGCAGCTGCGCGAAGCTCTGGACGCGTTCGTGAAAGTTACCCAGCAGTCAGTCAGCGGCACCGTACGGCTGAAGCTCTACAAGGGTAACATCATTATCGCCGGCCGCAGAAGCCCGTTCAGTCTGTACCGCGAAGATTACGCCTCTTTCGGTGAGGAAGATGTCTACAATCAGCGGGATGCCCATGGCTTTATTCAGTTGTTTGGCCTGCCGCTGAAGGTTGAGTCTTTGCTGGCGATTGACGGCGGGGGAGAAAGCCGCTATCGTCAGCCGGATTACAGTAAGTTTAAGCGAGATTGATTCTCGATTGCGGATTTGGGATTTTGGATTGCGGATTTGAAAGGCAGAGCGCAAAGGGCATAGAGCATGGAGCATAGGGCATAGGGAATGGGGCGGAGGGCAGATTCTCGATTGCGGATTGGATGAGCAGAGAGCATAGGGAATGGGTACAGGGCAGTGGGCAAAAGATGGCTGAAAGAAGGTGAGAGGTTGGGACGGTGAGAAGTTGGGAGGTTACCGGGATTTTGGATTTCGGAATGAAGACCAGGATCGACAGTACATCGGGAATAGGGCATAGGCGGATATGGGATTGCCGAATTTAGATCTCTGGTTGAGGAGGGCAATTTGCAAAAAGAATTCTTGTGAAAGCTTTCCAACTTCCGCATTCCGATTTCCCAATTCCAGGATCTGTCTTCTGACATCTGTCATATGCATTTGTCATTTTTCAATATTCATTCGTCATTCGAGAAGGCAGGTATTCTGTTATTTGCCTTAAAATAGATAGAATTCATTAACTTTAGGCATTTTAGGCAATTTAGACATTTTAGGCATTTAAAAAGGCGTATAACTAATGAAAGCACGCTTGATTTTGTCAGACGGCACCCTTTTTGAAGGCTTGTCCCTGGGGGCAATCGGCACGAGCATCGGTGAGGTAGTGTTCAACACGGCGATGATGGGGTATCAGGAGATTTTAACCGATCCCTCCTACCATTTCCAGCTGGTGACCATGACCTATCCTCAGATCGGGAATTATGGTGTCAACCCGAAGGATTTCGAATCCAGACGCATTTACGCCGCCGGCTTCATCGTGCGCGAGTACAGCCCGGTCGTCAGTCACTGGCAGGCCACCAAGTCGCTGGACGAGTATTTAAAATTTCACGGAGTGGTCGGAATCAGTGATATCGACACCCGGCAGCTGACTCGCCACCTGCGGGACCACGGGGCCCAGATGGGAATGATCACCACCTCGGAAGAGGCGGTCGATGCGCTTCTGGAACGGCTAAAAGCCGGCAAACAACTCGTCGGGCGGGATATTGCCAGGGAGGTTACCACTGATTCAAATTATGATTGGCCCATGGAAGACGTCGGCCAACCGGATCAGCCCCTCAACTTCCGGGTCGCGGTGTACGATTTCGGCGTAAAATTTTCGATCTTGAGAGCCATGTACGAGCATGGTTGTGAATTGCAGATATTTCCGGCCCATACGTCGGCCGATGACGTGCTCGCCTGGAAGCCCGATGGCATTTTCCTCTCCAACGGACCCGGCGACCCGGAGCCGGTTGACTACGCCGTTGATGCGGTTAAACGCCTGCTGGGCAAAAAACCGATATTCGGAATCTGCCTGGGCCATCAAATTTTGGGGCTGGCCCTGGGTGCCAAAACCCGTAAATTGAAATTCGGACACCATGGCGCCAACCATCCGGTCAAGTATCTGCCCACCGGAGCGGTGGAAATCACCTCCCAGAACCACGGTTTTATCGTTGACGCCGAAAGCCTGCCGCAAGGTGAAATCGAGGTCACCCACATCAATTTAAACGACGGAACCCTCGAGGGTTTTCGGCATAAAAGCCTGCCGGCATATTCAGTCCAGTACCATCCCGAGTCCGCCCCCGGCCCCCGGGACAGCCGCTACTTATTTGAAAACTTCATCAAGGAAATGAAACAGTTCAATGCCTAAACGAAAAGACATCAAACGAATTCTGGTTATTGGATCCGGTCCGATCGTCATCGGCCAGGCCTGCGAGTTTGATTATTCCGGTACCCAGGCGTGCAAGGCGCTGAAAGAGGAAGGATTCATCGTTGTCCTGATCAACAGCAATCCAGCCACCATTATGACGGATCCCGAGTTCTCCGATCGGACGTTTATCGAACCCCTGCGTGCCGATGCGGTGACCCGCATCATCGCAGAAGAGCGGCCGGATGCGCTGCTGCCCACCCTCGGCGGACAGACCAGTTTAAACCTGGCGGTCGAGCTGGCCGAAAACGGAACCCTGGAAGAATACGGCGTGGAGCTGATCGGTGCAGGCTTGGAGACAATCAAGCTGGCCGAAGACCGCGAACTTTTCCGCAACGCCATGCGGGAGATCGGTCTGAGCGTTCCCGATGGCGGCTGCGTTCACACGGTTGAAGAAGCGCACGAGCTGGCCGCTTCAATCGGCTTTCCGCTGATTATCAGACCGGCCTTTACCCTGGGCGGGATCGGCGGCAGCGTAGTGTATAACAAGGAAGAGTTCGGCAAAGCGGCCCAATGGGGATTGAGTGCCAGTCCCGCCACCGAGATATTGATCGAACAGTCGGTGCTGGGCTGGAAAGAGTATGAGCTTGAAGTCATGCGGGATGGGGCCGATAATTTTGTGATCGTCTGCTCGATTGAAAACTTTGATCCCATGGGCATCCACACCGGCGACAGCATTACCGTTGCACCGGCCCAGACCCTGACCGATGTAGAATATCAGAATATGCGGGATGCCGCTAAAAAAATCGTTGCCAGAGTCGGGGTTGAAACCGGCGGCGCCAACATCCAGTTCGCGCTGAATCCGCAAACCGGGGAGATGGTGGTGATCGAAATGAACCCGCGGGTATCGCGCAGCTCCGCCCTGGCCTCAAAGGCCACTGGCTTTCCGATTGCCAAAATTGCCGCCAAGCTGGCGGTCGGCTATCATCTGCATGAAATCCCGAACGACATCACCCGCAAGACGCCGGCATCCTTCGAGCCGGCCATCGATTACGTGGTCGTTAAAATCCCGCGCTGGGATTTTGAGAAATTTCCGGATGAAGACCCGCGCCTGACGTCCCAGATGAAATCCATCGGGGAGGCCATGGGCATCGGTCGCACGTTCAAGGAGGCCTTGAACAAAACCCTGCGTTCGCTGGAAAACGGCTGGTCGGGATTTCATGCCAATGATTCGGAATGCTATGCTCAGATGCCAAAAGACACCCTGCTGGATGACCTTCGCCACGGCACCCCGGATCGAATCCTGAAAATCTGGCAGGCCATGAAACACGGGATTTCACGCGATGAGATTTCCCGGGCGTCCGGGATTGATATCTGGTTTCTGGAAAACCTGCTGCAGTTGACTGAATTTGAAGCCGAAATCGCTGCCGACTACCAAAGCCGCAACACGATTACGCCGCAAAAACTGGTCAAAGCCAAACGCCTGGGATTCTCGGACAAACATCTGGCGCTGTTGACCGGCAGAAGTGAATCGGAAATCAGAAGCTTCCGCAAATCCAGCGGTGTGCTGCCGTCTTATAAAATTGTGGACACCTGTGCCGCCGAATTTGAGTCGTTTACCCCCTATTACTATTCGACCTACGATCCCCAGAATGAATCGTTTGCATCGGACAAACGGAAAGTCATTATTCTGGGCGGCGGCCCCAATCGTATCGGACAGGGCATCGAATTTGACTACTGCTGCGTGCACGGCATCCTGGCCCTGAGATCTCTGGGTATCGAAGCGATTATGATCAACTGCAATCCGGAGACCGTCAGCACGGACTATGATGTCGCCGACAAGCTGTATTTTGAGCCCCTGACCTATGAAGATGTCCTCAATGTGGCCGAACTGGAGAAGCCCGATGGCGTCATTATTCAGTTCGGTGGACAGACCCCGCTCAAACTGGCGCTGGCACTGGAGAAGGCCGGCGTTCCGATCTGGGGCACGGCGCCGGATTCCATCGACCTGGCCGAAGACCGGGATCGCTTCGGTGCCCTGCTGGACTCACTCGACATTCCTCACCCCCAGTACGGCACGGCGACCTCCATCGATGAGGCATTGGAAGTCGGCCGGCGCATCGGCTTTCCGCTGGTTGTAAGACCCTCCTATGTACTGGGCGGACGGGCCATGGAGATCGTTTATGACATTGACACCCTGAAGCACTACATGCAGAATGCCGTGACGGCCTCCGAAGAGCATCCGGTCCTGCTGGACCGCTTTCTGGAGGATGCCTATGAGTTTGATGTGGATGCCATTTCAGACGGTCAACAAACCGAGATTTGCGGCATTATGCAGCATATCGAAGAAGCCGGGGTTCATTCGGGCGACAGTATGGCCGTACTGCCGCCGTTTCTGTTGAGTCGCGACCAGCACGAAGACATCAAGGAATACACCGGCACGCTGGCCAAAGCACTGAATGTCAGGGGGCTGCTCAACATTCAATTCGCCATTATGTTTGATACCCTGTATGTTATCGAAGTCAACCCGCGGGCCTCGCGAACCGTACCCTTTGTGAGCAAGACCACGGGCATCCCCATTGCGAAAATGGCGGTGGAGGTCATGGCCGGCAAAAGCCTGAATCAGATCGGCTACACGGTCAAGGATCAGCTGCCGTATGTGGCGGTCAAGGAATCGGTCTTTCCCTTCGAACGGTTTGACAAGACCGACATTTTTCTGCGGCCTGAAATGCGCTCGACCGGTGAGGTGATGGGCATTGCACCAAAATTTGGCGAAGCGGTTTTTAAAGCATTTCAATCCGCCGGCCTCACCATCCCGCGCTCGGGAACCGTTTTCCTGAGCGTCAACGACAACGACAAAGCCCGTACCCTGCCCATCGCCGAAGGATTGCGGAAATTCGGCTATAACCTGGTCGCCACCCAGGGCACGGCAGACTATATCGCCGCCCGCGGAATTTCCGTAAAAACCGTGCTCAAAATCAGAGAGGGCCGGCCGAATGTCGTCGACGATATTAAAAACGGTCAGATCGATTTGATAATCAACACCCCCTTAGGACAGCGTTCCCGGGCCGATGAGTACACCATCGGCTGGACCGCCATAAAAAACAAGGTGCCGTTTATCACCACGCTATCGGCGGCCGAAGCCATCGTACGCGGCCTCAAGGCAAAGAACAACACGCCGATTAAATACAAGTGCCTGCAGGATTATTATCTGAGTTGATGCCAAAAACGGGATGCGGGTTGCGAGGTACGGGGGTCGAGGCACGGGTTGCGAGGTACGGGATACCGGATACCGGATGCTGGAGACTGGATTCTGGATGCTGGAGACTGGATTCTGGATGCTGGATACTTGATGCTGGATTCTGGATGCTGGATTCTGGATGCTGGATGCTGGATGCTCGATACTGGATACTTGATGCTGGATTCTGGATGCTGGATTCTGGATGCGGTGCGGGCCCGGGCCCTTCGATTGCGGATTGGATGAGCAGAGAGCATAGCGCATAGAGCTAAGGGCATGGGGCATAGAGCTAAGGGCATAGGGCTCGGCGCAGAGAGCAGAGAGCGCAGAGCATGGGGCAGTTTCTCGATTGCGGATATTGGATTTTAGATTTTAGATTGGAAGATAAGATCGACAGCATTCAATAATTCAACATTCGACAATCGTCATTCGTCATTCCATAATCCCTCCAGCCTGTCCAGGTAATTTTCGATCCCCTCGAAGTCAAAATCATCAGCCAGTTGG
>JASJCE010000497.1 GCA_030066155.1 Desulfobacterales bacterium | reverse complement strand
CGATGCGACGATTGCGGACCAGGACCGTAATGTTGAAGGTGCGTGTAGCGGCATCGGCCGTCGTATCTTTCAGATATACCATTCCGGGAACCGGCTCGTCTGAACCGGCCAGGTAAACGTCCACCCACTGGTTGAACCGAACCTGGCTGTCGGTTTCCCGCGAAACGGCCAGTTCGACTTTGATCGGATCCATCATCTGCACGGTAAGAATCGGCGTGCCTTCCGCGAGGAAGCTGCCGGCAATGGCGTGGACCATCGCAACCTGCCCGGTAAAGGGCGAGTATAGTTCGCACTCGGCGAGGTTCACTTCAGCTTGGCGGAGCAGCTGTTCGGCCTCGGCGGTCCGGGCGTTTAATGCAGAGAGTTCCGCCGCCTTGGTGGCTTGCTCGGCCTGGGCCTGCGCCAGCGTTGCTTCGGCTTCCCTGAATTCTTTCTCTGACTCCTCGAATCTGGATCGGGATGTCGCGCCCTTTGGAAGCAGAGTCTTTTGTCGCTGAAACTCGCTACTCTTGCGTGCCAAAAGGGCCTTGGCGGCCTTAATTCGCTCGGGAATCATACGCTCCAGTTCCGTCTTGGCCTGCTCGGCACGTGCTTTGGACAAGCCAACACGCGCTGCGGCCTCATCTCGTCGCAAAATGTGACGATCCCTCTGGAGCGTTGCCAGCAGGGTGCCCGGAACTTCCACCTCACCGTCGTCATTCAGAATACGGCCTTGTATGGTGATGCCCGGTTCGACAACCTTAGTGACGCGTCCCTCCACGCGGGAGCTCAGCATTTCCTTTTTCCAAGCCTCAACCGAACCGGTCAGGCGCGTCAGCCGTGCTGGACTTGATTCTTTAAGCACAAGATACGTTACCGGACGCGCCGGCGGCTTTTGATCCGGTTCCGCATCACCGCAACCTGATAAAACGGTCGAAACGACGCATGCCAACAGGGCCAGGGGGTGCAGGTAGCAACGCATGGATCTCAAGTTCCGTAATTTAAGATTGGTTAGAGCGGCTGTCATATTAACATTCCTATCTAATGTTCATTAGGCTGCCCAGCCGTTTCCAGCGCCCAGGCGATGGCGTCCAGCAGTGCCGGCCCATCAACCGGTTTGCGAAAAAAGCCTGCAGCGTTAAATGTCCGTGCCTTCTTCCGGGTTTTCTCGTTGTCATCAGTCGACACGAAAATAACGGGTAACTTTACAGCCTTTTTTGAAAGCTCAGCCCGTAAATCATTCTTCGATAAACTCAGCGTTCGCGCATCTGTGATAAGGCAGGCGTTTTTATCGGCGATAAAGCTTTTGAGTAGCTCCTCGGAAGACGTGTACGCCAACACCTCGTAACCGCCTGCACGCAATAATCGCGTTAATCCTCTCAGTGCGGATGAATCGCTGTCGACCAGATAGATGGATCCTTTTTTTTTGTGCATGTTGTGTAGATACTGAAAATATTGCCAAAGTCAATTACACCTTAGTGGCACTAGACAATGTTCGGCAATGACTGAGCGGCAATATGGGATGAGTGATAAGTAGACTAAATTCTTTGGATTTAGAGTTGAAAGGTCGTCAAGTCGGATGGTCAATGCATCTTTGGGCGGCGCTGCCAAAAGGTCGAATTGTCAACGGCGTGCAGAATTACTTTTGATATGGCCGCAAAAAGGCGCCAAAAATACAAAAAACAAAATTTCAGGGCGTGGCATTTCAATTAATTTTGGAATATTGGGGTGCTGGAGTATTGGCGTAATGACGAACGGTTTGAAGCATTTTTTCAACACTCCAAGACTCCAGCGCTCAAGGGCAGAGACTTTCAAAAACTTTTGACAATCATAAAATTCTTTTTTTTTGATCATAGTACCGAACAATCACTATTCGCCAGCCTCGGCCGGTTTTACCCCGGCCAATTCAGCCAGACGGACCAGTTCAGCCAACGATTCGGCATTCATCTTTTTCATCACACGGCCTCGGTGTACCTTCACCGTGTCTTCGGTAATACCCAGCTCGTAGGCAATCTGCTTGTTGAGTAGACCGGCGATAACGTATGTCATGACTTCGTATTCCCGCTGGGACAATGCGGCAAGTTTTTTTCGGACCCTTGCCAGGTTGTCGAGCGTCTTGCGGTTTTCACGGTCCTTTTCCAGAGATTCGGCGATGGCCTTGAGCAGGTGATCACGATCGACCGGTTTGGTGAGGAAATCCACAGCACCTTTTTTCATGGCCGCAGCGGCATCCGGTACATCCGCATGAGCGGAGACGAAAATAATCGGCAGGCTGTACTCTGCCTTAACCAGTTGCTCCTGCAGCTCCAGGCCGTCCATCCCCGGCATCTGGACGTCAAGCAAGATGCAGCCGCAGCCGTCATAGTGCGGTCGTTCGATAAATTCCTGGGCAGAGGCATAAGTCTCCACATGCATTCCAGCCACGCGCACCAGTCGCGACAGACCCCTTCGCGCTGATGGATCATCGTCGATGATAAATACCGTTGTTTTCTCGTCGGTCATGATGTCTTTTCCGCAGCAGGCAGGGTGAAACTGATTCGGGCACCGCCTTCAGGTATGTTCTCGGCCCAGATTCGACCGCCATGCGCTTGGGCGATGGAACAACAGATTGAAAGGCCCATTCCCAGGCCGCCCGGTTTTGATGTGGTCAAGGGTTCAAAGATGCCCTCGAGTCGCTCCGGGTCGATCCCCGGACCACTGTCTTCCACGTGGACCTGAATCTCGCTCCCATTTCCTTTTGCTGTTATAATAGAAATCGAGCGTTTTGCTTGCGTTGATTGCTGCATCGCCTGGATGGCATTGCTAATCAGATTGATCAGAACCTGCTGCAGTTGAATCCCGTTTGCCATCACATTTGGCAGTGCATCAGAAAGCTCTGTGTAAATGGTTACATTGTTGATCACAAAATCGCTGTTGAGGAGCCGAAGCGCCTCTTTGATTTGCGCATTGAGGCTCAGCGGTTTAAAATCGATTTCTTTCATGCCAAAAAGGCTGCGCAGATTTCGGATAACATCAGCAGCCCTTTTCGCGTCGGCGATGACATCCGCAAGGGTCTCCTGCATTTCGTTGGTATTACTGTTTTCTTGCTGGAGCAGCAATTCACCCGCCTGCGCATTGCTCAAAATGCCGGTAAGCGGTTGGTTGAGTTCATGGGCAATGGAACCGGCCAATTGCCCCAGCATCGCCGTTCGATCCAGTTGCGCCAGTGTCTCTCGATATTCACGCGCCTTCTGCTCGGCATTTCGCAAATTCGTGACGTCCCGGTTGCTGGCACGCACCCCGGCATAGTTCCCCTGATCGTCGAAAACCGGCTGACAGACATGCGCGATCCACCGTATGTGCCCGTCTTTGTCTTGTATCCGAAAATGGAATTGGCCCGGGGCTATTGCGGTTCCGTCCTTGATACCATGATTATGGTTGTAATAGATATCCCGGTCTTCGGGTAGGACAATTTCAAAAATCAGTTCGGGTCGCTCAATGAATTCAGAGACTTTATATCCGGTAATGCGCTCACAGGAGGGTGAAACATATATCAATGTGCCATCCGGCGCTTCCCAGTACTCCCAGTCATAGGTGAAATCTGCTACCGTGCGATAGCGCTGTTGCGTTTTTTTTAGCTTTTTTTCTGTGAGTTTAAATTCAGTGATTTCCCTCCCAACGCCCAATATTTTATAAAGGCGTCCGTCCAGGATGATGCCAAGCGTGAGGTTATATGCAATTTTTTCTGCGCCGTTGGCGTATACCTCATACGAATCAAATTCAGTCAGACTGAAATTTGCCCGGATCATTTTTTTAAGATTAGAGACGTTTTCGGGTATTGAACGGGGTAAAAAATCTTCTAGGCGCAGCCCCAACACATCCGACCTGTGCTTGTAATTTATCCCCCCTGCCCAATTATGACCGGCATCCTCGATGTAAGCGTATCGATACAAGAGCTCAAGCTGATCGTCTACGGGCAGGCTGATGTCAATGGGATGATCAAAACCGATACACCAAAGGGGTTCAATGCCGTGACTAATGAGTTTGTCGATGATCTCCTCGTTGAGCCCCAAAGCAGTTAGTCTCTTGCTGATTTCATATCTGTCGACCTGAACCCTTTGGCGCATTTTACTGATGGACTGAATCAATTGCGTCAATTTGTTCGCTTTTGGTTCACCCGGTTTTCGGGATTCAATCATAATTGGATTCTTCATAAGACCAGGTTCCATGTTTATTTATTTATTTCAATAGGTTGTTCCAGATTTTGGTGTAAATCGCCGTGACTTTTTGGCTGCATTGCGGGATGTATACCGTTTTAACAGCCCCTCCGGCGCCGGTCATTTCAGGTGCCGTGGCTATTTTTGCATCCAGGTACTGCTCACTACCGATGATTGCGTTGGCAAAGCGCGAAAAGTTGGTCATCAAGGCCGCGTTTTCAGGTGCCATAATGAAGTTCAGAAAAATTTTGGCTTCTTTGACGTTTTTGGCGTCGGCCAGCAGAACCACATTGTCCTGCCAGATATGCATGCCTTCCTTGGGAAAGATATATTTGACTGAAGGCAGCTCCATCCGGACGCTCATGGAAGCGCCATTCCAATTTTGCGAAGCATAGATATCCTCGGACGTCATTTTCTCGAGAACGATCGTGTCGATGGTCGCCCAGTGCTGTTTGCTACGAATCAGCAAGTCGTTGACCTTCTTCAGATCCGCCTTGTTTGAATTGCATTTGGGTAAATCCAGGTAAAACAGGGCGGCGTTGATCACTGCGTTCATGGAAGCCAGCATGTTGATTTTACCTTTGAGTTCATCGGGTGGGTCGAACAAAAGAGCCCAGGAGTCCGCCTTGGGCCCATTGTAGTATTGGGTGTTGAGGCTGATGCCGGTGGTACCCCAATGCCAGGGTATAGAATACTGCCGGCCGGGATCGTAATCCACATCAACATGTTCCGGCCTGATATTTTTGAAATTGCCCAACTGGTTGATACCGATCTTTTGCAGCAGGCCCATCTTGACCATAACCGGTATGATGTAATCGGCTGCTACCGACAAATCATAACCATGCCCGCCGGCTTTGATTTTTGCTATCATCGTCTCGTTGGAGTCAAAGTTGTCCACAGTGACCGTAATACCTGTTTCCTCAGTAAACTTCTTTAACAGTTCGGGACTGGTGTATTGTGCCCAGTTGTAAAAATGTAATTTGCCGGCTGCAAAAACCGGGCTGGCAGCTAATAAAACTGACAGCACAAGCGTCAAACATCCTTTTAATTTCATTTTATATTCCTCCTTCACTTCCGAGTTTCGGTTAAGCGAACCTGATTCTTTTATCGTTTTTTCACAGCAAGCAATAAGACCAGTGAAATGAGTATGAATGCAACGCCCATGAGCACCGTCGAAATGGCGTTGATCTCCGGGGTGAATCCCCATCGCATTTGACCCAGTATAAATACCGGCAAAGTCGTTTCGCCGGGACCGGCCACCAGTATGCTGATGATAACGTCATCCAGTGAAACGACAAAAGACAACATGGCGCCCGCCAGAATCCCAGGCATCAACAGCGGTAATGTCACCCTGCGAAAAACCTGCCAGGGCGCTGCATACAGGTCGGCTGCGGCGTGTTCAAAGGAGCGATCCATGTTTTCCAGTCGGGCCCGGATGGGCATGTAAGCAAAGGGGATGCAAAACATAGAGTGGGCCAGCAATAGATACCCGAAACTCTGGATACCGGTGAGCTTCTTGATTAAGCTGAACAAAGCCAGGA
>JASJCE010000496.1 GCA_030066155.1 Desulfobacterales bacterium | reverse complement strand
GTAACCATAGTACTTCGGTCGATCATCCAGCCGTACATGTAACCAGGCAACGCCGCCTCCTGCAGTGTTCAGCCAAACCGGCTTGGAACTGATTCTACGCTGCATCGCCACACCTACCAACTCCCACAACAAATGCTGCTGTGGTACATGTGAGTTTCGTAGATACGCTGCGAGGTGCCCATAGTCGGACTGGGAATCGTCCGGACATGGCGCTATCAAGATCGCATCTCCACCAAGGTTCGGAAACTCGACAACCCCTCCCGGCCCCGTTTTTTCGAAATGCTCGGCGAATGCGGCTGGATCTGGATCAAGTGAGATTTCAGGGCTGTCTATCAGCACGAACTCGAAAGGCTGATCTGCTGTTGCAATTGTGACTGGTGGCGTTTCCCATCGAAAGGCGGGAAAAGGTGATTTCAACAGCAGGTCAATGAAAAATGCTCGGAAGTCTGAATTGTTTTGCCATTGACGTATAACTTCAGCATACGATACCGCTGACGAGTGATTCTCAATAGCGAATTTAATGACTCGTCCACTGGACAATTGTTGGGAACGTGAAGCAAACATATTTACCTTGACGCCTGACGAAATGCTCTCCTGCCGGGATGGAGCGCAACGGAATCCCGGTTAGGAGCAGCAACTGGTTAGGCCATTATTTGAACAATCATTTAATTGCCTTGCCCAGACTATAGGCTTTTCCTATAAAGCCATCAACACCAAAATAGGTTCTGCTTTCAGCAGCATAAAGAATCGGGCTAACCTTAAGCATTTCAGGTAGCCCCCCTTCTCCCAGGATCGCCGCATTAACCTTAACATCCAATATTTCTCCAATAAACTGGGTGTGTAATCCAATCTCAAGAGTATGAATTACTTTACATTCTATCACCATCGGAAATTCGTCTACATAAGGAGCATGTACTTTATTAGCTATAGCTGAAGTGAGGCCGGTCTTTTTGAATTTATTGGTCTTCTTTTCTGAGGTTAGGCCGAAAAAGTCTGCCTCCCGAGCATAGTTCTTAGATGGCACACTGACAGTGTAAGCTTTTGTTTCCATGATGTTATTGTAAGTATAAGTAGCTTTCCTAAGCGAAATTGTCACTGCTGGAGGTTTACTACAGCAAATGCCTCCCCAAGATGCTGTCATAACGTTAGGATTTCCATCTTTATCATAGGAACCTACACACCAAACAGGAGATGGGTATATTAATGCTTTGGATCCGATTGATTTTTTCATAATTATATCCTTGATTTTTTTAGCCTCACATATGAAGTCTGTATCGCAATAAAAAGCCAGCTTGTGCTCAATTTAGGCTGTAGCGTCCTGGTATGCACCAGCCGAATAGGTCAATTCATAGCTATGGCTATATAGTTCGAGGATATTACCGAAGGGGTCTTCACAATACACCATTCGGTATGGCTTCTCACCGGGGTAATACTCTCGAACTGGCATGCGCTGCTTGCCGCCATGCGCAACGATTTTTTCAGCTAAACTCTCAATGTCAGGGTCCTGAATACAGAAATGAAAAATACCGATTTTCCAATACTCAAATTTGTTTTCAGGATCCTCAGCATTAGGAAATTCAAAAATCTCAATACCGATTTTATCGCCGGTCGAAAGGTGTGCGATTTTAAAACTTCCCCATCCTTCGCCGAAAACATCGTTGCACATAACTCCGATAGCGCTATCATCTTCGGTAATTTCCGTTGGCGGCATTATTACATAGAATCCAAATACTTCTGTATAAAATTTTACAGCTTTATCAAGGTCGGTAACGGACAGGCCTATATGAGAAAAGGTTCTTGGAAAGATCATAATAACCTCCTATTACTATTTCAGGTACTATTTTCAATCTGCAACGGACAATGAAATATTATAGTTCTAAATAGAAAAACTTCAAGCGGGAGCAAAAAGGAGTATCTTGTAGTGGAAGACTGATGAGGATATTGTAGATTAGAAGGGGGCGAATACACACTTTTTTGAGCTTTTATTTTTGATAGGAAATGCGCCTCGGTATCATTATATATTTATTGTAGATTTGTTTACCGAATCCAAAAATGATAGGATCACAATGTTAAGATTTGCTGAATGAAGTCTTATAAAATGTTTATTCACCTTCGCAAGTAAGCCCAGCTTTGCGCAAATCGTCAATTTGTTGCTCAATCAACGCAGGATCTTTATACATACTACCTTCGCGTTCCCATTTAAATGTATACTCGGGATTTTGCCTGAGACCCTCCAGGGCATGCCATCGCGCCTTTTCCATATCGCCGAAGCGTAAATAATTCTGAGAAAGAATCAGGTGTTGCCAAAAGGTATCAGTGCCGCCACGACTTTCAATTAATGCAAGATGTTTTTTGGCTATAGCTATGGCCTTCTCGTGTTGTCCCAGATAATAATGGGAGTATTCTAAACTGTATAGATACCAATCGGGATAATATGGATGCAGGCGGATGGCCTTTTCGGTCATTCTAATTGAATCCTCGAATCTTCCAGCAAACCTATAGTACATGCCTAAAATTGCGTGATTTTCAGCGTTATTAGGGCCGATCGCAATGGACTTTTCTGCCAATGCTATAGCCTCATCGTGTTCTTTTCTCCAAATATGGGGGCTTGCCAATAAGGGATAAACATCCGGAATGGAATCATCAAGTTTGACAGCTTTTTGCCCATATTCGATTACCTTTTTTAAAGATTCCTCACGTGGACGTTGCCAACCATACCGGGTATCGATAAAATATGTGAATCCTAACATGGTCCAAGCCCAGGCATACTCGGAGTCTATTTCTATTGCTTTTTCAAAGAGCTCCCGGGCTTTGGCGTTATCATCCTTAGTAATGCGCTCATAGAAGCTGTAACCTTTGACGCCATAGGCCCAAGCCCGTAAATTGTTGGTCGATCTATGCCGAACTTGAGCCTGTTCCCCATCTGTCAACTCTACCTGGAGTGCCGATGCAATATGCATTGTTATTTCATCCTGGACAGCAAAGAGATCTTTAAGGTCACGGTCATACTGGTCCGCCCAGAGATGATGTCCGGTTGCCGCATCTATCAGCTGACCCGTGACCCGTAACCGGTTGTCCGCTTTTCGAATACTTCCTTCCAAAACGAAACGGACACCTAAATCCTGACCCACTTGCTGAATCTTAATTGGCTTATCTTTATAGGTGAACACCGAGTTGCGAGCAATCACCAACATTTCCGGAATCTTGGAAAGTGCAGTGATGATATTCTCAGTGATTCCGTCTGCGAGGTATTCCTGATCAGCATCACCACTCAAGTTATCAAATGGCAGAACCGCAATGGAGGGCTTTTCAGGAAGGGCGGCGGCTGCCTTTTCCTCCGATGTGAGTTCCACAGCTGAGGGGCGCAAATAAAAGTTCCAGATTGTAAAGGCCCCAGCAAGCAAAATGAGTATCGCTGACACAGCCACAGCTGCCCATTTCCTTTTGCCAAGCATCGACTTTTTTTCGCCAATTATCTTTCCCGCAGCATCTGGTTCCAAAAGCATCTTATATATTCTAACTGGGTGTTTTATATTTTTGACATTTTGTTCTCCAAGATATTTATAACCGACTTCCATTTTGCCTTTTACCTGGTCAAATGCGGTCCCGGAAATGCATATGCCGCCGGCTTCAGCCAAGCTTTCTAAGCGAGCAGCTATATTGACCCCATCACCGTAAATTCGGTTGCCTTCATCAACAATATCACCCAGATTAACCCCAATTCGGAATAGCATCCGTCGGTTTTCCGGCAGATCGGAATTACGCTCAGCGATTTGTTCCTGTGTCTCGACTGCGCACCTGGCAGCATCCACCACACTGGCAAATTCAGCCAAAACATTATCGCCAGGAGAATCGACGACACGACCATTGTGCTGATTTACCTGTGATGTAATTGTTTCGCGGTATTCCGTCAAAATTCGGATGGTCGCCTCTTCATCATCTCCCATTAGACGACTGTAACCCACAGCGTCTGCGCTGAGGATGGCGGTGAGTTTACGCTTAAAACCTTCTTCTGCCATAATGGCACCTCCCTGTTAAGGTTTCAAACAGATCAACTCAGTATGTGGACTATTCGAAGGAGTGTAAAATCAGATGCGCTATTGGATTCGATGCTGAAAATGAAGGACCAGTTCAGATCAAATTGAAAAGGAAAATCAGGACTGCTTTAAGTGCATTTATACCCATTTCGCTGGGAATTAGTCAATCAAAATCAAGAATAATGGCGGAGTGATACATTGAGATTCTAAAAACTATCAAATTAACTGAGAATATTTCAGATAGTTTTTGGACAGCAAAGGTCCGCATAACGCCGGCAAATCAAAAGTGCGAGGCAAAACCTGAACGAAATAAAACCTCTAACGCCCCCCACTTCACGCGGAGAGCGAGTTCTGGGCGTCACCTGCATTTGGATTGTTAGACGGCACTATGACATACATTAAACATAACGCTGCGGATTTAGGTTTAGTTCTTGAAGAAAATCTTCAACAATACGTACTTGATCATATTCAGAACACCACCCCCATTCCTTCTGAGCATTACTATCGTCAAGCGGTAAAAGGAGCTGATCTAACACACCTTGCAGTTCTAAATCTGGTTGAAAGCTTATCTCTGCACCAGACAGATTAGCTCGTACAATATCAGCTAGTTCTCCGGCACTGGCGATAGGATTCGCTCCAGTAATGACGTAGTTGACCGTCTTAATGTTTTCTATTGGAGCCTCCCCGAGCCGAACGATGGCTTGAGCCGCATCTTTGAAGTATATGACTGGAACTTTCGTTTCAGGCTTTAAGGTAATGATAAACGGATTCCCTTTCGCACATTCTTCAATGACCCAAGAAGTGAATTGGACGACGCCTGGTGACTTCACTCCAGGACCCACAACGGAAGGGTATCGGATCGTTCTGAAGTCAAGGCCATGTTTTCTTTTGTAAAAGAGCCCCATATGTTCGCCGAAAACCTTAGTCGCTCCATAAAAAAGTTGAGGACGTTGAAGGGTGTAATCATTGATTACTTCATCTCGGATATCTAATCCATATGTAGCTATCGTGCTTGAAAATAAAACCTGAGAGACATTAAATAGTCTCGCAGCTTCCAAGACATGAAGTGTACCCAATGCATTAGCCCTAAGCGCAGCCGTTGGGTCTGCTTCTGATGGTACAGAAAGCATGCCCCCCAGATGATAAATCACGTTGGGGGTTTTCTTTTTAACGACATCAAGAACGTGGCTATAATTACCCAAATCTCCTTTAACCACCTCAACTTGATCTTTTATATCGTCTAAGCGGTTTATAGACGGATTAATATCAAAAACAACTGGTCTCTTCTCGCCTTTATTCAGCAGAATACGTGCTACTTCCGTACCTATGAAGCCAGTGCCTCCGGTGATTAGAACCGTCATCCTCCTCTCCTTTTCTGGTTCAGATATTTAATTGTGAAATCAGCTATCTAACTATCATGTGAGATGTTAAAATTATATAGCTTTATGTTACATAGCGGTACTGTCAAGTTTGAGGGAACCATCGTCAGGGTCTATCTGTGTACGGGTCGGACAACGATAATTCACCGGTGGAATTTACTTAGGGTTCGCACGGAAATTAATTCACAGATTTTAAGGGTTGAGGCGCCTGGCTGGCAAGGCGTGAAAGAGCAGGAATATCAAGCATATTCCGAGCTTTCACAACGCCGCCAGGCAGGATGCATCGGCGCT
The DNA here is from genome assembly GCA_030066155.1 of Desulfobacterales bacterium. Classification (GTDB taxonomy): domain Bacteria; phylum Desulfobacterota; class Desulfobacteria; order Desulfobacterales; family JAFDCJ01; genus JAFDCJ01. The sequence goes on along the minus strand of JASJCE010000496.1, from coordinate 23 downwards.
TAAAATGTGAAGTTATTTTTGCG